>NZ_RZPG01000024.1:0-110150 GCF_004022765.1 Mesorhizobium sp. M6A.T.Cr.TU.014.01.1.1
TCAGAAACGCACCATCGAGGACACTTGGCGACACATCGGCCATCTCGTCGCAACGATCGAACCCGGCGAATGCAAGAACTACTTCGCAAACGCCGGGTACGCTTCCGTCAAAACGTGAAAGACTCTAAAAAGCGCTGTGGTCGGACCAGCGCCCATTGTGGAAGAGCCCCGCCGGCCGATACACAGTCTCGCCGGGGCCATTCACAAATGACAGCCGAACAAACATCACCCGACCAGCGCTATGCCGCCTTCCGCCACAAACCCTTCCTGAGCTATTGGGCGGCGCGCTTCCTCTCCACATTCGCCACCCAGATCGTATCCGTCGCCGTCGGCTGGCAGGTGTATGACCTGACCCGTGATCCGTTCGATCTCGGGCTTGTCGGCATTGTCCAGTTCCTGCCTTCGCTGCTGCTGGTGCTGGTCACCGGGGTGGTCGCCGACCGTTTCGGACGCCGTCTGATTATGGCGCTGACGGTCCTGCTGGAGGCGATCTGCGCGCTGGCTCTGCTGCTGCTGACGCTGCGCGGCCTTAGCGGACCGGGCTTGATCTTCGGCGTGCTCGCCATGTTCGGCATCGCGCGCGCCTTCTTCGGACCGGCCGCAGCGTCGCTGTTCGCCAATCTCGTGCCACCAGAGGATTTTGGCAACGCAATCGCCTGGAATTCGTCAGCCTGGCAGACGGCAACCATCATTGGACCCGTCGCCGGCGGCCTGCTCTACGGGCTTTCGGCCGAAGCAGCATACGGCACCGCTGCCGTTCTGATGTTTGTCGCCGCGGTGCTGATCTTCACCATCCCGAAGCCAGCCCAGCGCAGCGAGACCGACAAGCCGACGATGCAGACCCTGTTTGCCGGCTTCGGCTATATCTGGAGCGAGAAGATCGTGCTCGGCGCCATTTCGCTCGATCTGTTCGCCGTGCTTTTGTCCGGCGCCACAGCACTGCTGCCGGTCTACGCGCGCGACATCCTCGAACTCGGCCCGTGGGGCCTCGGACTGTTGCGCTCGGCACCGGGCATCGGCGCCATCTGCGTTGCCATCTGGCTGGCCGGACATCCGATCCGCAACCACGCCGGCCTAGTGATGCTCGGCTTCGTCGCGCTGTTCGGCACCTTTACCGTGCTGTTCGGCCTCTCCACCATCACCTGGCTGTCGATCGCAGCACTCGCCTTGCTCGGCGCCACCGACATGTTCAGCGTCTATATCAGAGAGACGCTGATCCAGCTGTGGACCCCGGACCAGGTGCGCGGTCGCGTCAACGCCGTCAACCAGGTCTTCGTTGGCGCCTCCAACGAGCTCGGCGAATTCCGCGCAGGCACCATGGCGGCGTTGATCGGCACCGTGCCCGCGGTGGTGATTGGCGGCGTCGGCGCAGTCATTGTCGCCGGGTTGTGGGCGGTGCTGTTCCCGCAGCTGCGCAAGGTGCGCCACCTCAACGGGCGAAACTGATCCAGAGCGCACTGATCCGGGCGCAGCAGACGGCAGAGGTGATCGAATTCGGGCGGATGGGTCGTCTGCGGGCGATGCCCAGCGAGGACCGCGCCAACGACGAAGGCGACCCCGCGGCGTCACCGTCGAGGTGCCCGTCCAAGCGAGCTGCTAGCTCACAATTTGTTCGGCGGCAGCTTCATCGAGGCCAGCTGCCGCTTGGGCGGCAAGACCGCGGGCCGCTGCTTGTGAATCGTAAAATTCCTCGAGTGCATAGACCCTGCCCCACCGCAGGGTGAACACGTGGAGACCACGGTTGACGTACGACGCGTCGCCGTTGAGCAGCGTTGCGGTGCCGTCCCACTGGGCAAACACGGTGGTATGCCACGGCCAGCCCTTCACCCAGATGTGGTTGACCGTGAGATGGAGATTAGGCAGGACGCGGCCGAGGCGCTCAAACCAGCGGCGCACGGCTTCTTTGTCGTGGCGCTCACCACCAAGCGCGTGGGCGCCGGAAACGCGGTGACGGACACGCGGCACGAGTGCTTTCACCGCCGCATTCCAGCGATGGTTGTTGACGTGGTCGAAGCTCTGTCGGATCGATTTCTCGACAAAATAACTGTATAGCATTTGACCTCTCCTCCAAACTTATTCGACGGCGTGATCGAGGGCACCGTGTGGCGCTCCCGTCCGGTGATTTTTGACGACGTTCGCCGCCACGCCCGCCAGCAAGATGGCGGGTCTCTTTTTCATGCCCATCGCCTCATCTCGAAATAGATTGCATCCGTCCTCTATAATGGTTATAGATTACGAATGCAATCTAAAAAAGGAGATGATGATGCGCGTGAGTCGCATGCAGGCCGCGGAAAACCGTGAAACCGTGATCAATGTGGCAAGCCGCCTTTTTCGGGAGCGCGGCTTTGACGGCATCGGCCTTAAAGATCTTATGAAGGGAGCCGGTCTGACCCAGGGCGCCTTTTACAAGCAGTTCGCATCAAAGGAGGACCTGGCGGCGCAGGCGTCCAGGCGGGCGATGGAGAGCGCCACTCACCGATGGTCGGCCGCGACTGCGGCAAAGCCTGAGGATCCGCTCGGCGCGGTGATCGCATTCTACCTCAGCATGGGCCATCGCGGAGAAAAGATGGACGGCTGCCCGGTCGTGGCGCTCGGCTCGGATGCCGCCAGACAGGGTGCCGAGGTCAAGGCGTCATTCGAGGCCGGGATCAGGGAATACCTTGAGATGCTCGGCAGTTGGGTTAGCGAGGCCGACGGCGAGGAGGCTGGCGGCAGGACCATGGCCATTCTCTCGACAATGGTCGGCGCGGTGCTGCTCTCGCGCGTCGTCAACGACCCCGATCTCGCGCAGGCTTTTCTGGATGCGGCGACCGATCAGGTTCGCGAAGCAGTCGCCGCTTGAACGGCGTAGGCAACGCTGGCGGCGCACCCAAATTGATAGGAGAGCAGATGCGACGAATTGTCGTTACAGGCATGGGAGCGGTCACGCCCCTTGCTGCCAATGTCGAAGCGTCCTGGTCACGCCTCCTGGCCGGTCGCTCGGGCATTCGTAGGCTTTCGGACGATGTCGTGGGAGACCTGCCGGCGAAGATCGGCGGCGTGGTTCCCTCCTTGGAAGAAGATCCGGACGCTGGTTTCGATCCCGATGCCATCCTGGCTGCGAAAGATCGGCGCAAGGTGGATCGGTTCATTCTCTTTGCGCTGGCGGCGGCAGAAGAGGCGCTTGCGCAGGCGAAATGGAAGCCTGCCTTGGAAGCGGCTCGCCTGCGCACGGCAACGATCATTGCTTCAGGGGTCGGCGGGTTCCCAGCCATAACCGAGGCGGTGCGCACGGTCGACGGGCGCGGCGTCCGCCGTCTCTCGCCTTTTACGGTGCCGTCCTTCCTGGTTAACCTTGCGGCAGGCCACATCTCGATCCGCTATGGTCTCAAGGGGCCACTCGGCGCACCGGTGACGGCGTGCGCGGCCGGCATTCAGGCGATCGGCGACGCGGCCCGTCTTATCCGCGCCAATGAAGCCGATATCGCCGTGTGCGGCGGCACGGAAGCATGCATGAACATCGTCAGTCTCGGTGGGTTTGCTGCCGCACGCTCTCTTTCCACCGGCTTCAATGAGACGCCGGCTCAAGCCTCGCGCCCCTTCGACACGTCGCGGGACGGCTTCGTCATGGGTGAAGGGGCCGGCATCCTGATTATCGAGGAACTGAGCCACGCGCTTGCGCGCGGCGCGAAACCACTCGCCGAGCTCGTCGGCTACGGCACGACGGCGGATGCTCATCACGTCACCTCCGGTCCCGAGGACGGCGACGGCGCGCGCCGAGCCATGGAGATCGCGATTGCCCAAGCCGGCATTTCGGCGCGTGAGGTATCTCATCTCAATGCGCACGCGACCTCCACGCCAGTCGGTGATCTCGGGGAAATCGAGGCGATCAAAAGAATCTTCGGGGCAGATTCCAGCATAGCTGTCAGCGCAACCAAATCGGCGACCGGACACCTGCTCGGAGCCGCCGGCGGGCTTGGAGCCATCTTCGCAATCCTGGCGCTGAGGGATCAAGTGGCGCCACCAACCCTTAATTTGAGCGCTCCGGATCCAGCGGGCGACGGGATCGACTTCGTCGCAAACCAAGCCCGGCCGATGGGAATGGACTACGCGATCTCCAACGGCTTCGGCTTCGGAGGCGTCAATGCCAGCGCGCTATTCCGGCGCTGGACGGACCAGCTGGCCGGCGCAAGCATCGCAGAGTCCGGTGATTGACTTCCGACCGCCTGGCAGCCCGGCGCTTGCGATCGCGGATGCTATTCGGGTGTTGCAACGCGAATCGGGCGGGTGCCGATCTTTGCCCCTGTGACGGCATCCACGGCCACCGGCTCGATTTCTTCTCCTGTCTCTGCGTCGACGTATCGCGCCAACCTGCCTTCGCCGCGGTACTGGCGTCCCCACGCACCCAGTAAGATGAGCACCGGCAAGAAATCGCGTCCGGCCGCCGTCAGCACATACTCATCGCGCGGAGGCCGCTCCGAGTAGCGCCGCTTTTCCAGAAGTCCCTCTTCCGTCAGCGTCGCCAGCCGCCGGGTCAGAATGGTGGGAGCGATGCCCAGACTTTTCCGGAATTCGTCAAAGCGCGTGAGGCCCAGGCTCGCGTCGCGAAGGATCAGCATGCTCCACGCATCGCCGACGCAGGTGAGGCCGCGGGCGATCGGGCAAAAGGCATCGGAAAGATTTTTCACGTTAATATCATTTTGATAGTGACTTGATATCGAAATGATATTAACATCTTTTTGAAATGCAATCCAGCACAAAGAAGGAGTGACTTCCATGAACAGGACCAACCCGGAATTTAACCGTCAGAGCGCGCAACCGATGCATCATGTCGCCGCCGGCCAGCCGAGATCGGCAACATCTAAACGGAGCCTCGCGATGATCAACCTTATCGGTGGCGTGGCGGCATTCTTCCTGGCCGCGTCCCCGTTGCATGCCGGTGAGCTGTCGGCCATGGCCGGGGAGAGTATCGATCTCGGCGGTTTTCGCGGCGTCTTGCACTACACCGACGAAAATGACGGCTATCGGGTGATCGCAACGATAGCGGAAGGAGAGACCGGGATTCCCTTGCGCTTCTCGGCCACTCTCGCCGAAGGGCAGTCGGCTACGATATCCGTGCCGCGGAAATTGGGCGAGCCTGAGCAAAACCTCGAGATTTCGCGCTCCGGCGACAAGCTTACCGTCACCGAGGTGGGATCAGTGTCCAACCAGCAAACTGGGGCCATTGCCGAGTAATGGCCTCATCGGATCGCGGGGCGTGCGCCTATCTCCATCTGCGCACGCCTGCAGCCGGCAATCCAGCACATAGAAAGAAGTGATTTCCATGAATAACACCAATCTTGGCGTCGCCCTGGTGACGGGGGCATCCACCGGCATCGGGCACGCAACGGCCAAAGCCCTGCAGAACGCGGGCTTTCGCGTGTTCGGAACCAGCCGTCGTGCGGTCGCCGAACGATCCGACGGCGTTACCATGCTGACCTGCGACGTCACCGATGACGCGTCCGTTGCGAAACTGGTCGATGACGTGTTGGCTGAAGCCGGGCGTATCGACCTGCTCGTCAACAATGCCGGCGTCGGCCTGCTCGGCGGCGCGGAGGAGTCCTCGACCGTCCAGGCTCAGGCGCTGTTCGACGTGAACGTCTTCGGCGTTCTCCGCGTGACCAACGCGGTCCTGCCGGCAATGCGCCGTCAAGGGAAGGGCAGAATCGTCAATTTGAGTTCTGTGCTGGGTTTAATCCCAGCACCTTATTCCGCGCTCTATGCGTCGACCAAACATGCCATCGAGGGCTATTCCGAATCGCTCGACCACGAACTGCGCCCTTTCGGAATTCGCGTCGTGTTGGTCGAGCCCGCCTATACCCGAACGTCATTTGAAGAAAATCTCGCCAGGCCAGACCAGTTGCTTGAGATCTATGACGCTGCGCGCGCTGGCATGGATGTGATCCTGCGCAAAGCGATGGAAACAGGTGATGCTCCCGAAATTGTAGCCGGGACGGTCTTGAAAGCAGCGACCGATTCCGTTCCGAGGAGGCGCTATGCGGCGGGAAAAATGGCACGCCAGGTCAGTTTCCTGCGCCGTTTCGTCCCGGCATCCGCATTCGACAAAAGCCTACGAAAGCAGAACGGCCTGCCGGTCTGACGTCAACATTAACGACTCCGGCTTCGGTCGAACCGGCAGGAGTTGTAGGCGCTTCAGGCGGCACTGATCCAGGCACGGGGGCCGCGAACACCGTGCCATGTGCTGCCGGTGCGCTACGCGCTCAAGCTGCCTCCGCGCCTCGCGCGGATGCCTTGAAGAGGTTGCCGCCGATGGCGCGCGCGGCGCCGAAATTAGAGGCTGGATCCTGCGTCTCCGAGCCGAGCAGCAGCTCGGACGTCACGACGGACGCGCCACAGTAATCGAAGATGCCATGATCGATCTGCGTCTTCATGGCTCCGAAATAGCCGTGCCGCTCATAGGTTCGCAAGTTGGCGCCTCCGAGGGCAACCAGATGAGCCCGGAGGTGGCGAAGCCTCTTCACCAGTTTGGCGTCTGGGCCTTCATCGTAAGCCCAGCCATTTGCGAATACCCGGTCGATCCATCCCTTGAGAAGCCCCGGCATCGACCACCAGTAGACGGGATAGACCAGCACGAGGGCATCGGCGCGATCAATCCTCGCTTGCTCGGCGGCAACATCGGCTGAGGGCGGCGTCTCCCTGCGATGGACGGCGAGATCCGTCGCGGTGAACCTCGGATCGAAGCCTTCCGCCGCAAGATCCGCAATTTCGAAGGAATTGCCGGGATCGGACAGGGACACACCCTCGGCGACATGCCTGGCGACGCTATGGCTGAGCGAGCTGGGATCGGGATGCGCGATAACGATCAGCGCGTGCATATCGAAAACTCCTGCTGGTTGGTTGCGGCCGAACGCCCAAACTTATATACTCTTAGTAAGTTACTTTTGGTATATAGCCATGTCAAGCGCCGAAATGAGTGATCAGGCTTCCCATCCGCGACCGCGTCGCCGGCTGTCGCGAGAGGAACGGCATCGCCAGCTTCTGGACGTCGCATGGCGGCTGATTGGGGAAGAAGGAACGGAAGCCCTGACGCTCGGACGGCTGGCCGAGCAGTCGGCTGTTACAAAACCTGTCGTTTACGACCATTTCGGCACGCGGTCCGGGCTGCTGGCGGCGCTCTATCGGGAATTCGACGCGCGTCAGAATGCGCTCATGGACGCCGCGCTTCAGGCGAGCGAACCGACCTTGGCGGGCCGAGCCGCGGTTATCGCGTCCTCCTATGTCGACTGCGTGCTTCTCCAAGGCCGCGAGATACCCGGTGTCATCGCTGCGCTGGCCGGTTCGCCTGAGCTTGAAAGGATCAAGCGCGACTGCGAGACGGCGTTCATCGAGAGGTGCCGGATTGCGCTTGCCCCATTCGCCGGAACTGGTGCTGTCGCTTCAGCGGGCCTTTGGGCGATGCTCGGTGCAGCCGAGGCCCTGTCCTATGCTGCCGCGACCGCAGAAATCACGGCCGCGCAGGCGCGGGACGAACTCTTCGAAACAATCGTCGCAATGGTCGCCAGAAGCGCACGCCCCGGCATACGCTAGGCCGTAGACACATAACCCTTTAATCCAGTAGCGAAGTGCAAAATCCCTCAGATCAACCAGCGACGCATCACAAGGCTCCCTTCCAGAGCCCTGAATGCTCACCTGGCAAGCAGTTTATGAGTTTACGGCCTAGGACGACACCTTGTAGATTGGACACATGGCGCTCAAACGGATGGACAACGTAGGAATCGTCGTCGATGACCTCGAAGGGACGATCGATTTCTTTCGCGAGCTCGGCCTTGAGCTCGAAGGGCGCGGCACGATCGAAGGAGAATGGGCCGGACGTGTCACTGGACTGGGCGATCAGCGCGTCGAGATTGCCATGATGCGCACGCCGGACGGCCACGGCCGGCTCGAGCTATCCCGCTTCCTCACGCCACCTGCCGTCGCGGATCACCGCAACGCCCCGGTTAATGCTCTAGGCTACCTCCGCGTCATGTTCGCCGTGGACAACATCGACGAGACGCTTGAAAGGCTCCGCAATCGCGGCGCGCAGCTCGTAGGCGAAGTAGTCCAGTATAAAGACGCGTATCGGCTCTGCTACATCCGCGGGCCTGAAGGGCTTCTCATCGGACTCGCCCAAGAACTCAGCTGAGCGCAATACGACGACAATGACGAAGGGCGACCAGCGAGCGCGTCTCACAAAGGGTCAGCTGTTAGACTAGATTAGGACAGTGCGGGCCTGCCGAAGATCGTCTGCAGGAATTCGTCGAGCCAGCGTTTGAGATGCATGTCCCAGATCAGCCGGCCGCCGAGATGATCGCGGCCGGGCTGCGCGCCGGGCAACTCGAAGCGGTGCGCGCCGCGAACGACCCAGCGCTGCATCATCGCCCGGGTCAATTCGCCATGGAACTGGATGCCCCAGGCATTGTCGCCATAACGAAAGGCCTGGTTGGGATAGGTTTCGGCCGTCGCCAGCAGCGTCGCGTCCCGCGGCAGCGAAAAGCCTTCGCGGTGAAACTGGTAGACCATCTCAGGCCAGTGCATCAGCTTCTTGCCATCCTCGGTCGCCTGCAGCGGATACCAGCCGATCTCGACCAGCCCCTCGCCATGACCCTCGACCCTACCGCCAAGATGATTGACCAGCATCTGCGCGCCGAGGCAGATGCCGAGCAACGGCCGGTTCTCCCTGAGCGGAACTTTCAGCCAGTCGGTCTCGCGGCGGACGAAGTCATCCTCGTCATTGGCGCTCATCGGTCCACCGAACACCACGGTCCCGGCATGACCGTCCAGTGTTTCCGGCAAGGCGTCGCCGAGCGGCGGGCAGCGGAGATCGAGGTCGAAGCCTTCTTCGATAAGCATGTGGCCGACGCGCCCGGGGCTCGAACTCTCCTGATGCAGCACGATCAGGATTTTTGGTCTCGGCCTCGGCGTGGATGGCATGGGGATCCTGTCTATTCGTCGCTCGACGTTCCGGTGGCGCCCGGCGCTTCGGCCGCCGCCTTGCGGCGTGCCTCGACGCGGTCGCGGCGTTCGACGCCGATCAGCTCGGCGACCCGCCAGACGATATTGTCCTCGAGTTCATGCAATTCGCCATCGGCATAGACGATTTCCCACATCAGGCCGATGAAGGCTTTTCGCGCGTCCGGATCGAGCTGGCCCTTCAACACGCTGGTGAAGGCGTAGAGGTCGATCGCCTCATTGTCGGCCCGCTCGCCGGCGGCGGCCAGCGCGTCGAGCTCGTCGCCGCTGATCGAATAGCTTTCCGCCAGCACCGCCTTGAAGCGCTCCCATTCGGCATCCTGACGCACGCCGTCGGCACTCATC
Source organism: Mesorhizobium sp. M6A.T.Cr.TU.014.01.1.1 (assembly GCF_004022765.1). NCBI lineage: Bacteria > Pseudomonadati > Pseudomonadota > Alphaproteobacteria > Hyphomicrobiales > Phyllobacteriaceae > Mesorhizobium > Mesorhizobium sp. M6A.T.Cr.TU.014.01.1.1. Next base: position 9,334 of record NZ_RZPG01000024.1, read on the forward strand.
ACATGGTAGAGAAGGGCGGATGCGGCAACGCGCGGATCATCGGCGTTGTTGCGGGCGCTGCCACCTGCTGGCAGGTCCTTCAGAAACGACAGAACACGTTCGAACATGTGATTCTTACTTCCCATCGGGCAAAACTATCAAGCTCGACCAAATCAGAACAAGCGAAACCTGCGTGGCGATTTTTGGTCTTCGTCCGGGTCGACGCCGGGATCGTCGGGCAGCCGGGCCAGTTCCTCCGCCGGTTCGACAGCTTCAGCATCCGGCGGCACCGCGGCAAAGGCCGTGGCGGTGACCGGCGTAACTTGGTCTTCGTCTTCGCCACGTTCCGGTGCCGCCGCGGTAGTCGGTTTTTCGGCCGAAACAGCGGGGTTCAGCTCGATCACATTTTCCTTTGCCGGCTTGATTGGCGCCGCAATGGTCGGCACCGCGGCATCCGCCGCGTCCTCATTACTGTCGATGAGCTGACCGAGCCGCTCCATCGGCGCCCGCCATTCGAAGGCGTCGAGCTTGCCGGTGATCGGCGACACTGGCGCCCAGCGTTCGGAGACGAGGCCGTCGGCAACCCAGGCCGGATCGCGCGGTGCACGCACCGCCTTGGACAGAAGCTGCCGCACCTTACCCTGATCGCCGGTCTCGGCCTCCTCGATGTCGGCCAGAAGCAGATAGGCGCCTTCGCGGCGATCCATGCGAATGGCTGCCTCGGCCTCCTGGCGGGCGGTCTTGTAATCTTGCGCATCGAGCGCGGCGCGCGCCACCGTCAGCGAGGATTCGGCGTGATTCTTCTTCATCTCCTGCAGTTTCTTCGCCCGATTCAGACGGTCGAGGACGGCATCGGCAGGCCGGGCGTGGGTGTAAAGCTCGGCGATCTCCGGATGCGGCTCGGCTTTCCACGCCGCTTCGAGGATCTTCGCGCCCTTGCGCACATCGTTCTGCCTGAACAGCAGTTTGGCTGCGACGACCGCCGCCGGCGCGAAATCCGGCCGCAGTCGATTGGCCTCGAGAGCAGCGGTTTTGGCGGCATTGGGATCGCTGTCGATCAGCGCCTGCGCCTTGGCGGTGAGCAGCACAGCGCGGCGCCGGTTGGCGGCGTCGCGCTCGATCTGGCGCGTCGATTTCTGCGCCTCGACCAATTTCAGCGCGCTGTCCCAGTCGCCGCGCCCGGTCAGGTCTTCCAGCGTCGATTCGGCGGCCCAGGCCAGCTGCGGCGCCATCGCCGCGGCGCGGCCGGCATAGTGGCGCGCCGCGTTGCGATCGCCGAGGCGTTCGGCCTCGAGATAAAGCCCGCGCAGGCCAAGCAGCCGCATTTCGGGATCGTCGAGCATGGTCTCGAACTTTTCGCGGGCGCCCTCGTGGTCGCCTTCGAGCAGAGAGGCTTGCGCCTCCAGCAGCTGGATCAACGGCTCCTGGTCAGAGCGGATCAGCTTTGCCGCTTCCTTGGTCTTCTTGCGGGCGAGTGCTCCGTCACCGGCGCCGGCGGCGATCATGCCGGTCGATAGCGCCTGATAGCCACGGTCGCGGCGGCGCACGCGGAAATAGCGCGAGATGGTGTAGGGGCTGTTCCACAGTGACTTGATCAGCCACCAGACGATCATCACCGCGGCAACCACGGCGACGACCGCCACCGCCGCCACCATCAGGCTGACCTGATACTGATAGCCGCTGAAGGTGACGACCATCTCGCCCGGCCGGTCGGCCAGCCAGGCGAAACCCAGCCCGAGCGCGAAAACGACGGCGAGGAAAAGCAGAATGCGAATCATCGGGTTTTCCTCACGCCTTCATCGCACCAGCGATCAACGCGTCGACCTGTGTCTCGACCTCGATCCGCGCCTTCAGTTTGCCGGCAAAGTCGGCGCCGGCGGCCTTCACCGCCTCGGGCAGTGTATCGTATTCACTGAGCGCCTTGGCGTAGTCGCCCTGGCTGACCGCCACCTCCATGCGCGCGACGGTTTCCGGTGCGCCGGCGCCTTCGACGGCACCGATCGGCCTGACTTTGACCAGTGATTCGGCGCTCGACAAAAGGTTCTGCAGGAAGCCGGCATTCTGGTCGACGGGCTCGGTGGCAGCGACCATGGCATTGGCCGCGGCGGGCACTTCGGCGGCGATCTCGGCACGTGTCGAAACGCCCTTTTCGGCGTAGGGACGCAAGGTTGCGATCTCCGGTGCGCCCGGTGAAATCGCCGCAAACGTTTCGAGCTCGGCGGCGAACGGCGCACCGCCGTCGACTGCTGCCTTCAGCGCCGAAGCGGCGATGGCGAGCGCGATCTTCGGCTGTCCCGCCTGTGCCTCGACCTTGCCGGAAAGCTGCGACACTGACTGTTCCAGCGCCGCAAGCCGGCCTTCCTGCGCCGATGCCGCCTCACCGGCGGATTTCACCGCCGCGTCGAGCCCGGCCAGCTTTTCGTTGAGCGGCCCGAGATCGACCGGCGCCGTATTGCCTGCCTGACCAAGGGCAGCAACAGTCGTCTCGATCTGCCTGACTTTGTCGCCAAGGGCAGCAAGCCCGGCAGTGTCGCCGGCCCCACCCTGCTCGACCGCCGATTTCAGCGCCGCGACATCCGTCTTGACCTGATCCAGGGCCGACGACAACCCGTCCACCTTGGCCGACGCATCATTGTTGCCGGCTGTGTCCTTGAGCCCGGCAATCTCGCTCTTCAGCGAAGCGATTTCGCCATTGACGCCATCGAGCGACACGCCGCCCGAACCCGGCGCGCCGAGCAGGCCGGCAAACTGCAGCCCTCCGGCGGCGGCGAGCGCGATGACGCCGCCGACAATGCCGGCAGCGATGCCGTTGATGCCGCCACGCCTCGGCTGTGCTGCCATGCCTTCATCCCCTGCCTGGGCTTCCTTCGGCGCTCCTTTGGCCCCCATCCCGCTGGCTTTGGCAGATGCGTCGTCGAAGCTGTAGTCGAAGGCCCGTTTCGCCGATGCGTCTGAGCCGGCCGGATAAGTCGGTTTGGGTCCTTCAGGACCTTTGGTGCCGCCCTCTGCCGGCTCTTCCGGACCGGCGGGCGGGGCCGCATCGGCATGTTCCCACGGCTCGATGTCGGTCTGGTCGGCATGCATGGGTTCTTCAGGCGCACCCGGCTGCGACGCGTTCGCCGCCTCCTCCGCTTTCGCCTCGTCGGTCCGCCCGTTGGCGGCATTCTCGTCGGCAACGCGCGAGACGGCCCCGGGTTCGAGCTCGATGGTCACAGGCTCGCGACGGCTTTTCGAATGCCGCATCTTCGGCGTCTTGACCATGCTTGGGCTCCGCAAAATTCGCTTCGGGATGGTTCAGAAAGGGTCTAGCACATCACCAAGCGGTGAAAAGGGGCGGCGTGATGACACGGGGTCAACGCCACGTCCGCAAAAGTTCCAGCAACGCCTCCTCGCTGGGCTCCGGCGCAACCCGGAGCTTTTCTGAGGCGACAGCCTCCAAGGCTGCGGCGATACGTCCGGACAGGACGAAAAACCATGTCTCTTCAAAAAGACCACGCAGCGCCGGCCGGCCAGCCAGGGCCTGCATCGCTGTCGCCGCCTTGGCCGAATAAAGAAGCACCGCTTCAACCGGCTGGCCGGACAGGCATGCAAGGATTGCGGCGTCCGAATGGTCCAGGGTGACTGTGTCGTAGGTCTCGATGGCGCGGACGGCGACACAAGCGGCCTTCAGCCGCGCCTCGAACGCCGGAAACCGCACGCGTCCACACAGATAGATGATCGTCTTTGCCATGAAGCCGCCGGCAAGCGCATCCGCCAGCGCCTCGGCATCGCCGGGGCCTTCGCTGACGGACAAGAATCCCGCAGCGCGGGCCGCTTCTGCCGTCCTTCTGCCGACGGCATGGCAGGGCAAAGCGGCGAGCGCCGCGATAATTTCCCTCGGCGCATGGCGCACGGCATTGGCGCTGGTGACCGCAACGGCCACGGCATTGTTTGCGACCCCCTCCACGTCGACGGGCAGAGCCACCGTTTCGGTCAATGGCAGCGGGATCGGCTTAAACCCCCGGTCCTCAAGCCGCCGCATTGTGCGCGAGGCGCCCGGTTCCGGCCTCGTCACCAGGACGCGAACCATGTCAGGCCCAGCCGTCGAAGAATTTTTCGCCGACCTTGGCCCGCACGGTCCTAGCAGCTTCGTTGCCGATGCGGGCGGCATCTTGCGCCGGGCCTTCCGCCTCGACCTCATGTGATTGCGTGCCGTCCGGCGAGATGATCAGCCCAGCGAAGAAGACGGTTCCGTTGGCGATGACCGCATGGCCGGCGATCGGCGTGCGGCACGACCCGTCGAGCGCCGCCAGGAAGGCGCGCTCGCAGGCCAGAGCCTGTCCGGTCGGCACGTCATGGATTGCCGTCAGCATCCTTTCCACATCGCGGTCGCCGATACGGCTTTCGATGCAGATGGCACCTTGCCCGGGCGCCGGCGGAAAGGTGTCGAGCGGCATCAGGTCGGTGACGACATGCTCCAGGGCAAGCCGCTTCAGCCCGGCATAGGCGAGGATGGTGCCGTCGGCGATGCCCTCGTCGAGCTTGCGCAGCCGCGTCTGCACATTGCCGCGGAACATCACCACGTCGAGGTCCGGCCGCATGCGCCGAATCAATGCCTGACGCCTGAGCGACGACGAGCCGACCTTCGCGCCCTGCGGCAGTCCGGCGATTGTCTTCGCCGCTTTGCCGACGAAAGCGTCGCGGGCATCCTCGCGCGGCAGGAAGGCGGACAGCTCCAGCCCGTCGGGCAACACCGTCGGCATGTCTTTCGACGAATGCACGGCGATGTCGATACGGCGCGCCAGCAGCGCTTCCTCGATCTCCTTGGTGAACAGCCCTTTGCCGCCGGCTTCCGACAGCGGCCGGTCCTGGATGCGGTCGCCACTGGTCGAGATGACGACCACCTCGAACGCCTCAACCGGCATGCCATGCGCGGCCATCAGCCGCGCCTGCGTTTCATGCGCCTGCGCCAGCGCCAGCGGGCTGCCGCGTGTTCCGATTTTCAAGGTTGTTTGCATGGCGCGCGGTCCGTGATAACCCCCGAGCAGATCGAGGTCTGTTGATATTCAGGTCAGGCCGAGCCGAAAATGGTGGTTTCCGAGAACCGGAGCGGAGCGTACTTTGAGTACGTGAGCACCGGAAGCGCAGGAAGCCGCCATTTGCAGGCCGGCATCACCTGAATATCAACAGACCTTGGGCTTTCTCCTACCGGGGAAAGCTGGGTTGTACAATCTTCGAGGGACAGCGACGAATTGATCCGCGTTCTGGGCATTGAGACGAGTTGCGACGAGACCGCCGCCAGCGTGGTGACGCTGGATGGCGGCGGCGCACCCAAAATCCTGTCCGATATCGTGCTCAGCCAGATCGAGGAGCATGCCGCCTTCGGCGGCGTCGTGCCGGAAATCGCCGCACGTGCCCATGTCGAGGCGCTGGACGGCATCATCGAGGCAGCGCTGGCCGATTCGGGCGTCGATCTCGCCGACATCGACGCGATCGCCGCGACCGCCGGCCCCGGCCTCGTCGGCGGGCTGATCGTCGGCCTGATGACGGCGAAAGCCATTGCCGCGGCCGCAAACAAGCCGCTGATCGCCATCAACCACCTCGAAGGCCACGCGCTGACCGCGCGGCTGACAGACGGGCTCGATTTTCCATACCTGTTGCTGCTCGTATCCGGCGGTCACACGCAGATCCTCGCCGTGCGTGGCGTTGGCGACTATCAGCGCTGGGCGACGACCATCGATGATGCGCTCGGCGAAGCCTTCGATAAGACGGCCAAGATGCTCGGCCTGCCCTATCCCGGCGGGCCGAATGTCGAGAAAGCGGCGGCGACCGGCGATGCCACGCGCTTCGCCTTTCCGCGGCCGATGAAGGGCTCGGCGCAGTCCGATTTCTCTTTTTCCGGGCTGAAGACCGCCGTGCGCCAGGCAGCGACGGCCATCGCCCCGTTGAGCGACCAGGACGTCGCCGACATCTGCGCCTCGTTCCAGACGGCGGTGGCGGATGCGCTGGATGATCGTGTTTCGAGAGCGCTGACGCGTTTTCGCGAAACTTTTCCTGATAAGCAAAATCCTGCGCTTGTTGTTGCCGGCGGCGTCGCTGCCAACCGGACGATCAAGACGAAACTGGAAGCCTTGTGCGAGAAAGCCGGCTTTGCTTTCGTCGCGCCGCCGCTCAAACTCTGCACCGACAATGCGGCGATGATCGCCTGGGCCGGCATCGAACGGCTGCGTGCCGGCATATCAGGTGAGAACACAGCCGATTTCGTGCCGCGCTCGCGCTGGCCGCTGGACAGCATCTCCGCCCCGATGGTCGGTTCGGGCCGGCGTGGAGCCAAGGCATGACCGGCGGCGAGGACAGGGCGCCAAGCGGCTGGCGCGTCGCGGTGCTCGGCGGCGGTGCCTGGGGCACGGCGCTGGCGCTGGCCATGCTGCGAGCCGGTCATTTCGTCCGCCTCTATGCGCGCGACCCGGAGACCGTCGCCGCGATCGACCGTGGCGAAAATCCGCGCTATCTGCCTGGCATCGCGCTCCAGGCCGGCATCGTGGCAACGAGCGACATCGAGGCCGCGCTCGACGGCGCAGACTGCGTGCTGGCGGTGGCGCCGGCGCAGTCGCTGCGCGCCATGCTGGCGACCGCAAAGATCCATATGCCGAAAGACACCCCGCTGGTCCTCTGCGCCAAAGGCATCGAGCGCGACACCGGCGCGCTGCTGTCGGCGATAGTCGAAGAGATTCTGCCTGAAAACCCGGTTGCCGCCCTGTCCGGCCCGAGCTTCGCCACCGACGTTGCCAGGGGCCTGCCGACGGCCGTGGTGGTCGCGGCCCGCAACGAGGGTCTGGCGGCCGATCTTGCCGCCCGCTTCTCCGCGCAGAACCTGCGCTGCTATTCGAGCGACGATCTCATCGGCGTCGAGATCGGTGGCGCGCTGAAGAACGTCTTCGCCATTGCCGCCGGCGCGGTCACCGGCGCCGGGCTCGGCGCCAGCGCCCAGGCCGCCATGGTGACGCGCGGCTTTGTCGAATTGCGTCGCATCGGTGCTGCGTTCGGCGCCAGGCCGGAAACGCTGATGGGGCTTTCCGGCCTCGGCGACCTGCTGCTGACCTGCTCGTCCGCCCAGTCGCGCAATTTCGCCTACGGGCTGGCACTGGGGCAAGGCAAGCCGCTTGCCGGGCTGCCCTTGGCCGAAGGCGTGCCGACGGCAGCGATCGCCGCCCGCATCGCCGCCGAGCGTCGGATCGACGCGCCAATCATCACCGCCGTCGCCGCCATATTGGACGGCACGATCACCATTCGCCAGGCTGTGTCGGCGCTGATGACAAGGCCGCTGAAGACCGAAACCGATGTTTAGAGCGACGTGCGTCCGCTTGGACGCACAAAGTACGCTCTAACAACTTTGAACCTGCGCATCGTGCTTTCCGAAAATCGATTCCGATTTTCGGGCCGATGCGATAAATCTCGAACAATCCGGAGATCGAAAAATGCTGTTTGCGTTGATTTGCAAGGACAAGCCTGAAAACCTGCAGGTGCGGCTCGATACGCGGCCCGAGCATATTGCCTTCCTGGAAGGATTGAACGGCGAGAAGAAGCTGGCCTTCGCCGGTCCGTTCCTCGACGCCGACGGCAAGCCGAACGGCAGCCTCGTCGTGGTCGAGGCGCCCGATCTGGCCGCGGCAGAGGCCCTGTCGGCGGCAGACCCCTACGCCAAGGCCGGGCTGTTCGAAAGCGTCGAAATCAGGCAATGGAACTGGACCTTCAACAAGCCGGCGAGCGCATGACCCCGAAAATCGGAATCGATTTTCGCTGGGGATCATGCGCAAATCAAAGTGCTGCAGCGTCCTTTGCGCGTCTGAGAGACGCGCGGGGCTGTAGCTGATTTCCAGCCTTCAGGAGGAGCAAAAACGATGAACTACTGGCTGTTCAAATCGGAACCCTCGGTCTTCTCCTTTGAAGCGCTGAAGGCGAAGGGCAAGGCCGGCACGCAATGGGACGGCGTGCGCAACTATGCGGCGCGCAACAACATGAAGGCGATGCAGATCGGCGATCTCGGCTTCTTCTACCATTCCAATGACGGGCTCGACGTGGTCGGCATCGCCGAGGTCTGCGGGCTGGCCCATCAGGACAGCACTACCGACGATCCGCGTTGGGAATGCGTTGATATCCGTGCCGTCAAGGATATGCCGAAGCCGGTGACGCTGGAACAGGTCAAGGCCAATCCCAAGCTTGCCGAGATGGCACTGGTCCGGCTCGGACGGCTTTCCGTGCAGCCGGTGACGCCGGCCGAATGGAAAGAGGTCTGCCGCATGGGCGACCTGACGCCGGCTCCGTGACGGCACTGACGCCAAACAGTGCGAAAAACTTCATCCTCGACAACACGACGCTGATGGCGCCGCCGCATGTGCCGGAGATCCTGCTGCATCTGGCCGACGAGGCGCATGATCTGTGGCAGCGGACCGAGGACGAACTGGCCGAAATCGGCCTGCCCCCGCCCTTCTGGGCCTTTGCCTGGGCCGGCGGCCAAGGCCTTGCCCGCTACATCCTCGACAATCCGTCTGATGTGCACGGCAAGCGCGTGCTCGACTTCGCCTCCGGTTCCGGCCTTGTCGCCATTGCGGCAGTGAAGGCCGGCGCGGCAGAGGTGATCGCCGCCGACATCGACCCGTTCTGCGCGACCGCGATCCGCCTCAATGCCGAGGCCAATGGCGTCGGGATAACGTTCCTCGGCTCGGATTGCATCGGAACCAATGCGGGCTGGGATGTGGTTCTGGCCGGCGACGTCTTCTACGACAGATCCTTTGCCGACAGGCTGATGCCGTGGTTCGCAACACTGAAGTCGCGCGGCGCCGACATTCTCGTTGGCGATCCCGGCCGCTCCTATCTGCCGAAGACCGGGTTGGAACCGCTTGCCGTCTACGAAGTGGCGGTGACCCGGGCGCTGGAGGATTCCCTGGTCAAGCGCACGACCGTCTGGCGCTTTGCTTGACGACACGGCCGAACGGGCGTTCCATCACGCATCGATTTTGAGAATACGCATGTCGTTGTCCCAAAACCGCTGGGCACCCTCGGGTCAGGCCCGAGGGCAGGCTTTTGGGCGACATGCTTCCGGGGAGGGAAATCATGGATTTTTCAGCAGTGAACTGGCTGGCGGTGATCATCGCCGCCGTAGTGGCGTGGTTGTTCGGCGCTGCCTGGTACATGGGCTTGAGCAAGCCCTGGCTCAAGGCCGCCAAGCTTGATCCGGCGACCATGAGCAAATCGCCGTTGCCCTTCGTCATCAGCTTCATCGCGGAAATTGTCATGGCGCTCGTCATGTCCCTGGTCATCGGAGCGATGACCGGCGGCGAACCGAGCCTCGTTGCCGGGCTGGTCTTCGGCTTCGTCCTCTGGCTGGGATTCGTCGCCACGACGCTTTCCGTCAATCCATCGTTACGAAGGTTTCGGCTGGGACCTGACCATCATAGACTGCGGCCACTGGCTTGGCGTGCTGCTCATCATTGGCGCGGTGATCGGCTGGTTTGGAGCAGCGGCGGCTTGAGCTAAGGATCGATCGTCAGATCGGCGTCTTCGCGACTTCGTCGAGAAGCCATTCGCGAAAGGCGACGATGCGCGGGTCGTGCGCCGCGCTTTTTGGATAGACCAGGAAATAGGCAAATTCGGGCGCAACCTTGATGCCCAGCTCAAACGGTCGCACCAGCCTGCCCTCGGAAAGGTCGTTTGCCACCATGGCGAAATCGGCGAGCGCGACGGCATTGCCGTCGAGCGCAGCCTGAACGACATCTGAAGACGTGCCGAAGACCATCGTTCGGCTGTCGTCGAAATCGTCGACGCCCGCCGCTGCCATCCACATGCGCCAATTCGGCCATGTCACACCCTGGCGCGCCCACTCGATGTGGGCAAGCGTGTGGTGAAACAGGTCGCGCGGCTCCTTCAGCGGCGGCCCCGCCCGCAGCAACGCCGGACTGCAGACAGGAATGATGACGTTTTCGAACAGCCGGTCGGCGCAAAGTCCCGGATACTTCCCGGCGCCGAAGCGGATGCCGATATCGACATCGTCGAGGTCGAAGTCGCGCACCTCATAACTAATGTCGAAACGGAGCTCGATGTCGGGCTGATGCTTGCGAAACCCGTCGACGCGCCGCATCAGCCATTTTGTCGCGAACTGTGCGTCGAGGGTCACTTTCAGCAGCGCCGTTCCACGCGCCATCTTGTGCGCCCGTGAGACGGCTCGGCCAAGCAGGTCGAGCGCGTCGGTCGCGGCCTCGAACAGCACCGCGCCCGCTTCGGTCAGCCGGATGGTGCGGCTGGTGCGCGTGAACAGCACGATGCCGAGCTGATCCTCGATTTCCTTGATCTGGTGGCTGACCGCGGCCGGCGTCAGGCCGAGCTCGTCTGCGGCGCGGGTGAAATTGAGGTGCCGGGCCGCTGCTTCCAGCGTCCTCAGTGCACGGGTTCCAGGCAGCAGGCGCGCCATCAGCGCGGAATGATTTTTGGCAGGATCATTGCCCTTGATCCACAAATTAAACTTGATGATCTGGAAAAAACTACTCGTTTCCCTCTTAGATTTCAATCGGGCATGATGTGACCATCGATAAACTATCAAACCGGATTTGATGTCCGGATGGAACGGATCACGTCATGTCACACATTGCTTTGAAGTCTCCGGCTGCCGGACCAACCTGGCTGCGCGCGGCAGTTGAATGGTTCCATCACGCGAGAATCGCGATCAACCTCCCGCAAGAGCCCGGCCTGCCGCGTGAAAATGTCGAGGACCTCTCGGACCGCCAACTGCGCGACATCGGCGCCGAGCGGAAGGATGTCGCCCGCGCCATGGACCAGGAACTAGGCCGGCTCGGCCTGCTCGACATCGGCTGGCAGAAGCCGAAACGGTAGGGGGGTAGGGGAGTAAGGCAATAGGGCAGTAGGGAAAAGTGAGGCGGCGCGAACGCGCATATCGGCTGACAACTTCCTACTCCCCTATTCCCCTATTCCCCTACTCCCCTATCGTACCACTCTCATCACCGTCCGGTCCGACAGCAGCGGCAACAGCCGGGCCATCGTGCGTGCCGTCACCGCGACGCAGCCTTGCGTCGGCGTGAAGCCGGGGCGCGCCAGGTGGAAGAAGATCGCGCTGCCGCGCCCGCGGCGGCGCGGCGCAATGTTCCAGTCCAGCACCAGGCAGGCGTCATAAAGCCGGTCGGCGCGCAGCATCCGCTCGTGGCTGGCGCCATAGGGAATCCTGACCGGGCGGTTATAGTTGCGGTCCTCAGGCACCTCGCACCAGCCGAGATCTGAGCCGATCGGCGCCATCGCCAGCCGGGTTTTGCGGCCCTCGGAAAAATGATCGTTACGGAAATATCCCGACAGGATCCGCATCGAGCCAAGTGGCGTGGCGCCGTCGCCTTCGCGCTTGCCGGCCGATATGCCGCCGCGTCCCAGCGCACATAAAAACACCAGTTTGCCAGCCTGCAGGAACCCCTGGCTGGCGTGGCCGGGCCTTGCGCGCACCGTGAGAACACGGAGCCCTTTTCGCAAAAATGCGCTCGCCTCATTGCACGCGCGTTTTTTCTTGTATGATCGTGCCACGGAACAAATCACTGTGATCGGCTGTTGTGCCGGTCAGCTTCCGCATAAACAGGCAGCGGTCAACTGAATTTTCTTTTCAAAACAACGGATTGATCCATGACTTCACGCACCATTCTGATCGTCGATGACGATGACGACCTGCGCGGCACGCTCGTCGAGCAATTGTCTCTCTATGAGGAATTCGACGTCCTGCAGGAATCAACCGCCGCCAAAGGCGTCGCCACGGCCCGCGGCGGCCTCATCGATCTGCTCATCATGGATGTCGGCCTGCCCGACATGGATGGCCGGGAGGCGGTGAAGATACTGCGCAAGGGCGGCTACAAGTCGCCCATCATCATGCTGACTGGACACGACACCGATTCCGACACGATTCTCGGCCTCGAAGCCGGCGCCAACGACTATGTGACCAAGCCGTTCCGCTTCGCGGTTCTCTTAGCCCGCATTCGTGCGCAGCTTCGCCAGCATGAGCAGAGCGAAGACGCCACCTTTTCGGTCGGCCCGTACACTTTCAAGCCCAGCCAGAAGCTTCTGATCGACCAGCGCGGCGCCAAGGTGCGGCTGACCGAAAAGGAGGCCTCGATCATCAAGTATCTCTACCGCGCCGACCAGAAGGTGGTGACGCGCGACGTGCTGCTCGAGGAAGTGTGGGGCTACAATTCCGGCGTCACCACGCACACGCTGGAAACCCATGTCTATCGGCTGCGCCAGAAGATCGAGCGCGATCCTTCCAATGCGGAAATTCTTGTGACAGAAAGCGGCGGCTACAAGCTGGTTCCTTAAACATTTAATTATCCAATGAGCGGTCGGGGCGGGGCCGCTTTCGGGCACGATCCTGAGACTGGAGGTGGTTCTGGATCGGACTCGCTGATGCATCGGCCCAAAAATCGGAATCGATTTTTTGGAAAGCACGGTGCGTCGATTTCAAGCGTTTAGAGCGTCCTTTGCGCGCCCAAAGGGACGCTCGGCGCCCTAAGGGAGGGATTGGACTGACCGTTCGGGGACATAGCTAGATGGCGTTGGATGACGACATCCGCATCCTGTCCACCGTGAGGCTCTTCGAGGGCTTCACGGACGAACAGTTGCGTCTGCTCGCCTTTGGCGCGGAAACCACAAGGCTGCAGGCCGACCACAAGCTTTACCGCGAGGACGACGAGGCCGATTGCGCCTATATCGTGGTCAGCGGGCGCATCGTGCTGTATCGCGAGCAGAATGGCGACCGCGTCCCGATAGGCACGGCCGGCCCCGGCACGACGCTCAGCGAACTGGCGCTGATCGCCGACACCAACCGGCTGACCAGCGCATCCGCCGAGATCGATTCGGAAGTGCTGCGGCTCAGCCGCAAGATGTTCCGCCGCATCCTGGAGGAATATCCCGATATCGCGGTCCATCTGCACCAGCGCATTTCCGAGGATTTTCAGGCAATGATCCGCCGCATCGAAGAGCTGGCGTCGCGCTTCGAGAGCTGAGCGGGCAACGGTAATACGGAACTTCTGAAACGCCGGCGGGACAGAGGGGACGCGCTACAGGCGGCAGTCCGCACTACTCTAAATCGAACCGGGCGATCACCGGCACATGGTCCGACGGCCGTTCCCAGCCGCGCGCCAGCCGCAGGATCTCATAGCCGGCAAAGCTCGGCACCAGATTGGGCGACGACCAGACATGGTCGAGCCGCCGGCCGCGATCCGACGCTTCCCAGTCCTGCGCGCGATAGCTCCACCAGGTGTAGAGCTTCTGCTCATAAGGCACGTTGAGCCGCATCAGGTCGACCCAGTCGCCGGCGAGCCGCATCGCCTCGAAATTTTCTGTCTCGACCGGCGTATGGCTGACCACTTTCAAGAGCTGCTTGTGCGACCAGACATCGTGCTCGAGCGGCGCGATGTTGAGGTCGCCGACCAGGATCGAGCCGGAGACCTCGTCATGCTCAGCGCGGATGGCGTTCATTTCGGCGACGAAATCCAGCTTGTGCCTGAATTTGCGGTTGATCTCCGGGTCGGGCTCGTCGCCGCCAGCCGGAACGTAGAAATTGTGCAGCAGGATCGCCTTGCCGCCGGCCCGGACGGTGACCGACAGATGCCGGCAATCCTCGATCTCGCAGAAGCGGCGCTTTTCGACGATCTCGATCGGCCGCCGGGCCACCGTCGCCACGCCGTGATAGCCCTTCTGGCCGTGGAAGGCGATGTGCTCGTAGCCGAGCTTGCGGAACGCCTTCTCGGGGAACAATTCGTCCGGAACTTTGGTTTCCTGCAGGCAGAGCACATCTGGTGCCTGTTCTCTAAGCAGGCGTTCGACGATCGGCATGCGCAGGCGGACGGAATTGATGTTCCAAGTGGCGATGGAAAAGGGCATGCACAGGATCCGGGGCAGCACATGGCCGCCAGAGGCAAACGCCTTTGGCGAGTCATGCGCCCATGAGAGAGTCGGGCCAGAACCTGCCAGCCGCGAGCCTCAAAAACAAGCCGGGCCGCGCTCGAAGCGCTGCCCGGGCTGGCACCAGGGTTCGCTGAGATTCAGGTCAGGCCGAGTCGAGAATGGCGGATTCCGAGAACCGGAGCGGAGCGTACTTAAAGTACGTGAGCACCGGAAGCGCAGGAAACCGCCGTTCGCAGGCCGGCCTCACCTGAATAACAGCGGACCCTACCGCGACTTGGTGTTCAGTTCCCGGTTAGCCGTATAGTCGATGGCAAAAGTGTCGGGGGCAAAACTTACGCCTTCCCTGACGTTGAAGATCATCACCGTCGTGTCCTTGCCTTGCGCGTCGGTGATCGTCCACTGGCGCAATTCGTAGGATTTCGGATCGAACATCATGGTGATCTTCGAGCTGCCGAACACGGATTTGTCGGCAAGCTGGATGGTGGTGACGTCGTTCTCTTCCTTGACGCTTTTGACGCGGCCGCCGGAGAGGTCGATCTTGGTGTCGAGGAGCAGCTTGAGCGGCGTCTTCGACAACGGGTAGAGATCGGACGTTTTCAGCCGCTTGTTGAGGATGACCACCGACCTGCCGTCGGAAATCACCCTGAAATTCGACGTCCCGTCATAGTTGAAGCGGATCTTGCCCGGCCGTTCCAGAAAGAACTTGCCGCCGGTCTGCTCGCCCTTGGGTCCGAACTGCACGAACTCGCCGGCCATCGATTTGACCGAGGAAAAATGGTCGGCGATCTTCTGCGCGGTGGGTGGCACCGCCGCTTGCGCCGACGCCAGCAACTGGACCCCGGGCACGACATTGACGGCCGCAGCACCTGCCAGGACTAGGCCGAGGCCAAGCAACTGGCGGCGGGTCGGGGCAAAATCGCTGATCGTGGCGAAAGAAGAGTTTTTCATGCCGGTCACTCTCGTCTGGTTTATCTGTTGTCGCAGTGTTTGGCCCCCCAGTTGGGCTTAAGTTTGGCGGGCGAACAGCGCTTGGTCGTTGCAACGCGCCAAAAGGTTCAAGGTTGCTGCCCGTCAAGGTTGTGGCGGGCAGGTCTGCCGGTTGTTGCCGGCCTGATCAGAACTTGTCGTCCTCCGTCGGCACCAGAATCTCGCGTTTTCCGGCATGGTTGGCCGGGCCGACAATGCCTTCCTTCTCCATCTTCTCGATGATCGAGGCGGCGCGGTTGTAGCCGATGCCGAGCCTGCGCTGGATGTAGCTGGTCGAGGCCTTGCCGTCGCGCAGCACCACCGAAACCGCCTGATCGTAGGGATCGTCGGAATCCTCGAAATTGCCGCTGCCACCGCCGCCGGAGCTACCTTTGCCCGACGGCTCGTCTTCCTCGTCGTCATCCTCGGTGATGGCGTCGAGATATTCCGGCACGCCCTGCAGCTTCAGATGCGCGACGATCTTCTCGACCTCGTCATCGGAAACGAAGGGACCGTGGACGCGCTGGATGCGGCCGCCACCGGCCATGTAAAGCATGTCGCCCATGCCGAGCAGCTGTTCGGCGCCCTGCTCGCCCAGGATGGTGCGGCTGTCGATCTTCGACGTCACCTGGAAGGAAATGCGGGTCGGGAAGTTGGCCTTGATCGTGCCGGTGATGACGTCGACCGACGGCCGCTGTGTCGCCATGATGACGTGGATGCCGGCGGCACGCGCCATCTGCGCCAGGCGCTGCACTGCGCCTTCGATGTCCTTGCCGGCGACCATCATCAGGTCGGCCATCTCATCGATGATGACGACGATGTAGGGCATCGGCTCGAGATCGAGGTTTTCCGTCTCATAAATGGCTTCGCCGGTCTGCCGGTCGAAACCGGTCTGCACGGTGCGCGAGATCTTCTCGCCTTTCTTCTCCGCCTGCTGCACCCGCGCATTGAAACCGTCGATGTTGCGGACGCCGACCTTCGACATCTTGCGGTAGCGGTCCTCCATCTCGCGCACGGTCCATTTCAGCGCCACCACCGCCTTCTTCGGGTCGGTGACGACAGGCGTCAAAAGATGCGGGATGCCGTCATAGACCGAGAGCTCCAGCATTTTCGGATCGATCATGATCAGTCGGCAGTCCTGAGGCGTCAGCCGGTAGAGCAGCGACAGGATCATGGTGTTGATGGCGACCGACTTGCCCGAACCGGTGGTGCCGGCGACCAGCACGTGCGGCATCTTGGCGATGTCGACGATGACCGCTTCGCCATTGATGGTCTTGCCGAGCGCCAGTGCCAGCTTGGCTTTGGTGGTCTCGAAATCGCGGCTGGCCATGATCTCCCTGAGATAGACGGTCTCGCGCTTGGCGTTCGGCAGCTCGATGCCGATGGCGTTGCGGCCGGGCACCACGGCGACGCGGCAGGCGATCGCGCTCATCGAGCGGGCGATGTCGTCGGACAGGCCGATGACCCGCGACGATTTGATGCCGGGCGCCGGCTCCAGCTCATAAAGCGTGACGACCGGACCGGGACGGACATGGATGATCTCGCCCTTGACGCCGAAATCCTCCAGCACGCCCTCGAGCAGGCGGGCATTCTGCTCCAGCGCGTCCTTGGACAGGCTGGCGTCGCGCACGACGTTCTTCGGCTCGGACAGGAAATGCAGCGACGGCATTTCGAATGTTTCGGAGCCGATCAGCGACGTCTGCGCTTCGCGCTGGACACGAGCGCCCGGAACGGGCCGGGGCGCCGGCGCCTCGACGCGTGTGGCCGCATCGGAGCGGAACGGCTGCACCTTCGCATTGGGCGCGGCGCGGCGCTGGCCCGCGGGCTCCGGCGCAAAATCCATGTCGTCGTCCTCATCGGCGTCGTCGGGATCGAGCGAGGCACTGCGGTCGTTGACCAGGGCGGCGAAGAATTCCGGCTCGACGCGGGCGCGGCCATCCGGGCTCATCCGCGCTTCGGCGAACTCGGCCGATTCGACCCTCTCGGCAGCGCGGCGCCAGGCGCTGGCGCGCGGTTCCATCTCCGGTTCGAAATCGTCGCGTTCCCGGCGGCGAGCGGCGCGGCGGCGGAGATAGGCGCGCAACGACAGCCACCAATGGGTGATCGCGCCAAGCGCCAGAATGCCCTCGTCGCCTTCATCCTCGTCATTGTCGAAAAGCAGGTCGTCCTGATCCCGGGAATCAGGTGCGGCCTGTTGCTCGAGGACGGCGAAACCGTTCTTGCGTGCAATCAGCGCCGAGCCATAGGCAAACAGCCACAGTGCCGGCGCCGCCAGAAGCACGGCGAGCACGCTGGCGATGAGACCGGTCGGGTAGCCGCCGACGAAGAAACTGGGAATGTTGAGCACCATGTCGCCGAACACGCCGCCGAGACCGGTCGGCAGCGGCCAGGTCTTGGGCGGCACCACGCAGCCGGCCATGGCCGCGGCAAGCACCGCGTAGCCGAACCAGGCGAGCCCGCGCTTCGGCAGCCTGTCGACGCCGCGCGCCGAAAACAGCAGAAATCCCCAGACCACTGCCGGCACCAGCGCCGCGACCGCGGCAAGGCCGAAGAACTGCATGGCAAGGTCGGAGAAGACAGCGCCCACATAGCCCATGGCGTTGGTGACGATGTTATCGGTGGCGTGGGAGAAGCTTGGGTCGGCTACGTTCCAGGTGGCGAGGCTGGCGATACCGAAGGCGACCAGCGCAAACAGGCCGGCGCCGACCAGCCGGCCGACCTGCCGCCGCGCGAATGCCCCGATGCCGTGCCCCGTATCGGCCAGCGCGAGCGGTGCTGAAGCCCCTGAACGCATGCTCTTCCCCGTCTGTCATTGCCCGGCCGGACGCGTGCGCGCAGCTCGGCAGATTCGGGCACCAGACTATCGGCGGGAAGGTTAAGGCAGCATTAACTATAAGGGATTGGGGGAAGTATCTTGCGGCGGGTATCTGGCACGGCATCTGCGCGCAAAAAAGAGGCCCGGAAACGTTCCGGGCCTCAATGCGTGAGCCCTTCTGGAGCGTCACGACGGGATGGGAGGATGCGGGGCGGCCAAGGCCGCCCTAGACAAGGCTTACGGGTGATAGGCCGCTTCGCCGTGCGAGGTGAGGTCGAGCCCTTCACGTTCTGCATCGGCTGTCGGACGCAGGCCCACGATCATATCGACGATCTTGTAGAGGATCGCGCTGCCGATACCCGACCACAGGACGGTTACCAGGACACCCTTGAACTGCGACCACAGCTGGGTGGCCGTGCCGGCATAGCCGGCGGCGAAGTCGGCTGTCGAATAATCGACGACGCCGGCGCCGCCAAGGGCGGGATTGACCAGGATGCCGGTGCCGAGCGCGCCGATGATGCCGCCGATGCAGTGGATGCCGAAGACATCAAGGCTATCGTCGTAGCCGAACTTGTTCTTCACGACCGAGACGAAGAAGTAGCAGACGCAGGTGGCGACGATGCCGAGCACGATGACGCCCATCGGTCCGGCAAAACCGGCAGCGGGCGTGACGGCGACAAGGCCGGTAACAGCGCCAGAAACCGCGCCGAGCATGGACGCTTTGCCGCGGAGCAGCGTTTCAAGCACGATCCAGGTCACGGCCGCCGCCGCTGTGGCGACGAAGGTGTTGACCATCGCCAGCACCGCGTAGGCGTTGGCTTCGAGGTTCGAACCGGCGTTGAAACCGAACCAGCCGACCCACAGCAGCGAAGCGCCGACCATGGTCAACGTCATCGAGTGCGGCGCCATGACGTCCTTGTTGTAGCCGATGCGCTTGCCGACCATCAGCGCGCCGACAAGGCCGGCGATGCCCGCATTGATGTGAACGACGGTGCCGCCGGCGAAGTCGATGGCGCCGAAGCTGAAGATGAGCCCTGACGGGTCGCTATAAGCGCTCGGGCCACCCCAGAACCAGACCATATGCGCGATCGGGAAGTAGACGAACGTGACCCAGAGGATGGTGAAAAGGATCACGGCGGAGAACTTGATGCGTTCGGCGAAGGCGCCGACGATCAGGGCGGGGGTGATGCAGGCGAAGCTCATCTGGAAGATGACGAACACCAGCTCAGGAATGGCGACGCCCTTGGTGAAGGTTTCCGACAGCGTCGTCACGTCGACGCCGGCGAGAAACATCTTGGAAAGGCCGCCGATGAAGGCATTGCCGGGGGTGAAGGCAAGGCTGTAGCCGTAGAAAACCCAGACGATCATGACCACGCTGGTGATGGTGAAAACCTGCATCAGCACCGACAGCATATTCTTGGCGCGAACCAGGCCGCCGTAGAAAAGGGCAAGGCCGGGAATGGTCATCAACAGCACCAGAATGGTGGAAATCATCATCCAAGTCGTGTCGCCCTTGTCGACGGTAAAGGCCGGCACCGGTGGCGCTGCCGGTGCGGCCGGAGCTGCTTCCTGCGCAAATGCGGCAATCGTGCCTAAGGCTCCAAGTGTGAACGCGCCCAGCAGCGCGGTGCGCGCCGCGGACTTCAAAGTAGAAGGAATATTCATTGAACTCTCCATTGGAATACGTGTCCGCAGCTCAAAGCGCGTCGGTGTCTGTTTCGCCGGTGCGAATGCGCACCGCCTGGTCGATGCCGAAAACGAAGATCTTGCCGTCGCCGATCTGTCCGGTCTTGGCCGCCGCTGTGATGGCTTCGACGGCCTTGTCGACCATGTCCACGCCGACCGCGACTTCGATCTTGATCTTCGGTAGGAAGCTGACCGCGTATTCCGCCCCGCGATAGATTTCCGTGTGTCCCTTCTGACGCCCGTAGCCTTTGACTTCGGTGACGGTCAGGCCCTGGATGCCGACTGCGGTGAGCGCTTCGCGCACCTCGTCGAGCTTGAACGGCTTGATGATTGCCATCACGATTTTCATAAGGTTTCACCCTTTGCTGTTGCGGGTCCCCGCGTTTGCACGACTTCGCCGATCCCCATGAGAGCCGGAGAGTGCCCGCTAGGATTCAAGCTCCGTGCCAATTGCCGAAGCAGGGGGTTAACCTCTTGTTAAATAAGGAATTGGGGAAGGTTTGTCGGCTGACTGTTCATAGTCGCGGCAGCACAGCTGATTAAAAAGTAGGCAATTTTGCAAAATTGCCTATTCGGCAGGCGGCCGCTTCAGCCTGATGAGGCCTTCCTGGGCAACCGAGGCGATCAGCGTGCCGTCGCGGGCAAACAGCGACCCGCGGGTGAACCCCCGCGACCCTTGCGTCGACGGGCTGTCCTGCGTGTAGAGCATCCAGTCGTCGAGCGGATGGCTGCGGTGAAACCACATGGCGTGATCGAGGCTCGCCGCCTGGATGTCGCTGTCGAAAATGGCGCGGCCATGCGCAAAGGTCGAGGTGTCAAGCAGCGTCATATCGGAAAGATAAGCAAGCACGGCCGCCTGCGTGGCGCGATCGGCCGGAACCGGACCGGTCGTGCGGATCCAGATGTTCTGCTTCGGCTCCAGCTTTTCCCGGCTGGTGTAATGCTCCAGCATCACCGGTTTCATCTCGATCGGCCGGTCACGCTCCCAGTAGCGCCTGATGCCGTCTGGGACGGCCTCGCCGAACTTGCCGATCAATTCGCGCTGCGACAGCAATGTGTCGGGCGCCGGCACGTCCTGCGGCATCGGCACCTGATGCTCGAGCCCGACTTCGTCCTGCTGGAACGAGGCTTCCAGCGAAAAGATCGCCTGGCCGTGCTGGACCGCCACGACACGCCGCGTGGTGAAGGAGCCGCCATCGCGGATGCGGTCGACCTGGTAGATGATCGGCACCTTGGTGTCGCCGGGCCGCATGAAATAGCCATGCAGCGAATGCACGTGGCGTTCGGGCTCCACCGTTCGCTGGGCGGCGACCAGCGCCTGGGCGATGGTCTGGCCGCCGAAGATACGCTGCCAGTCGAGCTTGGGGCTGCGACCACGGTACAGGTTGTGTTCCAGCTGCTCGAGGTCGAGAATGCTGAGAAGCTCGTCCATGGCCGCCGTCATGTTTCGCGCCCTGCGTTTTGATTTCGAACTTCGTCCAGCCGCAGAAGTGTTATGGCGGTTTCCGACAGGAATGACGGGCAGTCAAGGCCGGAAAGAAATTTGGCCGGAAAGGAATTTGCCATGGTGGACCGCAAGGCGGATGCAAAAAACCGAACTTCGCTCGACATTCTGGTTGCCGGCGCCGGCTACGTCGGCCTTGCCGCCGCCGTGTCGTTGAAACAGGCGCGGCCGAGCCTCGCCGTCGCTGTCGTCGACGCCGCGCCCGCCGGCGTCTGGCAAAAGGACGGCCGCGCCTCGGCCATCGCCGCTGCCGCTTGCCGCATGCTCGACCAGCTCGGCGTCTGGGCCGAAATCGCGCCGGAGGCGCAGGCGATCACCGAAATGATCGTCACCGATTCGCGCACTTCCGATCCGGTGCGCCCGGTGTTTCTCACCTTCGATGGCGAAGTCGCACCCGGCGAAGCCTTTGCGCATATGGTCGCCAACAGGGATTTGAACGGCGCCTTGCGCCGGCGCGCTGAAAAACTCGGCATCGACATCATCGAAGGCGTCGCAGTCAGTGCCTTCGACGTCAACGGCGCCGGTATCACCGTGCATCTTGCCGACGGCGCGACGCTGAAGGCGCGACTTCTGATCGCTGCCGACGGCGTCAACTCGAAGCTGCGCGACATGGCCGGCATCAAGACGGTGAAATGGGAGTATGGCCAGTCCGGCATCGTCTGCACCGTCGCGCATGAGCGGCCCCACAGTGGCCGCGCCGAGGAGCATTTTTTGCCAGCCGGCCCCTTCGCCACGCTGCCGCTCAAGCCGGACAAGGACGGGACCAACCGCTCGTCGATCGTCTGGGTCGAGCGCTCGGAAGATGCCGAAAAACTGGTCGCCGGCGACGATCTCGTCTTCGAGCATGAGCTGGAACAGCGCTTTGGCCTAAAGCTCGGCGAAATCCATGTCGCCGACAAGCCACGCGCTTGGCCGCTCGGCCTGACGCTTGCCCGCGCCTTCGTCGCGCCGCGTATTGCGCTCGCCGGCGACGCCGCCCATGGCATCCATCCAATCGCCGGCCAGGGCCTCAATCTCGGCTTCAAGGACGTGGCGGCACTGGCTGAAGTGGTGGTCGAGGCCGACCGGCTCGGCCAGGATATTGGCGCGCTCGACGTTCTCGAACGCTACCAGCAGTGGCGGCGCTTCGACACGCTGCAAATGGGCATCACCACCGATGTCCTGAACCGGCTGTTTTCCAATGACATCGGCCCGCTGCGCGCCGTCCGCGACGTCGGCCTCGGCCTCGTCGAACGCATGCCGCGGCTGAAGGATTTCTTTATCCGCCAGGCGTCCGGACTGTCCGGCGACACACCGAAACTGCTCAAGGGCGAGGCGATCTAGCGCCCGGAAGGGGCGGCAAACCATATTGAGCATCAGGCAATTTCGTTCAGTTGACTTCGAAGCCCAGCTTCTGGCGCAGCCGCAGCATCCGCTGATCGGATATCTGCAGGGGCTGCTCACCAGCCTGCGCTGCGCGGTTCATCATCTGCAGCAAATCGTTTCGCTCAGTCACATCCAGGCGCTCGCGCAGAAATGGCGCCAGCTTGTCGATGACGATCGTGGCATCGTCGATCTGTGACGCCGCCCATTTGGCATAGACCACGGCCTCATCGGTCTTCTTCTCGTCCGCAATCTCCGAAATCACCGATCGAATGGCAGCTTCGCGCTGCGGCAGGACAGGGCCGTTCTCGGAGACGATGGCAGTGATCAGCGTCGCGGCCGCCACGACCGGATCGTCGATCGCCGTCAGCGGTGAGAGCGCCGCCTGGTTACGCAGTCTCTTGCGCCGAATGTTCCCTTGCACACGCCCGACGACGTCCGCGACCTCGCGCGCCGCATCGTTCATAGCCTTCATCCGGTACCACCAGAATGCTGCCGCGCCCAACACGCCAAGGATAGCAATCAAGAACGGCATGCAGAAATCCCCCAACCGCAGCGACGATAGGAGAAGTGCTGTCCCGCTTCAACACGCAAAAGTTGCGCCCGCAGAAGAATCCGGGTCAGGGCGGCACCGCCGGGAGCAGATGGTTGTCTAGGACCCCGGCACCTCGTAGATCGCCCTGACCTCGATCGTGCCGATTTCCGCCAGCGGAATGCCGCCGGCAATCTCCAGCGCCTCGTCGATGTCCCCGGCCTCGATCATGACGAAGCCGAGCAATTGCTCCTTGGTCTCGGCGAAAGGGCCATCGGTGATCAGCCGCTTGCCCTTGCGCCGGCGCACGGTCTTTGAGGTCTTCACCGATTGCAGCGCCTGCGCGATGATCAGCCTGCCTTGCTGATCCAATGACCTGTCATAGGCCAGCGAATCGGCGTCGAGCTTTGCCGATCCCTCCGGAGTGAGCGCGTAGAGGTCTTTTTCCTCACCGTAGACCAGCAGGACATATTTCATTTCCAGCTCCCTTGTGGTGACGAACCATAGGATGCGGCCACGGCGTCAGCGGCGCCTTTGCGTGCCGCCATGTGATCGAGAACGCTTGCCGCGACCCCGATGATGGCAACCGCCGCCAGAAGCCGGCCGAAACCGGAAGGCGGCGGATGTAGCCCGTAATCTTCCCGTCGTTTGGGCTTGCGGCCCGAGCCCTTCCACAGTGCAAAAAACAAGCCATCCATGTGAACCTCCATCCGGCCGCGAAATCCGTGACCGCCCGCAGGACGGTCGAGGCCGATGGAAGTCGACATTCTTGCACGTGTTTTTTTTCAAGAAAAATTCAGCCGCCGCCGCCAATTTTGCGCGACTGCGCAAAGAGCGCGGTGGTCTTCGCCCGCGCCCGCGCTATAGTCTTGAAGAACGCTGGCGCCGGGCCGGCGCAATCCGGACAATCAAGGAGAATTTCATGGACCGCACCGCAAACGCCGTCTGGAAAGGCAATCTGAAGGAGGGCAAGGGCACGCTCGACACCCAGAGCGGGACCCTGAAGGGCACGCCCTATTCGTTCAAGGCACGTTTCGAGGACGAGAGCGGCAAGTCCGGCACCAATCCGGAGGAGCTGATCGCGGCGGCGCATGCCGGCTGCTTCGCCATGCAGTTCTCTCACTTCCTGGCCGAGAACGGCACCCCCGCCGACGAACTCGACGCCAAGGCGGTGGTGACGCTGATTCCTGGCACGGGGATCACAGGCAGCGCTCTCACGGTGGTCGGCAAGGTGCCGGGCATCGATGCCGCCAAGTTCAAGGAGTTGGCCGAACAGGCCAAGGCCGGGTGTCCGGTATCGAAGGCGCTCGGCGCCATAAACGTGTCGCTCGACGCCAAGCTCGGCTGAGCGGCCGCTTCCCACATGTGACCGTCTCCTCCAGCTTGAGTTGGAGACCATCAATTGTTGACGTCGGCTCCGCCCCTCATTGCCCTGCCGGGCATTTCTCCCCGTATAGTGACGGGGAGAAAGAGGCGGGCCGCAGCCGCGGCGCCCTTCTTGCAACGCTGACTGTGTGGCGAAACCGTCGATCAGAGCGTCCCTCTCCCCGTCACTATACGGGGAGAGGTCGCCGGCAGGCGGGTGAGGGGCAGCGCCAACGCCTCGAAGGTAAGTGTGAGGGCAAATTCAATCTGGAAACACAATTGAGCCTACTGCGCTACTGTCCTTCGCCAGTCAGCGCGTCGATGCGTGCGCGCAGCGTCGCGACCTCCTCCTCGAGAGCTTGCATTCGCGCCTCGAGATCGGAGGCTGACGAGGTGGCTGATTGCGCCGGACGTGAGGCGACGGCTGCAATCTGCGGCACTCCGCTCAAGAGATGCACATAGCGGTCCTCACGCTGGCCGGGTCCACGATCGATCTGCTGAACGAGCGGCGGCTTGCGGCCGATCAACAGGTCGAGATTGCTGCGAAGCTCGTCGATGGAGGGTAACCGCGCCATGCGCTCGCTCCGCGCCAGCAATTCATGAGCGGTCTGCGGACCGCGCAGCAACAGCAGGCCAAGCAGCGCGATCTGCGCCGAGGTCAGCGAAAAGCGCTGCGCGACGATATGTTCGTGGCGCTCGACGCGCGAGGCAAAGACCTGCCTGACCAGGCCCTTGTGCTCCAGTTGGCCAAGCGCTCGTCTTACTTCGCCAAGCTCGACCGACATCACCGGCTCGCGCGCCGTCTTCTGGTTGGCAGCGGCAAGTGCTGCATTGAGCGTCAGCGGGTAGATATCAGGTGTCAGCTCCTTCTTTTCGATCAGACAACCGAGCACGCGCGCTTCGACGGGAGAAAGGATGGGAAGGTCAGAATCAGTCATAGATCGGCTATCCTTTTGAAGCTGGCGGGACAGCGCCCCCCTCTGTCCTGCCGGACATCTCCCCCACTTGGGGGGAGATTGACAGCTTCAGCGCTCTGCTCACTTCTGCAACGCTGATGATTGGCGAAAGTCGGCGTGACGGCCGATCTCCCCCCTCGTGGGGGAGATGTCCGGCAGGACAGAGGGGGGCGCGAAGGATCGCTACAGACGACACGATCTCGACGGCACCCATCCGCAGCTACACCCTTCTCTCCACCATCATCTTCTTGATCTCGGCGATCGCCTTGGCCGGGTTGAGCCCCTTGGGGCAGGTCTGGGCGCAGTTCATGATGGTGTGGCAGCGATAGAGCCGGAACGGGTCTTCGAGATTGTCGAGCCGTTCGCCCGTGGCCTCGTCCCGGGAATCGATCAGCCAGCGATAGGCCTGAAGCAGTGTTGCCGGCCCGAGATAGCGGTCGCCGTTCCACCAGTAGCTCGGACAGGAGGTCGAGCAGCAGGCGCAAAGGATGCACTCGTAGAGCCCGTCGAGCTTTTCGCGGTCCTCATGGCTCTGCAGCCATTCCTTGGCCGGCTCGGGCGACACCGTCTTGAGCCACGGTTCGATCGAAGCGTGCTGGGCGTAGAAATTGGTAAGGTCCGGCACCAGATCCTTGACCACCTGCATATGCGGCAGCGGATAGACCTTGATCGCGCCGGAAATGTCGTCACAGCCCTTGGTGCAGGCGAGCGTGTTGGAGCCGTCGATGTTCATGGCGCAGGAGCCGCAAATGCCTTCGCGGCAGGAGCGGCGCAAGGTCAGCGTCGGGTCGATCTTGTTCTTGATCCAGAGCAGCGCGTCGAGCACCATCGGACCGCAATCGTCCATATCGACGAAATAGGTGTCCATGCGCGGGTTTTCGTCATCGTCCGGCGACCAGCGGTAGATGCGGTATTCGCGCAGATTGGTTGCGCCCTCCGGCTTCGGCCAGGTTTTTCCGGCCTTGATCTTCGAGTTTTTCGGAAGCGTCAGTTCGACCATTACCGCAGGCCCTTTCGGATGACGAGCTTCAGCCCGGACCAGATATCGTTCACGGCGGCGACCTTGACGTCGACAAGGTCGAGCTTCAGCGCCTCGGCGCGGATGACGTCCTCGGTGACGTCGGTCGGCACTTTCGACGCCTTCTTCGGCCAGGAGACCCAAACCATGCCGTCGCGCTTGATCGCCATCTCGACATCGCTCAGGCAACCCTCGATCTCGGCGCGCTGCCGGGTGAAGGCATGGATGGCATCGTATTTCTGGGCACCTGAAATCTTCGACCAGTCCGGCAGCCGGTCGACGTGGGCGAAGTCGACGGCTTCGGCCAGATCGTCGAGTTCCGCCGGCAGCGCGATAAAGGCGACTGTCATCCTGTCCTTCAGGCCGAGCTTGGCCGGAAGGGGGGTGCCGGAATATCCTGAGACCGCCAGCGCCATCGTCAATACACCCTGGCCTTCGGCGCGATCTTGGCCGGGTTGATGCCGCCGTCTGCTTCCTTGAGCAGCGTATCAGTGTGCACCGGCCGGTAGGTGAGCGTCACCTTGCCGGCCTCGCTGAGCCGGGCCAGCGTATGCTTGCGCCAGTTCGCGTCGTCGCGCGCCGAAAAGTCCTCCCGCGCATGTGCGCCACGGCTCTCCTTGCGCGCTTCGGCGCCGTAGACAGTGGTGATGGCGTTGGCCATCAGGTTTTCCAGCTCCAGCGTTTCGACCAGGTCGGAGTTCCAGATCATCGAGCGGTCGAACACTTTTACGTCCTTGAGCTCGCCCCAGATCTGCGAAATGCGCTTGCAGCCGCTTTCCAGCGATTCCTGCGTGCGGAACACCGCCGCATCGTCCTGCATCGCCTTCTGCATCTTTTCGCGCAAGACCGCCGTCGGCGTCGAGCCGTTGGCATGACGCAGCCGGTCGAAGCGATCCATGATCTTTTCGACCGAGGCTTCGTTGGGCGACGGGATCGCCGCGTTGCGGTCGATAACCTGGCCGGCCCGGATCGCCGCCGCGCGGCCGAACACCACCAGATCGATCAGCGAGTTCGAGCCCAGCCGGTTGGCGCCATGGACAGAGGCGCAGCCGGCCTCGCCGACCGCCATCAGCCCGGGCGACACCTGGTCCGGGTTCAAGGCAGTGGGGTTGAGCACCTCGCCCCAGTAATTGGTCGGCACGCCGCCCATATTGTAGTGCACCGTCGGCAGCACCGGGATCGGCTCCTTGGTCAGGTCGACGCCGGCAAAGATTTTTGCCGATTCCGAAATACCCGGAAGTCTCTCATGCAAAACGGCCGGATCAAGGTGGTCGAGATGGAGAAAAATATGGTCCTTCTTCGGTCCAACGCCGCGGCCTTCGCGGATCTCCAGCGTCATGCAGCGCGAGACGACGTCGCGCGAGGCAAGGTCCTTGGCCGATGGCGCATAGCGCTCCATGAAGCGCTCACCCTCGGAGTTGACGAGATAGCCGCCCTCGCCGCGCGCGCCTTCGGTGATCAGGCAGCCGGCGCCGTAGATGCCGGTCGGATGGAACTGCACGAACTCCATGTCCTGCAGCGCCAGCCCGGCCCGCGCTGCCATGCCGCCGCCGTCGCCGGTGCAGGTATGCGCCGAGGTCGCCGAGAAATAGGCGCGGCCATAGCCGCCGGTCGCCAGCACCACCATTTTTGCCGAAAACCGATGGATGGTGCCGTCGTCGAGGTTCCAGGCAACGACGCCGGTGCAGGTGCCGTCCGGCTCCATGATCAGGTCGAGCGCGAAATACTCGATGAAGAACTGCGCGTTGTGCTTCAGCGACTGGCCGTAGAGCGTGTGCAGCATGGCGTGGCCGGTGCGGTCGGCGGCGGCACAGGTGCGCTGCACCGGCGGCCCCTCGCCGAAATTCATCATCATGCCGCCAAACGGCCGCTGGTAGATTTTCCCGTCCTCCGTGCGGCTGAAGGGGACGCCGTAATGCTCAAGCTCGTAGACCGCCGCCGGCGCCTCGCGCACCATGTATTCCTGTGCGTCGGTGTCACCGAGCCAATCCGAACCCTTGACCGTATCGAAGAGATGCCACTGCCAGTTGTCGGGGCCCATATTCGCGAGCGAGGCGGCGATGCCGCCCTGCGCTGCCACCGTATGCGATCGCGTCGGGAACACCTTGGTGATGCAGGCGGTGCGCAGGCCCTGTTCGGCCATGCCGAGCGTGGCGCGCAGGCCGGCGCCGCCGGCGCCGACGACCACCACGTCGAACTTGTGGTCGACATAGGTATAGGCGGACGCCGTGTTGGCGTTTTTCGCGTCCTTGGCCAAAATTTCAGCCTCCAAATGCCAGTTTGAGCAGGGCGAAGATCGAGGCGACGCCGACCACGACGGGAAAGAATGTGTTGAGCGCGAGCAGCGCCAGCCTCATGCCCTCGCCATGGACATAGTCCTCGATGATCGCCTGCATGCCGAGCCGCATATGATAAAGCCCGGACAAGAGCACCAGGGCCAGGACCAGCGCCACGAACGGGTTGGCAAGTGCGGCGCGCACCTCCACATAGCCGGCGCCGTTCAACGCGATCAGGAAGCCTACGAAGAACAGGATCAGCGGGATGTTGGCGATCGCCGTCAGGCGCTGGCGCCAGAAATGCTCCGTGCCCTCGCGGGCGGAGCCGAGGCCGCGGACCTTCGCCAGCGGCGTGCGCATGTCGGTGTTGTGGTGGCTCACGATCAGGCTCCCCGCGCCATATAGCCGGCGACCCAGATCAGCAGCGTCAGCACGATCGAGCCGGCCAGCGTCGCCCAGGCGATCCTGGAGGCCGTGTCCTTTTCAAGACCTGCCCCGGTGTCCCAGATCAGATGCCGCACGCCGCCCAGCATGTGGTGCATCAGCGCCCAGGTATAGCCGAACAGCACCAGCCGCCCCAGCCACGAGCCGAAGGCCCAGTTGACGGCATCGAAGGTGGATTGCGAGCTCGCCGCCGCCATCAGCCACAGGGCGACCAGCAGCGTCCCGAAATAGAGCGCCCCGCCGGTGATGCGATGGATGATCGACATCGTCATCGTGATCGGCGGCCGGTAGACGGTCAGATGCGGCGAAAGCGGCCGTTCACGTCTGGCAAATTCGCGGGTGGCTGGTGATTTGCTCATGGCTCCCCCAGTTCGGCGTCTCTGGAGCCCCAGGTGGAAATGCGGCGTTACCGCTTCCAGTTGCGACTTCGGACAGCCGGTTTCTAATGCTCTTTTTGCACCGCGTCAAAGCCAGAAAACCGTTTCGAAAACGTAATTTAGTCTGACAAAAGGGGCGGTCTTTGCTTCAATCGATTAGGGCGCGACCCAAAGCCGGCGCAATGTTCGCTGCAGTGCGGTAAACTGATTAACGCTTACAGGTCAGCGGCGTCTTACCGCCCTTCATCACCAGCGCATCGCGCCCGTCGATCACGATTGCGTCATGCGCCTCGCCGAAGCGGCTGCTTTGATTGGCCGGCGAGGCAGGCAGGTCCTCGCTGGCGCCGTCTGGGCCAAGCACGCGCACCGATGTGCCGAGGTTTTCGATGGTGATCCTGGTGCCATCGGCGCAATTGTAGGTAGCGGTGCGCGGCTGCGGTGCCGTCAAATCGGTCGTGCCGGCCTTCGGCGCATTGGTCTGCGACACGCAGGCAGCAGTGATCAGCAATGAAAAAAGGGCAAGCGTCACCCGAAACGTCCGGCGTAACGCCATATGCTGTCTCCCTACGCATCAAACCAGCCGCGATGCTTGCCAAGATCACCCGACACCGGGCGCGATGGTGCGGGCAAGCATGGCCGAAAGATGACCGCGGCCGCCCAGGCGCCGGATATTAACCATGTTTGCCGAGACCTGACGGCTAGCAGGGCTAGCCTCTTAACAAAGGTTAATAAAAGGTTAATTTCCGAGTCAGAGGAAGTTCGCCTCTGACAAATGGAGGACGCCATGCGTTCGAACTCAGGCAGATCGCGCCTTTCGGCGCTCATCTTGATGGCGGTGGCCATCGGCTTCGCAGCACCGGCACTCGCCGGGACGCGCGACCGCGTCTACGCCGATTCCTTCGGAAATCTGGTCATCGAGAGCGCCGCCGGCTACAAGCGCATCCTCGTTGGCGAGGGCAACCTGGCCAAGGAACTGTCGGACTACACCGGCGCCGGCCAGCCCAAAATCTATGAAAACGAAGCGGATGACGTCAGCAGCCGCGACTGCTACAGGCCGCCGGTTTTCGTGAAGGGCCGCAGTTACATGTATGGCCTTTCCGACGGCGAGATGCCCGAACTCAGCCCCTGCCGCTGATTCTGTCAGGCGTTGCCACCGGGGTCTGCAGGGCTGGCCCTAACGAGATACTCACGCGATCGCGTCCGCCGCGCTTGGCCTGGTAGAGCGCGTCGTCCGCACGCCGCATGAGATCAGCGAAACCCTCGCCCGGTTGAAGCTCTGCAACGCCGAAGCTGGCGGTGCAGCGATGGTCCGCCGGCAGGCAGTCGATCGGCAAGGCACCGAAAGCGCTGCGCGTCCCTTCGGCGAGGAGCCGCGCAGCGGCGAGGTTGGTCCCCGGCAGTATGATCGCGAACTCTTCTCCGCCGATGCGGCCGGCGACGTGATGGTCGGCGGCGGCGTCACGCAGGAAGCCAGCAAAGGTCCCGATGACCCGGTCACCGGACGCATGGCCGAAACTATCGTTGACGCTCTTGAAATGATCGAGGTCGGCGATGACCAGGGCGACCGGAACGCCCTTGCGCACGGCGTCGCGCATCGCGAGCTCCGCGTGACGTTCGAAGCCGCCCCGGTTGAACAACCTTGAAAGCGTGTCCGTCTCCGACTTCGACGTCGCCTCGGCGAGCACATCGCGGACCAGGATGATCAGAACAAGAAGCGCGATTGCCATGGCGAACACAGTGCCAAGCGATTGCGACACCAGAGCGTAGTCGCTCCGCATATAGGCCTGCGGATTGACGCCCCAGCCACCCAGAGCATGGGCGATGAACGGCTTGCTCACGAATTGCAGGGCGCTGGCCGCCAGCACAGCCATGAGCACACGGTCGAGCCGGTCGCATTTTTGCCTGGACGACCAGACGATGCCGAGGCCGACGAACTGCATGGCCGCATAGGGGAGCTGGTAGGCCATCATGCGGGCGAGCGACTGGCGTGGCAGATCCTGCACGAAATACACTGCGACGGTGGCCGCAAGCAGAAAGAGAAGCATCGGACGCCAAGGCGTCGCCACGCCGTATTTATGGGCGAGCCCAGCATTGAAGACGATGGTGGCGCCGAGGAAAACGGCGAAAGCCGTGACGACCGCAGGTCGCGCATTGTCGAAGACCGGAATGCTGAATTCGACGATGTAATAGCCCATGCCGAGCAGATAGCCGAGGGCAAGCCAGCGTGCCGACACACGCCCTACATCGTAGAACGCGATCGTCATGAAGGCTGCGGCCAGCAGGCCGGCAACGAACAGGTTGATTGCAAGGATGAAGCCTGCGCCGCCCATGTGATTTTCGCACTCCCTGCGAAAGCAAATCACGGACGGGCGAAAAAGACGTTAATGCGAGCCCAAGCGCGTATAATCAGCCGGCTTTGAGCGGTTCCACGACGGATACCGATTCCGGCTGTTCATAGGCCGACCGTTCATAAGATAGCCGCACGCTGTCGCGGCCATTCCTTTTGGCTTTGTAGAGCGCCTCGTCGGCGCGGCGCATCAGCGGCTCAAGTCCTTCGTCGCCGGTGCGAGCCGTCACACCGAAGCTCGCGGTCACTCGTGTGCCGGGCGGAAGCCCGTCGACGCTGCCCGCCGAATAGAGCGTGCGAATGGCTTCGGCAAACAGCCTTGCCGCGCCGAGGTCGCTCAGCGGCAAAAGCACGGCGAACTCCTCGCCACCGATACGGCCGGCGACGCCGCCCGTGCCGGCAGCCGATAGAAGCTTGGCGGCGAAGTCGGCGATCACGCGATCGCCCGCCGCATGCCCGTGAAGGTCGTTGAGCGCCTTGAAATGATCGAGGTCGGCGAGCACCAGCGCGACCGGCATTTTGGCGGTGGCGCAGTGAAGCAGGAGAAGCCTGGCGCGCTCCTCGAAGCCGCGGCGGTTGAGCAGGCCCGACAGCGGATCGGTATACGCCTCGGCCTTCAGCGCCTTCATCACATCGAGCGCCGCCGCGCAGAACAGGCAAAGCGCGATGAGCAGCGACAGCAGCGCATGCGACAGCAACGCCGTCGTCCAGTAGGACGAGGCGTAAAAGCCGTCATAGCTTGTGAAGGGTCCGTGCGCGATGATGACGGCCAGTGTCCGCACGAAGAAATTCAGGCCGGAAAGCAGCGACAGCACGAACAGGATCATTTCGGTCGGACCCCTGCCGCGCACCGGGCGCAGTTCGGCCGCCACAAGCAGGCTGAGGCCGCCGAAGCCGAAATTCATCGCCAGGATCCGCCAAGTGAGGTCTGGCTGAACGAACAGGAACCAGCAGAATGCGGTCAGGCCGCCGCCCGCCAGAACGCCGATCCCGACATAGGGCACGCGCCGCCCATAGCGCGCCACGATCGCGCTGCAGAGGCAGCAGGCGGCAAAGGTGAAGCATGTATTGGAGAGCAGCTTGGTCGGCGCCATGCCGACGGGCAGGGTGAAGTACTGCAACAGGAACCCGGCCGCCGAGAGCGAGTAGCTGGCGGCGAGCACGGCCAGATAGGGGCGGTGGCGCTGGTAGAACCACAGCACGAGAAACACCGCGCCGAGCGCAA
This sequence comes from Mesorhizobium sp. M6A.T.Cr.TU.014.01.1.1, assembly GCF_004022765.1. Classification (NCBI taxonomy): domain Bacteria; kingdom Pseudomonadati; phylum Pseudomonadota; class Alphaproteobacteria; order Hyphomicrobiales; family Phyllobacteriaceae; genus Mesorhizobium; species Mesorhizobium sp. M6A.T.Cr.TU.014.01.1.1. Next base: position 42,115 of record NZ_RZPG01000024.1, read on the forward strand.
GCGCGATCGTCGGATTGAGCAACGCTACCAGCAAACCGGTGTCCAAAGGACCGTGACCCCCACGCTTCCGTGAGGGAAGACCCTAGAGCGGAAGCCCCAACAAGCGGTTAAGCAGTCGAATATGCGCGGGGTCGTCCATGAAACTGCGCGGAACTTGAAACCGCGATCGGCGTTTTCCAGCAGCAATCGATGGAGACGCTTTCATGGCCGATACGATCATGCTGACCGATCACGAGGCAATTCGCTCATGGGTCGCGGCGCGCGCCGGATTTCCGGCAATCGTCGACGTGTCGCCCGAAACGGGAACGCAAGCCATGCTGAGGCTGGTCTTCGGCCAGCACGCTTATCAGGACCAGGATCTGGGCGAACGTCCGGTCAATGCGGGCGGCTACGAGCTGGTCGAATGGGACGAATGGTTCAAGCTCTTCGACGAACGTCAGCTGGCACTCGTAGTCGCTGCGGAGCAACCCGGCCGGCGTGAGCAATTCCATGAGTTCGTAAGGCGCCCGGCGTGAAGAAAACCCGAACCGCATCGCGGTTCGGGCATGCACTCATATACGGTTGTGGCAGCCCTGCGTTGTTTCCACTCACGCCTGAAATCTATTTCCACTCACGGATGTCGACGAAATGGCCGGCGATCGCCGCCGCTGCCGCCATCGCCGGCGACACCAGATGGGTGCGGCCCTTGAAGCCCTGGCGGCCCTCGAAATTGCGGTTCGAGGTCGAGGCGCAGCGCTCATGCGGCTTGAGGCGGTCGTCATTCATGGCAAGGCACATCGAGCAGCCCGGCTCGCGCCAATCGAAGCCGGCGGCGACAAAGATCTTGTCGAGACCTTCGGCCTCCGCTTGCTCCTTGACCAGGCCGGACCCCGGCACGATCATCGCATCGACATGCGGGCTGACTTTTTTGCCCTCGACCACCTTGGCGACGGCGCGCAGATCCTCGATGCGACCGTTGGTGCAGGAGCCGATAAAGACGCGGTCGAGCGAAATGTCAGTGATCTTGGTGCCCGGCTTCAGGCCCATATAATCGAGCGCGCGCTGCTTGGAGGTGCGCTTGTTCTCGTCAGCGATATCGTCGGGGTTCGGCACGATGCCCTGGACCGAGACGACGTCCTCGGGCGAAGAGCCCCAGGAGACGATAGGCGGCAGTTTCGCCGCGTCGAGCACGACCACCTTGTCGAAATGCGCGCCTTCGTCGGACTGCAGCGTCTTCCAGTAGGCAAGCGCGGCCTCCCACGCCTCGCCCTTGGGAGCGCGCGGCTTGTCCTTGACATAGGAGAAGGTCGTCTCGTCGGGCGCGATCAGGCCGGCCCGGGCGCCGCCCTCGATCGACATGTTGCAGATGGTCATGCGGCCTTCCATGGACAGCGCCCGGATCGCCTCGCCGGCATATTCGATGACATAGCCGGTGCCGCCGGCAGTGCCGATCTCGCCGATGATCGCCAAAATGATGTCCTTGGCGGTGACGCCTTCCGGCAGCACGCCGTCGACGCGCACCAGCATGTTCTTGGCCTTGCGCTGGATCAGCGTCTGCGTGGCCAGCACATGCTCGACTTCCGAGGTGCCGATGCCATGCGCCAAAGCACCGAAAGCGCCATGCGTCGAGGTGTGGCTGTCGCCGCAGACGATGGTCATGCCGGGCAGAGTAAAGCCCTGCTCGGGGCCGATGATGTGGACGATGCCCTGGCGGATGTCCTTTTCGGAATAATATTCGACGCCAAAATCCTTGGCATTCTTGGCCAGCGCCTCGACCTGGATGCGGCTTTCCTCGTTCTTGATGCCGAACTTGCGCTCGGGCGAGGTCGACACATTGTGGTCGACCACGGCCAGCGTCTTTTCAGGATGGCGAACCTTTCTGCCGGTCATGCGCAGGCCTTCGAAGGCTTGCGGGCTGGTCACTTCATGGACGAGGTGGCGGTCGATATAGAGCAGGCAGGTGCCGTCGTCCTGGCGGTCGACGACATGGTCGTCGAATATCTTGTCGTAGAGGGTGCGCGGTGCGCTCATGTGCGTAAATCCGTCGATATGAAAATGGGAAGGACAAGCGCCGGCTAGCCGGCGAACACGGCCTAGCGAAGTCGGCTGGTCAGAGCGCCGGAAACGCGCGCGGAGAATCGCGACGGCAGGCGTTTTCTATCCTGCAGCACGAAGCCCTTGTAGGCCGGATCGCCAAAAAGCTGTTCCATGGCGTGGCTCATATCAATGTTTTGGGTTTTCGGCAATTGGTAGGGTGTGGCGCGGCTTCCCCTTCTCCCCTTGTGGGAGAAGGTGGATCGGCGCGCAGCGCCGAGACGGTTGAGGGGTGCTGGACGGATCGCTGTCGTTGCCAAGCTGGAACACCCCTCATCCGACCGAGCTTCGCTCGGCCACCTTCTCCCACAGGGGGAGAAGGGAAAGTGCCGCCCCTCAAAGCACTTCAAACACAAACGTCTTCACCAACGCCTCGGGCTCGGCGATGGCATAGCAGCGGAACCATGGGCTTTCTTCGACCGGCCGCCATTTCTTCGCCTGCTCCAGCTCGGCAAAAACGTCACGAAAGCCGCCGCTCTCGAACACCTGGTCGCGAACGGTGAAGATGGCATGGCCGCCCTTGCGGGTGATGCGCACCAGTTCATGCAGGCCGGAAGCCGGCGCGTGGCTGAGGGTGAACACGCCGGTCGAAAAGAAGGCGCGGAAATACCCGTCGGGCCAAGGCAGCGGACCGCCGAGCATCGCCTGTTTCAACTCGCTGTAGGCCTGCCGGCTGCTGGCGATTTTCAGCATGTCCTCCGACAGGTCGAGCCCGGCAATGTCCTGATAGCCCAGCGCCTTGAGCGACGGTCCCGACAGGCCCGTGCCGCAGCCGGCGTCGAGCAGCGGCCCCTCGCCCGATGGCACATGGCGCGCCACCCAGGCGGCGATCAGGAACGGCAGGAGATAGCCGAGCGAGGCGGTTTCGCTGTCATAGGTCGCAGCCCATGCGGCATAAGCTTGCGCCAGCGCTTCCGGTGTATCCGCCGTATAGACGGACTCCAGCGCCGCATTGGCTTTGTCGATGTTCATGGATCAATTCCTCCGCAACCGGGCAGGTCAATCGTAGCGCCGTCTTCGCCTGCCTTCTATTCCTCATGCTGGCGGCGCAACCGCTTCTCCAGCGCCCGCAAGGCCAGCGACAGGCCAACCGTCAGGATGAGATAGATATAGGCGACGATCGAATAGGTTTCGAAGAAGCGAAACGAGCCGGCGGCGTAGATCTTGCCCATCTGGGTGATGTCGGCGACGCCGAGCACCGAGACCAGCGACGAATCCTTGACCATGGCGACGAAATCATTGCCGAGCGGCGGCAAGATGGTGCGGATCGCCTGCGGAAAGACGATCAGCCGGAAACGCTGCGTGCGCGTCAGCCCCAGCGCCTTCGCCGCCTCGATTTGGCCCTTCTCGACCGCCTGGATGCCGGCGCGGAAGACCTCCGAGATGAAGGCCGAGTAGCCGATGGTCAGCGCCATGATGGCGCGCCACAGCAGCGACACGTCGCGCACCAGCAGCTCGCCGAAGATGCCGGCGCTTTGCAGCGGCGCGGTCAGCGCGTTCCATGCCGCGACGAAAGCCGGCGCACCGGCAAACGCGATCCAGAACAACAGCACCAGAATCGGCACGCCGCGGATGATCTCGACATAGAAACGAGCGATCTGGCGCAGCCAGCGCGACCCCGACAGTCCCATCAGCGCAATGCCGAGCCCGATTGCGGAGGCTAGCGCGAAGGCGACCACGGTGACGAAGACGGTGATGCCGATGCCCTTGGCGACGGTCGCGAAAACCTGGGCGTAGAGGTCGCTTGCGGCGATGAAGATGGCGGCGGCCACGGCGAGCGCGATCGCCGCGGCAAGCCACCAGGGAAAGTCGGATTTGGAAGGGGAGGATGCGGGCGTTGCCATCAGGCGACGCCGGTGAAGCAGACATCGCGAAGGCATGGTGCCAAGGCACCCCCCTCTGTCCTGCCGGACATCTCCCCCTCAAGGGGGGAGATTGGCTGTTCATTCTGCTTTCGCCAATCTCCAACGTTAGAGAAAAAGCGCGGCCAGCGAAGCTGCCAATCTCCCCCCTTGAGGGGGAGATGTCCGGCAGGACAGAGGGGGGTGGACGAGCGCGGAGTCAGCGCGAACTCCTGCGCATCACCCAACGTGCGCAACAATGGAAGCTACTGCCCCATCTTGTAATCAAGAAACCATTTCTTGTTGAGCGCGTCGAGCGTGCCGTCGGCCTTCAGTGCGGCGATCGCCGCATTGACCGGCTTCACCAGATCCGAGCCTTTCGGGAAAATAAAGCCGAAATCCTCGGTGCCGAGCGGTCCGCCGATCAGCTTCAGCCCGCCATTGGACGCCTCGACGTAGCCCTTGCCGGCAGTGCCGTCGGTCAAAACGACATCGACGTCGCCGGTCTTCAGCGCCTGCACCGTCGCGCCGAACGTCTCGAACAGTTTGATGCGCGGGTTCTGCTCATTGCCGTCGAGCACGCTGTAGACGGCGGTGTAGAAGGGCGTGGTGCCGGCCTGCGCGCCGATCAGCCCATCCTTGAAGGCGCCGAAGGTCTTGGCGTCGGTGAAGCGCTTCTCATCGCCGCGCACCAGCATGAACTGTTCCGAGCGCATATAAGGGTCGGAGAAATCGACCTTCTGCTTGCGGTCATCTTTGATGGTGATGCCGGTCATGCCGATGTTGTACTGGTTGTCGGAAACCGCCTGGATCATCGCGTCCCAGGAGGTGTTCTGATACTCGACCTGGAAATTCAGCCGCTTGGCGATCTCGTTCATGGCGTCATATTCCCAGCCGATCTGCTTGCCGGTCTTGGCGTCGATGAACTGCAGCGGCGGATAGGCGTTCTCCGTCACCACCACCACCTTCTTGCCGCCGAGATCGGGCAGCGCCTGCGCCAGGGCGACGACGGGCGCGAGAATCAGAGCCAACAGGCCGGCCAACAGCAGTTTCGATTTGGTCATGACACACCCCAAGAACTTGAACAGCCTCGACATTGTCGAGGCTTGCAGGAAAACCCGGCGCCGACTTTAGCTTTCCGTTAGCGGCTTGCAAGCCGGTCCGATGCGCCGCTTTGCGCTAAAACGGATTCTAATGCTTCCAACCGAGCGCTTGCGCAACGATTCGTGCCTTGCGGATCAAACCCCGTCCAGCGCGTCACCTCAGGGACAAAAAAGGCGGCCGAAGCCGCCTTTCCGAAGCACGGTTGTTGAAAAAACTTATTCGGCGACAGCCGCTTCCGCAGCCTTGGCGGCCTCGTCGGCGGCCTTCTTCTCAGCGGCGTCCTGTGCGGCCTTCTCGGCGGCCAGCGCCTGCGCGGCGGCCACCTTCTCGGCCTCGATGCGGGCCTTTTCGGCGTTCAGCGCATCGCGCTCCTCATCGTTCAGCTTGCGGGCGCGCACGCCGGTGTTTTCCGAAATACGGGCCGATTTGCCGCGGCGATCGCGCAAGTAGTAGAGCTTGGCGCGACGCACCTTGCCACGGCGCACGATCTCGACGCCCTCGACCATCGGCGAATAGACCGGGAACACGCGCTCCACGCCTTCGCCGTAGGAAATCTTGCGAACGGTGAAGCTCTCCTGGAAACCGGCGCCGGCGCGGGCGATGACGACGCCCTCATAGGCCTGGACACGGGTACGGGTGCCTTCGGTCACGCGGACCTGGACGCGCACGGTATCGCCGGGCTGGAATTCGGGAAGCTTGCGCTTGGCTTCGATCTTGGCGGCCTGTTCGGCCTCGAGCTGACGGAGGATGTCCATCGTAAAAATCCACTTCTTGTTCTTCCGACAGTCAGAGCGTCCGACACTCGCCTTGCAGTTCCATTGACCGCTCGGCTATGCCCTTCGTTCGCGAGAACATCGGGCAGGGGCGACTACACCGCCATTGTTGACGGGTCCGGCAGATTTTTCTTCCGGTTCGGGCGGGCACATACAGCTATTTCGACGCTTTGTCACGCCTTTGCCGTGTTCTTTTTTGGTCGTTGGCCGACAATGCAATCTTTCAGCAGGGGTTGCGTCGAAGGCCCAAGCTTTTTAAGCCGGGTAAAACGTGACTTTCCTCCGGCGGCAATACCCCCATGCCAGTTCTCGATGCGGCCCTGCTCTTTTTCGCGGGCTTTCTCTCAGGTGCCGTCAACGCGATAGCGGGCGGCGGGACGTTCGTAACCTTCGGCGCCATGACGCTGGTCGGCTTGCCGCCGATCGTCGCCAACGCGACCTCGTCGGTGACACAGTTTCCCGGCTACATCACCTCGACGCTCGCCTACTGGTCCGACATCAAGCATTTCTGGCGCACGGCGTTGCTGCTCGGCCTCATATCGGCTTTCGGCGCGCTGGCCGGTGCACTCATCCTTCTGGCGCTCGACAATCCGTCGTTCCGCGTCCTGGTGCCATGGCTGCTGCTGGCGGCGACTGCGCTATTCGCCGCTGGGCCGTGGCTGAAGCCGGCACCCAAGCCGGGGCATGAGGCCGCGGTGGGTTCGCTGGTCGGCTCCCTGGCGCAATTCGCCACCGCAGTCTATGGCGGTTTCTTCGGCGCCGGCATGGGCGTCATGATGCTGGCAACGCTCGGCCTCACCCAGCCCGGCGACTATCACCGCCTGAACGCGCTGAAGAACATGCTGGCCGTGGTCATCGCGGCGATAGCCATCCTGGTCTTCGTCTCCGGCGGCGTGATCGCCTGGCCGCAAGCGATCATCATGATACCGGGCGGCGCGCTGGGCGGCTATGCCGGCGTCTGGATCGCCAAGCGCGTGCCGCAAATTGCCGTGCGCGGCTTCGTGGTTGGGATCGGCGTGTTCCTGGCCTTTTACTATTTTGCCAAGGGCTGAGCGGCTAACAGGTCAGGCCGCCTTTCCCTGGTCAGCTTTTCCGACTCAGCGCGCCGCCATGCGGCGATCTTCTTGTGATTGCCCGAGGTGAGAACCTCGGGGATTTGCCGGCCTTCGAATTCCTGCGGGCGCGTGTAGTGCGGATGTTCGAGCAGGCCGTTTTCAAAACTCTCTTCATCGCCTGATACCGCATTGCCCATCACGCCGGGCAACAGCCGCACCACGGCGTCGAGCAGCACGAGCGCTGCCGGCTCGCCGCCGGACAGGATGAAGTCGCCGACCGAGACCTCCTCGAGCCCACGCGCGTCGATCACCCGCTGGTCGACGCCTTCGAAGCGTCCGCAGACGATGACGACGCCCGGCCCGGCGGCCAGTTCGCGCACGCGGGACTGCGTCAGCGGTTTTCCACGCGGACTCATCAGCAGCCGTGGCCGTGGATCACCCGGTGGCGAGGCATGGTCGATCGCCTTGGCCAAAACGTCGGCGCGCATCACCATGCCGGCGCCGCCACCGGCCGGTGTGTCGTCGACGGTGCGGTGGCGGTCGCTGGCGAAATCGCGGATCTGGATTGCTTCCAGCTCCCACGTGCCAGCCTCCAGCGCTCTGCCGGCCAGCGACAGGCCGAGCGCGCCGGGAAACATCTCCGGATAGAGCGTCAGCACCGAGGCGGAAAAGCTCACCGGTTGCCCCCGGCGTCCTTCGGCCCGCGCGGCCTGCCCTTCGGGTCGAAACCGTCGCCACCGGGAGGCTCGCCGTCTTCGTCCTCGACCAGTCCCGCCGCCGCCGGATCGATTCGGACGAAACCCTCTTTGATAGACACGTCAGGCACGGCGGCCTGCGTGAACGGGATCAGCACGCCTTTGCGCTCGCCAAGCATCACATCGAGAATGTCGCCGCCACCGAAATTATGCACGGCCACGACTTTGCCGATGTCAGCACCGGTATCGTCCCGGACCGCCAGCCCGACGAGATCGGCATGATAGAATTCGTCCTCTTCGCCATCGTCCGGCAGCATCGAGCGGTCGACGAACAATTCCGTGCCGGCAAGCGCCTCGGCAGCGTTGCGGTCGCTGATGCCCTTGAAGCGCACCACGACGACCGTGTTGGCCGGCCTGATGTCGACGATCTGAAAGGCGCGGCCGTCCCTGGCATAGAGCGGCCCGTAGTCGGCCAGCGCCAACGGGTCACCGGTGAAGGTTTTCACGCGCAATTCGCCCTTGATGCCGTGGGCGGCGCCGATCACGGCCATCTGGACGGGGTTTTGCGGTTTGGTCATCGGCGGAAAAATCCTTTGGCCTTGCTCTAGCTCCACCCTCTTGTCATTTCAATGACGCGGCTCTTCACCGCTTCCTAACCCGGCTGCCGGAAGATGGCCCAGAATTGGAAGAACGAATTGGAAGAACGGAATATCGAAAGAGCCAATGCAGGAATTTCTTATTCCAGCCAAACCAGACCTTCAGGCGGCCCGCGAAACCTGGCTGAAGATGCTGGCGCGCGAACGCCGGCTATCGCCGGAAACCGTGGAAGCCTATGAGCGCGACACGCGCCAATTCCTGCACTTCCTGACCGGCCATTGCGGCGGCTCGCCCGGCATTTCGGATATCGCCGATCTGCGCCCGGCCGATCTGCGCGGCTTTCTCGCCGCTCGCCGCGCCGGGGGCGCCGGCGCCCGCACGCTCGGGCGGGGGCTCGCCGGCATCCGTTCGTTGCTGCGCTTTCTGGAGCGGCGCGGCCTCGTCAATGCGGCGGGCGCTGCGGCACTGCGCGCGCCACGGCAGCCGAAGTCGCTGCCCAAGCCGCTGACGGCAAGCGATGCCAAACACGTTGTTTCGATGGAAGGCCAGCTGGCGGAGGAGCCGTGGATCGCCGCCCGCAACGCCGCCGTGCTGACGCTGCTCTACGGCTCGGGCCTGCGCATTTCCGAGGCGCTCGGATTGTCGGGCGCCGATCTGTCGTCGGCTGGCGATAGCGTGCTGCGCGTCACCGGCAAGGGTGGCAAGACCCGGCTGGTTCCGGTGCTGCCGGTGGCGCTGAGGGCGATCGCCGAATACCGCCGGCTCTGCCCCTGGCATCTCGACCCCAAGGGCCTGCTGTTTCGCGGCGCCCGCGGCGGTCCGCTCAACCCGGCCATCGTCCAGCGCGACATGGCGAAGCTGCGCTCGGCGCTCAATCTGCCCGATACCGCCACGCCGCACGCCTTGCGCCATTCCTTCGCCACGCATCTGCTTGGGCGCGGCGGCGACCTGCGCACCATCCAGGAACTTTTGGGACATGCCAGCCTGTCGACGACGCAGATCTACACCGGCGTCGACACCGCCAGGCTGCTCGAAATCTACGAAGCCGCCCATCCGCGGGCGTGAGCGACGTGCAGGCCTGCAAAGTCCGGACAGCGCACGCGCAACGAGCCCCGTTCAAGACAATTTGGATAAGCCAGTTAACCGTTTCGCCGCTTTTTTAGGCCTAGAAAGAGCCATGAAACGCGTCATCGCCATTACCGACCGCGCGGCTTTTGTGTCGCTGAAGCTGCTTGTGGTACTCAACGCCCTGTTTCTTGTCTCTTTTTTCGTCGTCGCGTTGCTCGCGGCCGGCAAGGCGCACGCCGGGAGCCCGGCTTGCGGCGGCGCCGACATGCCGTCGAGTCCGGCGGGCTGCGCCGCATCGAGAAAATGACTTTTCGCCGGCCCCAACAAGTTATCGATCATGCCGGGCCGATCCCTCGCTGCCTTCATGACGCCCTGCATCCTCCCGACGGGGAGGTCTCGTCGAAGATTTCCGCAAGGCCGCCTGAACCCTGACGTCGTTTACTGAGTTGCACGGTTGAGTTGCGGACCAGGAAGACATGATTCCGATCGATGCCTTCCCGAATCAGGACGCGAGGGCGGCGGTCCGGTCTTGGTGCAGGATGGCTGAAAAGGCTCGTTTTGGCTCGATCTCCGCCAATTTTGCGAGGGAAATGCGTGCGGACAAACGATTCCAGGCGCAGATTGCCCTGTTTTCGGCGTTTTCGATACCTAGCGTGAAACCTGTTCAACGATTGCGCGTTGATTTGTGTTGATTGATACTTTTCATCCACGGAGGACACTTTTATGGCGAATCCAAACGACCCGTACACCACTCCGACCCCCCCTCCCAAGTCGGGTGGCGGCGGCAGCGGCTGGCTGATTGCCCTGGTTGTCGTTATCCTGGCTATTGTCGCTTACTATATTTTTGGAAGAAGCGGTGAAACGCCCGCGCCTGCTGAGCCGCCGGCCGCCAGCACGCCAGCCCCAGCGCCGGCGCCCGCAGAACCGGCACCTGCCCCGGCCCCGGCAGAGCCTGCGCCAGCCCCGGCCCCGGCAGAGCCTGCGCCAGCCCCGGCACCCGCAGAGCCTGCTCCGGCGCCTACACCTGCTCCGGCGCCTGCAGAACCAGCGCCTGCTCCGGCGCCCGCACCAGCCCCGGCGCAGTGATCGCCTGCTGACTTCAAATACGAACGGCCCGCTGAGAAGCGGGCCGTTTTGCTTTGGGCCATCAGATGGCTGCCGGAGTAGCTTAGAGCAATTCCAGGAAAAGTGCGCAGCGGTTTTCCGTCTGGAATTCCGTAAAAACAAAGACTTAGAGCGGTTCGGCGATTCTATCAAAAGCTGAACCGCTCTAGGACGGCCTACATATGGATCGGCTTGAAGAAGGTCGCCAGTGCCGCTTCCTTCACCGCTTCCGACATCGTCGGATGGGCGTGGCAGGTGCGGGCAAGATCTTCCGACGAACCGCCGAACTCCATCAGCACCGCCGCCTCGTGGATCATCTCGCCGGCGCCGAAGCCGACGATGTGGACGCCGAGCACCCGGTCGCTCTGCTTGTCAGCCAGGATCTTCACGAAGCCGTCGGTATGCAGCATGGCGCGCGCCCGGCCATTGGCGCTGAACGGAAACTTGCCGGCCTTGTAATCGATGCCGGCCGCCTTCAGCTCTTCCTCGGTCTTGCCGACCGAGGCGATTTCCGGACTGGTGTAGACGACGTTCGGGATCACCTCGTAGTTCACATGGCCGGCCTGGCCGGCGATGGTCTCGGCCACCGCTACACCTTCGTCCTCGGCCTTGTGGGCAAGCATCGGCCCGGCGATGACATCGCCGATGGCGTAGATGCCCGGCACATTAGTCTTGAGATGGCCGTCCGTCTTGACCCGGCCGCGCTCGTCGACATCGACGCCGGCTTCCTTCAGCCCGAGACTGTCCGAATAGGCCCGACGTCCCGTCGCGATCAGCACCGCATCCGCCTCGATGGTCTCGGCAGCACCCCCCTTGACCGGCTCGAAGATGACGGTGACACCCTTCTTGGCCTTGGCGACACCGGTCACCTTGGCGCCGAGCCTGAATTCGATGCCTTGCTTGGACAGCATGCGCTGGAACTGTTTGGCGACCTCGCCGTCCATGCCGCCCAGTATGGTGTCGAGGAACTCGACGACGGTGACCTTGGCGCCGAGCCGCGCCCATACCGAGCCAAGCTCCAGCCCGATGACACCGCCGCCGACCACAACCAGATGGCCCGGCACCTTGTCCAGCGACAACGCGCCGGTCGAGGACATGATTACCTTCTCGTCGATGTCGACCTTGACGCCCGGAATGCCGGCGACGTCGGAGCCGGTGGCGATGACGATGTTCCTGGTCTCGATCTCCTCGACCTTGCCGTCCTCGCCGGTCACCGAGACCTTGCCGGCGGACAGGACCTTGCCGGTGCCGCGAAACGAGTCGATCTTGTTCTTCTTGAACAGGAAGGCGACGCCATTGACGTTGGACGCCACCGTCGCGTCCTTGTGCGCCATCATCTTCCCGAGATTGAGCTTCGGTGCGCCGATTTCGACGCCCAGCGTGTCGAAGGAATGGCCGGCCTCGGCGAATATCTCGGAGGCATGCAGCAGCGCCTTGGACGGGATGCAGCCAATATTGAGGCAGGTGCCGCCGAAGGTCGGGTTCTTCTCGATCACCGCCGTCTTCAGGCCGAGCTGTGCCGCCTTGATGGCGCAGACATAGCCGCCCGGTCCCGATCCGATGATAACGACGTCATAAGCCATGATATTGTCCTTCTGGTCTGGCACTCAGCCTTGGCTGGCAATTAGCGGCCGCCGCCCACTTCCAAATTTGCGCCTGTCGTATAGGACGCCCCGTCCGACAGGAGCCAGAGAATTGCCGCGGCGACCTCTTCGGTGGCCCCCGCCCTTTGCATGGGCACGAGGTGACGCATCCTCTCGACGCGATCCGGCTGCCCGCCGGAGGCATGAATTTCGGTGTCGATGATGCCTGGACTGACCGCGTTGACGCGAATGCCTTCGCCGGCCACTTCGCGCGCCAGGCCAATGGTGAAAGAATCGATCGCACCCTTCGAGGCGGCATAGTCGACATATTCGCCCGGTCCGCCAATTCTCGCAGCAATCGAGGAGATATTCACGATAGCGCCGCCCTTGCCGCCATGGCTCGTCGACATACGCTTCACCGCTTCGCGGGCACACAGTATTGAGCCAATGACGTTGATGCGCATCATGCGCTCCAACCTTGCTCCGCTCATTTCGTCGACACGCGCCTTCCGGTCGACCACGCCGGCATTGTTGACGAGCGCATCGAGCGGACCGAAGGCATGATCGATCCTCTCGAATATCGCCTGAATATCGGCCTCGCTGCCGACGTCGCCCTTGATGGCCAGCGCTTCGCCGCCAGCCTGCGCGATTGCCTCGACAAGCGCCGTGGCCGCAGCCTCATTGGAGGCATAGTTGACCGCAACACGGTATCCAGCCTTGGCGGCAAGCCTGGACGTGGCCGCGCCGATGCCGCGACTACCACCGGTCACCAGCAGCACTTTTTTGGTCGCGCTCATTCCTGACAGCCCTTCAACGAAAAAACATCCCACGGCACTTTCGAAAACCCGTTGGTGCCATAGGCGGCCGACATCTGCAGCGACGGTCCGAGGTCGGGAAAGATAAGAGTCTTCGGCGCGGCCACGCCTTCGGCTGGCAGCAGAGCGATGTTGCCCTTGTCGTCAGCACTGTAGACGACCCCCTCCCACACCGTGCAAGCGGCGAGTTCGTCGCCGGTGACGTCGCCTGTCGGGCATTTGTACATCAGCGAACCATGCGGCCGCGCCACGCCTTCCGTCCACATGACGATGCCTTCGAGCACGACACTGTTGTCGAGCACCATCTTGAACGTGTTGGTGACAACAGCCGATTCCATGGTCGGCCTGAAATCGATCTCGGCGGCACTTTCGGCATCGCCATAGACGGCGAGCTCGAGCGGGCAGGCAGCGTGCGCCGTCGATGCCGTCAGCGCAAGGCCGGCCACGCACAGCGTGAAAAACAATCCGGAGCGCAAACGAGAGAAGCTCGTTCGGTGGCGCAGATCCATTCTCCGGCTCACCTCGACCGACCCTTAGAGATCGAGCACCAGCCGCTCCGGATCCTCCAGGCTTTCCTTGACGCGGACCACGAAGGTCACCGCTTCCTTGCCGTCGACGATGCGGTGATCGTAGGAGAGCGCCAGATACATCATCGGCCGGATCACGATCTGGCCGCCGACCACCACCGGCCGCTCCTGGATCTTGTGCATGCCCAGAATGCCGGACTGCGGCGCGTTGAGGATCGGCGTCGACATCAGCGACCCGTAAACGCCGCCGTTGGAAATCGTAAACGTGCCTCCTTGCATATCCGCCACGGAAAGCTTGCCGTCACGCGCGGCGATGCCCAGCCTGCCGATATCCTTCTCGATCTCGGCGATCGACATCTGGTCGGCATCGCGTACCACTGGCACGACAAGGCCTTTTTCCGTGCCGACGGCGACGCCGATATGGGCGTAGTTCTTGAAGATGATGTCGGTGCCGTCGATCTCGGCATTGACCGAAGGGATCTCCTTCAGCGCATGGGTGACGGCCTTGGTGAAGAAGCCCATGAAGCCCAGCTTCACGCCGTGCTTCTTCTCGAACACATCCTTGTATTTGGTCCTGAGCGCCATTACCGCGCTCATGTCCACCTCGTTGAAGGTGGTCAGCATGGCGGCGGTCGACTGCGCTTCCTTGAGGCGGCGCGCGATGGTCTGCCGCAGCTTGGTCATGCGCACGCGCTCTTCGCGCGACGCGTCATCGGCCGAGGACGGCGCACGGGCAGCGACCGGTGCAGGCGCCTTCGGCGTCTCGGCCGGTTGCGACGGCGCGCCCCTGGCGATTGCGTCGAGCACGTCGCCCTTCAGCACCTGGCCGCGTTTGCCGGAACCCGAGACCTGGTCGACGGCGAGATTGCTCTCGGCCAGCAGCTTCGCCGCCGCTGGCGCCGGCGGCATCGTGCGCGCCTCGATCGGCCCGGCATCGCCAGCGATCTTGGCGGTCTCGGCCGCGGCTTGCTTGACGGTTGATGCGGCGGTCGGTGCCGAGGCTTGCGATACCGCGTCCTGCCTCGGTTCGGAAGTTGACGCCTTAGCGGGTGCTGCCGCTTTTGCGCCGTCGCCCGCCGAAATCATGCCGAGCAAAGCGCCGACCTCGACCGTCTCGCCTTCCTTGACGGCGATCTCGCTGAGCGTTCCCGCGGCCGCGGCCGGCACTTCCACCGTTACCTTGTCGGTTTCGAGCTCGACCAGCGGCTCGTCGGTGGCGATCGCGTCGCCCACCTTCTTGAACCATTTGCCGATGGTCGCCTCGGTGACGGATTCGCCAAGTGTGGGGACGCGGATTTCGGTAGCCATTGTGCCTGTCCGTTTTTTTGTCGGTTCTGTTCTATTCGCCGAGCGCGTCTTCGAGCAAGGCGGCAAGCTGGGCGAGATGCTTCGACATCAATCCGGTCGCCGGCGACGCGGCTGCCGGCCGGCCGGTATAGCGCACCCGCTGATGCTTGGCGTCGATATGCGCCAGCACCCATTCCAGATAGGGATCGATGAACGACCAGGCGCCCATGTTCTTGGGCTCCTCCTGGCACCACACCATCTCGGCGTTGCGGAAGCGTGACAGTTCGGTGATCAGCGCCTTGGCCGGGAACGGATAGAGCTGTTCGACGCGCAGCAGATAGATGTCGTTGATGCCGCGCTTCTCGCGCTCCTCGTAGAGGTCGTAATAGACCTTGCCCGAGCAGAGCACGACACGGCGGATCTTCGAATCCTTGGTGAGCTTGATCGCCTGGCCGGGGAGCTGCTGGGCATCGTCCCACAACAGCCGGTGGAACGCGCTTTCGCCCGACATCTCCGGCAGCGTCGACACCGCCCGCTTGTGGCGCAGCAGCGACTTCGGCGTCATCAGGATCAGCGGCTTGCGGAAATCCCGCTTCAACTGCCGGCGCAGGATGTGGAAATAGTTGGCCGGCGTCGTGCAGTAGGCCACTTGCATGTTGTCTTCGGCGCAAAGCTGCAGGAAGCGCTCGAGCCTGGCCGATGAATGTTCCGGCCCCTGGCCTTCATAGCCATGCGGCAGCAGGCAGACGAGCCCCGACATTCTGAGCCACTTGCGCTCGCCCGACGAGATGAACTGGTCGAACACCACCTGGGCGCCGTTGGCGAAATCGCCGAACTGTGCTTCCCAAAGCGTCAGCGCCTTCGGCTCGGCCAGGCTGTAGCCATATTCGAAGCCGAGCACGGCCTCTTCCGACAGCATCGAGTTGATGACCTCGAAGCCGGCCTGCGCCGCCGACAGATTGTTGAGCGGGATGTAGCGTGTCTCGTCGCGCTGGTCGTAGAGCACGGAGTGGCGTTGCGAAAACGTGCCGCGCTCCGAATCCTGACCAGACAGTCGAACCGGATTGCCGTCGAGCAGAATGGCGCCGAAGGCCAGCGCCTCGGCCGTCGACCAGTCGATGCCTTCGCCCGACTCGATCGCCTGGCGGCGGTTCTCGAGAAACCGCATGATCGTCTTGTGGGCCGCGAAATCCTTCGGCACCTCGGTCAGCTTCTTGCCGATCTCCTTCAGCGTCTTGACCGGCACGGCGGTCTTGCCGCGCCGCTGTTCGTCCTGGTTGTCGGCCGTGCGCAGGCCAGACCAGGCGCCATCCAGCCAGTCGGCCTTGTTGGGCTTGTAATGCTGGCCGACCTCGAATTCTTGCTCGAGATGTGCCCGCCAGTCGGCCTTGAGCTTATCGAATTCGGCCTGGGTGAGGTGGCCTTCGGCGATCAGCCGGTCGGCATAGATCTGCACCGTCGTCTTGTGGCTGCGGATGCTGCTGTACATGATCGGTTGGGTGAAGGCCGGCTCGTCGCCTTCATTGTGGCCGAAGCGGCGGTAGCAGAACATGTCGACCACGACAGGCTTGTGGAACTTCATGCGGAATTCGATCGCCACCTTGGTGGCATGGACCACGGCTTCCGGATCGTCGCCATTGACGTGGAAGATCGGCGCCTCGATCATCTTGGCCACATCCGACGGATAGGGCGACGAGCGTGAGAAGCGCGGATTGGTGGTGAAGCCGATCTGGTTGTTGATGATGAAATGCAGCGTGCCGGCGACGCGGTGGCCGCGCAGGCCCGACAGGCCGAGGATTTCGGCAATCACGCCCTGGCCGGCAAAGGCGGCGTCGCCATGCAGGAGCAGCGGCAGCACCTTGGCGCGCTCTTCCAGCGGCACGATCTCCTCGCGACTGCGGCCGAACAGAGAGTCCTGCTTGGCCCGCGCCTTGCCCATAACCACCGGATCGACGATTTCCAGATGCGAAGGATTGGCGGTCAGCGACAGGTGCACTTTGTTGCCGTCGAACTCGCGGTCCGACGAAGCGCCGAGATGGTACTTCACGTCGCCCGAGCCCTCGACCTCGTCGGGTGCGGCCGAGCCGCCCTTGAATTCGTGGAAGATGGCGCGGTGCGGCTTGGCCATCACCTGGGAGAGCACGTTCAGCCGGCCGCGATGCGCCATGCCGAGCACGATCTCCTTCATGCCGAGCTGGCCGCCGCGCTTGACGATCTGCTCCAGCGCCGGGATCAGCGCCTCTGCGCCGTCGAGGCCGAAGCGCTTGGTGCCCTTGTACTTGACGTCGATGAACTGCTCGAAGCCTTCGGCCTCGACCAGCTTCTGCAGGATCGCCTTCTTGCCGGTGGCGGTGAAGGAGATCTCCTTGTCGGTGCCCTCGATGCGCGCCTGGATCCAGGCCTTCTCCTCGGGATCGGAAATATGCATGAACTCGACGCCGAGCGTCGAGCAATAGGTGCGGGTCAGGATGTCGAGCATCTGCCGGATGGTGCCGAATTCGAGCCCGAGCACATTGTCGAGGAAGATCGGGCGATCGTAATCGGCTGATGTGAAGCCGTAATTTTCCGGCGACAGCTCGTTATAGTCCTCGAGCGGCTTGGCGATGCCGAGCGGATCGAGATTGGCGTGCAAATGGCCCCGCATGCGGTAGGCGCGGATCATCATGATGGCGCGCACGGAATCGCGCGTCGCCTGGTGCACGTCGGCGTCGGAAAGGGCGACGCCGTTCATCACCGCCTTGTCCTGGACTTTCTTCTCGATGTGCTTCTCGACGATGCCCCAATTGCCGTCGAGCGCCGACACCAACTCGCCATTGGCCTGCAACGGCCACGAGGGCTTAGCCCATGAGGCACCCTTGGCATTCTTGCGAACATCGCCGGCGTCGTCCTTCAGCGCCGCGAAGAAATCCTGCCATTCGGGGTCGACCGAAGAGGGATCGTCCTCATAGGCGGCGTAGAGCGCGTCGATATAATCGGCATTGCCGCCATAGAGGAAAGAGGTAAGCGAAAATTGGTCGTTGGCCTGATCTTGTCTTGCCATTTTTTCAGCGGAGCCTGGCTCCGTCTCCTGTTTTGGAGGGGAGTAGGGCAATAGGGCAGTATGGGAGTAGGGCAATGCCCTCGTCTTGTCCCTACGCCCTACTGCCCTACTCCCTTACTGCCCTAACCTTTGATCGCCTCGACCAGCGTCGTGCCGAGCCGGGCCGGCGAGGGCGAAACTTTTATCCCGGCCGATTCCATCGCCGCGATCTTGTCCTCGGCGCCGCCCTTGCCGCCGGAGATGACGGCGCCCGCATGGCCCATGGTGCGCCCGGCCGGCGCCGTGCGCCCGGCGATGAAACCGGCCATCGGCTTCTTGCGGCCACGCTTGGCTTCGTCCTTGAGGAACTGCGCGGCGTCTTCCTCGGCCGAGCCGCCGATCTCGCCGATCATGATGATCGATCGGGTCTCGTCGTCGGCGAGGAACATCTCCAGCACGTCGATGAACTCCGTGCCTTTGACGGGGTCGCCACCGATGCCGACGGCGGTGGTCTGGCCGAGGCCGACATTGGTGGTCTGGAACACTGCCTCATAGGTAAGCGTTCCCGAGCGGGAAACAACGCCGACCGAGCCCTTGCGGAAGATGTTGCCGGGCATGATGCCGATCTTGCATTCGTTGGGGGTCAGGACGCCGGGGCAGTTGGGGCCGATGAGCCGCGATGTCGAGCGGTCGAGCCGCGCCTTGACCTTGATCATGTCGATCACCGGGATGCCCTCGGTGATGCAGATGATCAGCGGGATCTCGGCTTCGATCGCTTCCAGGATCGCCTCTGCGGCGCCCGCCGGCGGCACATAGACGACAGAAGCGTTGGCGCCGGTCTTCGCCTTGCCTTCAGCGACGGTGGAAAAGATCGGCAGGCTCTCGCCCTTGGCACCGGTCCACGTCTCGTCACCCTTTTTGGGGTGGATGCCGCCGACCATTTTCGTCCCGTGATAGGCCAGCGCCTGCTCCGTATGGAACGTGCCGGTCTTGCCGGTCAGGCCCTGCACGAGCACCTTGGTGTTCTTGTCGACGAGAATGGACATGGTGGTCCTTTTTACAAACCGTTGATCGAGGAAGGCTGCGTGGTCATCGTCAGAGATGCCATGGTCAGAGCCGCTTGAGATCGGCGACGGTGAGGTCGCTCTTGGCGTTGCCGGTGTTGAGTGTCGTCGCCGGCTCGAACATCAGCACCACTGGCTCCTCGCTCAGCGAGCGCGGCCGGTGCTCGACGGACCGCGGCACGACGATGAACTCGCCGCTGCCAAGCTCCACCGTGCCGTCGCGGAAATCGATGGCGATGCGGCCGCGCAGCACGAGGAACGCTTCGTCCTCGTTGTCATGCGCATGCCAGTCGAAGACATCGCCGAACTTGGCGATCTTGACCTGGGCATCGTTGACGTCGCCGGCGATATGCGGATCGAAGACCTTTTTGATCTTCGCATCCGCCGCCTCGACCAGGTTTATCTTGTGCGGAGGCACCAGATCAGCCCTTCACCGCCGCCACGATTTTCTTCGCGGCATCGTCGAGGTCGTCGGCCGAGACGACATTGAGGCCACTGTCATTGATGATCTTCTTGCCTAGCTCGGCATTGGTGCCTTCGAGCCGCACCACCAGCGGCACTTGCAGCCCAACTTCCTTGACCGCCGCGATGACGCCCTCGGCGATGATGTCGCATTTCATGATGCCGCCGAAGATGTTGATCAGGATGCCCTTGACCGCCGGATCCTTGGTGATGATCTTGAACGCCGCCGTCACCTTCTCCTTCGACGCGCCGCCGCCGACATCGAGGAAGTTGGCGGGTTCGGCGCCATAGAGCTTGATGATGTCCATCGTCGCCATGGCGAGGCCGGCGCCATTGACCATACAGCCGATATTGCCGTCGAGCGCGACATAGGCGAGGTCGTATTTCGACGCCTCGATCTCTTTCTCGTCCTCTTCGGTGATGTCGCGCAGCTCCATCACGTCGGGATGGCGGAACAGCGCGTTGTTGTCGAACGACACCTTGGCGTCGAGCACGCGCAGCCGGCCGTTCCTCATGACGATCAGCGGGTTGACCTCGAGCAGGCTCATGTCCTTTTCGACGAAGGCTTTGTAGAGGATCGGGAACAGTGTCTCGCCGTCCTTGGCGGCGTCGCCGTCGAGCTTCAGCGCGCTGTTGAGTTCTTTCAAATCATCCGCCGTCACGCCCTTTTCCGGGTCGATGGCGACGGTGATGATCTTTTCCGGCGTGTCATGGGCGACCGCCTCGATGTCCATGCCGCCCTCGGTCGAAACGACGAAGGCGATGCGGCCGACCGAGCGGTCGACCAGCAGCGACAGATAGAGCTCGCGCTCGATGTCGGCGCCGTCCTCGATGTAGAGGCGGTTGACCTGCTTGCCCGCCGGACCGGTCTGTTTGGTGACCAGTGTGTGGCCGAGCATCTCGTTGGCGTTGGCGACGACATCGGCGACCGACTTCGCCAGCCTGACGCCACCCTTGGCGTCGGGGCCGAGCTCCTTGAACTTGCCCTTGCCGCGGCCGCCGGCATGGATCTGGCTCTTCACCACATAGAGCGGGCCGGGCAGCGCCTTGGCGGCGGCTTCCGCCTCGCTTGCCTCGAACACCGGCACGCCCTCGGCCACCGGTGCGCCAAAGCCCTTCAGCAGCGCCTTGCCCTGATATTCATGGATGTTCATGCGCGTTGTCTCCGGGTCACTTGGCGGCGGGTCACTTGGCTGCGAGATGCGGAGCGATCTTGACGCAGGCCTCGCACAGGCCCTGCACCGCCGCCACCGAACTGTCGAACATCTTCTGCTCGGGCTTGCTGAGCTCGATCTCGATGATGCGCTCGACGCCGCCGGCGCCGATCACCACCGGCACCCCGACATAGGTGTTCTTGACACCATACTGGCCGGAGAGATGCGCAGCACACGGCAGCACGCGCTTCTTGTCCTTGAGATAGGCTTCGGCCATGGCGATCGCCGAGGCGGCCGGTGCGTAGAAGGCCGAGCCGGTCTTGAGCAGGCCGACGATCTCGGCGCCGCCGTCGCGGGTGCGCTGCACGATCTGGTCGAGCTTTTCCTTCGAGGTCCAGCCCATCTTGATGAGGTCGGGCAGCGGGATGCCGGCGACCGTCGAATAGCGGATCATCGGCACCATGGAATCGCCATGGCCGCCGAGCACGAAGGCGGTGACATCCTCGACCGACACCTTGAATTCCTCGGCCAGGAAATAGCGGAAGCGCGAGCTGTCCAGCACGCCAGCCATGCCGACGACATGGCTCTTCGGCAATCCTGAGAACTTCTGCAACGCCCAGACCATGGCGTCGAGCGGGTTGGTGATGCAGATGACGAAGGCTTTCGGCGCGTATTTCTTGAGACCCGCGCCAACCTGCTCCATGACCTTCAGGTTGATGCCGAGAAGGTCGTCGCGGCTCATGCCCGGCTTGCGCGGCACGCCGGCGGTGACGATACAGACGTCGGCGCCCTCGATGCCGGCATAATCGTTGACGCCGGTCAGCCTGGAGTCGAACCCATCGACCGGCGATGACTGCGCGATATCCAGCCCCTTGCCTTGCGGGATGCCCTCGGCGATATCAAACAGCACAACGTCGCCGAGATCCTTGAGGCCGATCATATGGGCGAGCGTGCCGCCGATCATGCCCGAGCCGATGAGCGCTATCTTGTTGCGTGCCATGTCAGGATGTTTTCCCTTTAGACTGTGACGGCGCCCCAATCTTTAACGACTTGGGATGACGACGTCGAGGAAGGAGGCCGGAATGCTGCGGGGAAGCCGCGGGATTTCGCCGCACCCAATAGCCCCGGTGCAAAAAAAATTCAAACGATTATTTCGGAGTGAATAATTTCAATCGGTTAGAAACAATGGGAATTACGTAAGCGTCAAAAGAATTAAGCCGACTTTGGGATATTTACACAATGAAGATGGAAATAAGAAGGCTGCTTCCCGGCGATGACGCCCTTGTGATGCGGGTCGCCGAAGACGTGTTCGACGAGCCGGTGAGGCCTGATCGCCTTGCCGCCTACCTCGCCTCACCAGGACATTTCATGATTGTGGCGCTCGCCGACGGCGTGGTCGTCGGCCAGTGCGCTGCCGTCATCCACCGCCATCCGGACAAGGTGAGCGAACTCTACATCGACGAAGTCGGCGTGGCGCCGGCCTTCCAGCGCCAGGGCACAGCGACAAGAATGCTCGACGCCATGTTTGCGCTCGGCCGCGAGCATGGCTGCGAGGAGGCCTGGGTCGGCACCGAGCCGGACAATGTTGCCGCTCGCGCACTGTATGAGGCGCGAAGGGAGCCGCATGGCGAGGCGGAAGGCTTTGTCATGTATGTTTATCGACTCTAGGCCTGAGCCTGTTGCGCTTCCGGCGACGGCGGCGGCGCACTCTGCCGTTTCGCCCAGTCCTCCAGCCATTCGTGGCTCTGCATCTCGATCAGCCGTGACGCCGTGCGCTCGAACTCGAAGACCTCGGTGCCGCGCTTGGCCGTGTAAAGCTGCGGTGGCGGTGCAGCAGCGCTCACCACCAGCCGCACATGATGATCGTAGAGCGTGTCGATCAGCAGGATGAAGCGCTTGGCCTCGTTGCGGCTGCCTTCGCCGAGCACCGGCACATGATCGATGAAGATGGTCGAGAAGCGGCTGGCAATCGCCAGGAAATCGCGGGCGCCGTGCGGTTTCTCGCAGAGATCGGCAAAAGAAAACCGCGCCGCATCGCCGGCAGCACGCGGCACCACGATCTGCCTGCCCTTTACCGTCAGCGCCGCCGCCTCCGTCGGCCTGCCATGCGTCATCACCTCCCAGGCCTCGTCGAGGACAGCATCGGCGGCGGCATCGGCGGGGGTGACATAGACCGGCAGGCGGCTGAGCTTGTCCAGCCGATAATCCTTGTCGGCGTCTAGCGCCAGCACCTGCGCATTCCGCTCCAGGGTGCCGATGAAGGGTAGGAAAAGCTTGCGGTTCAAACCGTCGCGGTAGAGATCCTCCGGCGCGACATTGGACGTGGCGACCAGCACGACGCCGTTGGCAAACAGCGCCGAGAACAGTCGGGACAGGATCATCGCATCGGCGATGTCGGTGACGGAAAACTCGTCGAAGCACAGCACCCAGGCTTCCTCGGCCAGCGAGCGGGCCACCGGCGCGATCGGGTCGTCTTCCCTGACGGTGCCATTCTTGCGCTCCAGCCGATGCTTCTGGATGCGGTCCTGCACATCGGCCATGAAGTCGTTGAAGTGCACACGGCGCTTGCGCCTGACCGGCACCAGCTCGAAGAACATGTCCATCAGCATGGTCTTGCCGCGGCCGACGCCGCCATGGATGTAGAGGCCCTTGACGGCCTCGCGCGTCTCGCGCTTGCGCGCGAACAGCCAGCCCAGCGCGCTCGACTTGTGCGCCAGCCGCTTTGCCGAAATCTCGTCGATCAGCCGGTCGAGTGCCGCGACGATCCGCTCCTGTGCCGGATCGCGGTCGATCAGGCCCGTATCGACCAAATGGTCGTAGCGCTGCCGGACGGTCGCATGGGTCTGAAGGCCGTCACGCAGATGCATCGGTCACGTCGTTCTGAAGTATGATCCCGAAAAGTTGCAGACTTTTCGGACAAGATCATACGCAAAAAAAGACTTAGAGCAGGATGACCGACTCAATTTGAATTCATCCTGCTCTAGAGCAATCCCAGGAAAAGTGTGTAGCGGTTTTCCCTAGGAATTGCGTAAAAACAAATAGGAGGCGGGTCAGCCTCTTGTAAGCGAAATCGGCAGGCCGTTGGAAGTCTGGCCGTCGAATTTCTCTCCGCCCGAGGAATAGAGCCGTGCCAGCGTGCCGCCATTCTCATCATACAGCGTCAGCTGCTTGCCGGCGACGTTCCATGATTTGATGCCGTCGATCGGCGCCGGGCAATGCAGCGGTCCGGCCCGATAGCCGGCGCCGAATTTCGTCTGCGGCGTTGCCACCTGGCAGCTCTGGCCGGACACGCTGGCCTTCCACACGCCGGCGACGCTGCCTGCGGTAAGATCCGGGGCTCCGGCCGGTGCCGTTCCGTCCGGCGGCAACGAGGCGACCTGGGGGTTTAGCGTGCCTTGCGGCGCCGTCGGAAATTTCGACGGGTCGGCCGTGCCGGGCGACGCCGGCGGCGGCAGCTGATTTCCGGTTACCTTGCCGGAGGGCGCGGCTTGCAGCGGCGCTGGCTGCTCCTGGTCCATCGATGAGAACCGTGACGTTGAACAGCCGCTCGCAACGAGCGCGGCAAGCGATACGGCCAGCAGACCGGTTTTCGAAAAATCCATTTCAAACCTCCGTCGATCCGGCTGGGGCTGCCGTCCGCACAATGTCTTCCCCCACCAAGATGGAGAAGGTGGCAGAATTTCAACCCGATATGGTTAAAATACCATTTGCGGCAGCATCTGTTGCAACTTTACCACAAAATACGTGCCGCCTAAAAGCCTGCCCTGTGGGTCTGACCCGACCGTGCACAGCGGTTTTGCCTGGAGAGGCGTGCCCTTGGCATTCGGCCCCAGATGCTTGCGCTAGCCGGCTTCGGTCCTATCTCTGGTGAAACGGAACTCTGCCGGAGGCGAAACCTTGGCTGCAAGAAAAAGAGCCGCCAATCGCTACTACAGCGGCCCGCCCAGCGATCATTTCGACGGCACCTTGTTCTTCAATCCCAACGGCAAGCTGCCTGCGCGTTTTTCCGATCTTTTGAAGTGGCAGCTGGGCGGCGAGCGCTCGAAATGGCCAGCGGCGAATCCGAGCCCGTTTCATCAGGCCACGCCGGCCGAGCGGATCGAAGGCCCCGGGCTGAGGCTGACCATGGTCGGCCATTCCACGCTGCTTATCCAGACAGCCGGCCTGAATATCCTCACCGACCCGGTCTGGTCGCGGCGCGTCTCGCCGCTCTCCTTTGCCGGGCCGAAACGGGTCAACCTGCCGGGCATCGCGTTTTCCAGCCTGCCGCCGATCGACCTCGTATTGGTCAGCCACAATCACTACGACCATCTCGACCTCGCCACGCTGAAGCGGCTGAAGACAAAGCATGACCCGCTGGTGCTGACGCCACTCGGCAACGACGTCATTATCGAAGATGGCGTTCCCGGCATGCGGCTCTCCGTGCATGACTGGGGCGAGCGGGTCGACATCGGCAAGGACGTGGCCGTCCATGTCGAGCCGGTGCACCACTGGTCGGCGCGTGGCACCCGCGACCGGCGCATGGCGCTGTGGGCGGGTTTTGTGGTCAAGACGCCGGGCGGAAAGATCTATTTCGCCGGCGACACCGGTTTCCACGATGGCATCAACTATCGGCTGATGGCCGAAAGGCACGGCGGCTTCCGCCTCGCCATCCTGCCGATCGGCGCTTACGAGCCGCGCTGGTTCATGGCGCCACACCACCAGAACCCTGAGGAGGCGGTGCAAGGCATGCTTTTGTGCAACGCCGCCTATGCTGCCGGCTGCCATTGGGGCACGTTCCGGCTCACCAACGAGCCGATCGACGAGCCGGCAAGAAAGCTTGGTGAGGCCCTGGATGACCAGAGCGTCCCGCGCGAACGCTTTCGCGCCTTGCGTCCCGGCGAGGTCTGGGACGTGCCGACGGCCTAGGCAGGCGACCGGCTTCGCGGCGCAGGGAATTTCCAGGCAAATCCAAGGAATCGGAACCCAAGCCATCGCAGACGCGTTTGTAGGTAGTTTCCACAACCGTCGGCCGCGAGGTTTTTTCTCATGATCAAATGGATCATCATTCTTCTGATCATCGCGGCCGCGGCAAGCCTGCTCGGCATGCCGGCCTTGGCCGGAGCTGCCGCCACCGGTGCCCGTATCCTCATCGGCATCGTGCTGATCATCTTCCTGCTGGTCATGCTCGGCGTCTTCGCGGTGACGTAGCGCATCGGCCCGAAAATCGATTTTTGGAAAGCACGATGCGCGGATTCAAAATGTCCGCGCACTGGTAATTTCGGCCGGTATCCGCCATATAGGCGCCAAACCGGCATGAGACCTTTCGATCCATGGCAAGCACTGTCCCCTTCGCCAAGATGAACGGCATCGGCAACGAGATCATCGTTGCCGACATGCACGGTCGCGCCGATCGGGTGACGCCGGCTGCCGCCCTTGCGCTCAACGCCGATGCCGCGACGAAATTCGATCAGATCATGGCGATCCACGATGCCAGGACGCCGGGCACCGCCTTTTTCATCGACATATTGAATTCCGACGGAACCGGCGCGCAGGCCTGCGGCAACGGCATGCGCTGTGTGGTGCAAGCGCTTGCTGCCGAGACCGGCCAGAAGACATTCGCCTTCGAGACGGTCGCCGGCATCCTCAACGCCGAGGAACATGCCGACGGGCTGATCTCGGTCGACATGGGCAGACCGCGTTTCGGCTGGCAGGATATTCCGCTGGCCGAGGAATTCCGCGACACCCGCATGATCGAGCTGCAGATCGGCCCGATCGACGCGCCTGTGCTGCACTCGCCCTCGGTCGTGTCGATGGGCAATCCGCACGCCATTTTCTGGGTCGACCGCGACGTCTGGTCCTACGAGCTCGACCGCTTCGGTCCGCTGCTCGAAAACCACCCGATCTTCCCCGAACGCGCCAACATCACAATCGCGCAGGTGACCTCGCCCGAGACGATGGTCATCCGCACCTGGGAGCGCGGCGCCGGCCTGACCAAGGCCTGCGGCACGGCGGCTTGTGCCGCCGTCGTCGCTGCCGCCCGCACCAAGCGGACCGGACGCAGCGTCTCCTTGGTGACGCCCGGCGGCGGCTCCTTGCATGTCGAATGGCGCGGCGACGACCACGTCGTCCTCACCGGTGCCGCCGAATGGGAATTTTCCGGCAGCTTCGACCCGTCGACCGGCGTGTGGGCCCGCGACACCGAAAGCGCCGCCTGATGCCCGCTCTTCCCAAGAAGGGCATTGACGTCGTTACCTTCGGCTGCCGGCTGAACACCTACGAATCCGAGGTGATGCGGCGCGAGGCGGAAAGCGCCGGCCTTGGCGCGCTGGCAGGCGGCGCCATCATCTTCAACACCTGCGCCGTCACCGGCGAGGCGGTGCGCCAGGCAAAGCAGTCGATCCGCAAGGCCCGCCGCGAGAACCCGGCCGCCCGCATCATCGTCACCGGCTGCGCCGCGCAGACCGAGCCGCAGAATTTCGTCGCCATGGACAAGGTCGATCTCGTCCTCGGCAATGAGGAGAAGCTGAAGGCGAATTCCTATCGCGCGCTGCCGGATTTCGGCGTCAACGATACCGAGAAGGCTCGCGTCAACGATATCTTTTCGGTACGCGAGACGGCCGCCCACATGGTCGACGCCATCGAAGGCCGGGCGCGAGCCTTCGTCCAGGTGCAGAACGGCTGCGACCACCGCTGCACCTTCTGCATCATCCCCTATGGCCGCGGCAATTCGCGCTCGGTGCCGATGGGCGCCGTGGTCGAGCAGGTCAAGCGGCTGAGCGGCAATGGCTATGCCGAGATCGTGCTGACCGGCGTCGACATGACCAGCTTCGGCGCCGACCTGCCGGGCAGCCCGAAACTCGGCAAATTGGTCAAGACAATCCTCAAGCAGGTGCCTGACGTGAAACGCCTGCGCCTCTCCTCGATCGATTCGATCGAGGCCGACGACGATCTGCTCGACGCGATCGCCACCGAGCCCCGACTGATGCCACATCTGCATCTGTCGCTGCAGGCGGGCGACGACATGATCCTGAAACGGATGAAGCGCCGACACAACCGGGATCAGTCGATCCGTTTTTGCGAGGATTTGCGCAAATTGCGCCCCGGCATCGTCTTCGGCGCCGACATCATCGCCGGCTTCCCGACCGAGACGGACGCCATGTTCGAAAAATCGCTGGAGATCGTCGAGGAATGCGGGCTGACGCATCTCCACGTTTTTCCATTTTCACCGCGCGAAGGCACCCCCGCGGCGCGCATGCCGCAGCTTCGCCGCGAGGTGGTCAAGCAGCGTGCTGCACGGCTGCGCGCCGCCGGTGGCGCCGCCTATGTCAGTCACCTCGCCGCACTCGCCGGAACGCGCCAGTCGATCCTGGTCGAGCGCGACGGGCTCGGCCGCACCGAAGGGTTTACGCTCGCCGCGGTCTCCGCCGGCGCGCCGGGCGAAATCGTTGAGGCTGATATCGCCGGCCATGATGGTATCAGACTGATTGCGGCGCCGCTTGCCGCCAGCGTCGCCTGAGACGCAAAGACATGGCTGGTTTTTTCAAGAAGATATTTTCGTTCGGCAAGAAGGAAGTGGTCGAGGAGCGGATCGACGAGTCGGCACCTCTGCCGCCGATCAAATGGGATGCGCTGGAGGCGCTGAAACCGGCTTCTGAGCAGGCCGTTCCGGAATTTTTGAAACGGGAAGAGCGTCAGCCCGAAACAGAAGCTGCGCCTCCGCCGCCAGTCGAGGCGGAAGCACCGCTCGCGCCGCAGCCGGCGCCTGTTGAAGAGGCCGCGCCCGCTCCTGCACCAACCATTCCGCCCGGGCCAGACATCCAGCCGGAACCCGCTCCGATCGAGGAGCCGGCGCCAGAGCCTGAAATCCAGCCGGTTCCGGTCGAGGAGCTGGAACCGGAGCCGGAAGCGCCTGCTGAACAGGCAGCGCCCGAGGAAATCCCGGCCGTTCCCGTCATCCCTGAGCCGGCTCCTGCACCAGAGCCTCAGCCACCAGAAGTCGCCCCATCCCAGCCGGAAAAACGGCCTGAGCCGGCGCCCGTCGACATGCCGGCGCCGCCCGCCGAGATCCCCTCAACGGCGCCCAAGCCTGAGGCGCCGCCGGCCGAAATCCCGCCCCCCATTCGCCAGCCGGCGCCGGTCGAGGCAAAGCCAATCCTTGCTGAGATCGCACCGGAGCCGGAGGCCGTTCCGCAACCACCGCCGGAGCCAAAGCCAGCCCCCGGCAAGGTGACCGTAACCAAGAAGGTCGAGCAGAAAGCCCAGCCACAGAAGGCGCCGGAACCGGCACCGAAACGCTCGTGGTTCCAGCGTATGAAGGAGGGGCTTGCCCGCTCTTCCCGGGAACTGTCCGGCAACATCGCCGGCGTCTTCACCAAGCGCAAGCTGGACGAGGACACGCTGCAGGATCTCGAGGACGTGCTGATCCGCGCCGATCTCGGCATGGAGACGGCATTGCGCATCACCGATTCGCTGGCCGCCAGCCGCTACGGCAAGGACGTCTCCGAGACGGAAGTCCGCGCCATCATGGCGACGGAGGTGGAGAAGGTGCTGACCCACGTCGCCATGCCGCTGGAGCTTGATCTCAGTCACAAGCCGCATGTCATCCTTGTCGTCGGCGTCAACGGCACCGGCAAGACCACAACCATCGGCAAGCTGGCGGCAAAGCTGACCGATGGCGGCCTGTCGGTGATGCTCGCAGCCGGCGACACGTTCCGCGCCGCCGCGATTGAGCAGTTGAAGATCTGGGGCGAGCGCACCAAATCGCCGGTCATCGCCTCGAAGCTTGGCGCCGACGCCGCCGGCCTCGCTTACGACGCCTTCGAACAGGCCAAGCAAGCCGGCTCCGACGTGCTGATCATCGACACCGCCGGGCGGTTGCAGAACAAGACCGAGCTGATGGCGGAACTGGAAAAGATAGTTCGGGTGCTGGGCAAGCTCGATCCGGAGGCGCCGCACACCGTGCTGCAGACGGTCGACGCCACCACCGGCCAGAACGCGCTCAACCAGGTCGAGATCTTCCGCAATGTCGCCGGCGTCAATGGCCTGGTGATGACCAAGCTGGACGGCACGGCACGCGGCGGTATTCTGGTGGCGATCGCGGCAAAGCACAAATTGCCGGTTTATTTCATCGGCGTCGGCGAACAAGTCGACGACCTCGAACCTTTCTCCGCAAGCGAGTTCGCCAGGGCGATCGCTGGAGTGGCCTAACAAGCATGATCCCAAAAAGTTGCAGACTTTTTGGACAGGATCGTGCGTAAGAAGGAAGTCTATGAACCCGCCCATCCTCGAACGCGACCCGTCCGACCCACAGAAACAGAAGAAGGAAGGCGTCAATCCGCTGCTCAAGCTGGTGCTGGAGCTCGGCCCGCTGATGGTGTTCTTCTTTGCCAACGCGCGTGGCGCGTGGCTGACGCAGAAATTTCCGGCGCTGGCCGAATTCGGCGGGCCGATCTTCGTCGCCACCGGCCTGTTCATGGCGGCCACCGCGATCGCGCTGATCGCCTCCTGGCTGCTCACCCGCACCTTGCCGATCATGCCGATGGTGTCGGGCGTCGTGGTGTTCGTCTTCGGCGCGCTGACGCTCTATCTGCAGGACGACATCTTCATCAAGATGAAGCCGACCATCGTCAACATGCTGTTCGGCGGCGTCCTGCTCGGCGGCCTTTTCTTCGGCAAATCGCTGCTCGGCTACGTCTTCGATTCGGCCTTCAGCCTCGATGCCGAAGGCTGGAAGAAACTCACCTTCCGCTGGGGCCTGTTTTTCCTGTTCCTGGCCCTTGTCAACGAAGTGGTCTGGCGGAATTTTTCCACCGACGCATGGGTTACCTTCAAGGTTTGGGGAATCATGCCGATCACGCTTCTTTTCACCTTCAGCCAGATGCCGCTGATCATGCGCCATTCGCTTGAAGGCAAGCCCGGAAAAGAAGAGAAGGCCGGCAAGTAACAGTTGGGGAGAGGGCATGGAATTCGTCACCACGCGCGAAGAGCTGAGAACGATCTACAAGACGCCTCGGCCGACCGACGGCTCTATCCGCAAGGAATTGAAGGCGCTGGATGGTCACAGCCGTTCTTTCATCGGCAAAAGCCCCTTCGTGCTGATCGGCTCCTCCGACGGCGCCGGCAATGCCGATGTGACGCCGAAGGGCGACAAGCCCGGCTTTGCCGTCGTGCTCGACGAGAGGACCATCGCCATCCCCGACCGGCCCGGCAACAACCGGCTCGACACGCTTGAGAACATTCTTATCAACCCCTCGGTCGGGCTGCTCTTTCTCATTCCAGGCATGAACGAGACGCTGCGCGTCAACGGCGATGCTCGCATCACCGTCGATGCGGGCTTGCGCGAGCGGCTCGCGGTCGACGGCAAGGAACCGCAAAGCGTCGTCCTGGTGACGGTCAAGGCCGCCTACATGCACTGCGCCAAGGCTTTCATGCGCTCCGATTTGTGGAAGCCCGAAAGCTGGTACGACCGCGCGACGCTGCCGACGCTCGGCCAGATCCTGCGCGACCAGTTGGCGCTCGCCGATTCGGCCGAGGCGACCGACCGCTGGCTGGATGACGAATACAAACACACCATGTGGTAGACTGTTTCGGACATGATCCGTCCGAAATACCTCTCGGCCCTCGACGCCTGCTGACCGGCCGCGCTGCAACCATCAAAGGTCGCGGCGAAATTCCTTCAGCGTTTGCTGCGCATCGTCTCGACATCGGTCTCGCCAACGAACCAGTCCCGCGCAGCGACCTCCTCGAAAACCACCCAGACGTCGTTGCTGGTCAGGCCGGTGGCGCCGGTGATGGCCGCGGTCACCTGGGCGGCGATCGCGGCCTTCTTGCCGGCCGGGTCATCGGCAATCACCTCCTTGACCAGGCGGATGTTCACGAATGGCATGGCGCCCTCCCCTGGGATATTGCTTGGCGGCTGCTCAAAATGTCTTTGCGCCGTTGACCATCAGCCGGACCATGTAGAGTGAGGTCGTGCCGGCGATGTAGAGGCAGTTCAGCTTGTTGCCGCCGAACACGCAATTGGCGACGACTTCCGGCACCTTGATCCTGCCGATCAGCTTCCCGTCCGGATCGTAGCAATGGATGCCGTCGGCGGCACTGGTCCAGATCCTACCTTGATCGTCGAGCCTGAAGCCATCGAACAGGCCGGCCGCGCAGTCGGCGAAGACTTTTTCGCCGGACACCTTCTTGCCACCCTTGTCGACATTGAACACCCGCATATGCGCCGGATTCTGCGCGCCGTGCGTGCGGCCGGTATCGACGACATAGAGCTTGCTTTCGTCGAGCGAGAAGGCAAGCCCGTTGGGCCTGACCATATCGGTGATGACAGCGTCGATCTCACCGGTGCCGGGATCGGCCCGGTAGACATGGCAGGCGCCGATCTCGCTCTCGGCCTTGTCGCCCTCATAGTCCGTGTCGATGCCGTAGGTTGGGTCGGTGAACCAGATCGACCCGTCGGACTTGACCACTGCATCGTTGGGCGAGTTCAGCCGCTTGCCGCGCCATTTGTCGGCGATGGTGGTGATTGAGCCGTCATGCTCGGTGCGGCTGACCCGCCGGCCCGAATGCTCGCAAGTGACCAGCCGACCCTGCCGGTCAACGGTGTTGCCATTGGAATTACCCGACGGCTGCCGGAACACGCTGACGCTGCCGTCGGTCTCGTCGTAACGCAGCATGCGGTTGTTGGGGATGTCGGACCACACCACATAACGGCCGGCCGCGAACCAGGCCGGCCCTTCCGCCCAACGGCATCCGGTGAACAGCTTTTCCACCTGCGCATTGCTGTTGAACAGCCGCGCAAAACGTGGATCGAGAATCTCGTAGTCTTCGGCGGCCATGATTTTCCTCCCAGTCATGCAAATCGGTGATGCCGGCGCGATCAAGCCAGCCGGCGATCAATATGGCAAGATCGCTGATATCAGTCTCACCGCATCTTGAGGCATCGAGGCAAGCTGCGGCAGTGCCGCCTGCCCAAATGACGGGGTTCATGCGCCGTTAACCGGCTATGCGTCCGGCGCAATGGTGCATTGCAACATCTTCTTTTTGCAACGCACCATAACTATGTCATGCTCCATACAGATCAAGGGAGGAACAACCTGCCGCAACAATGCGGCGCAAAAGGAACCTCGCTATGATTCTCGACAGCCTCATGAGCCGCGCTCGCGCCACCATCGCCAAGCGCCGGCAATACAACCGCCTCGTCGCCGAAATCGACTCCTTTTCCAGCCGCGATCTGGCCGACATGCGCGCCGACCGCAGCGAAATGCTCTATCAGGTCCACAAGCAGATCTACGGCTGAGGCGAACGCATGATCCCGAACCGAAGGTCAGCGCAGCAAAAAGTTGCAGACTTTTCGGACGAGATCATGCGCAACCAGAACTGTTTGATCGGGCTTAGCCGATCCATTCGATCCAGCGGCCGTGATAATCGCAATGGGCCAAGCGGCGTGTCTCGCCGCCGGGCCATAGAGTGAGGCTGAGTACCGCCCAATTGTTTGTGGGATCGCGCGGCTCCATCCTCAGCCTTGCGATAGGCGCAGCGGCCGTGGCCTGTCTGCCCGCCTGCTCCAGCGCAGCGGTGATGGCATCCTTGGTCGCCCGCGGCAGGTACTGCCACATGATCGAATGGTAGAGCACGAAGGCGCCGCCCCGCTGCCGTGCGGCCAGTGCCTTCTCGACAAAATCCGCCGCGTCCGCTTTGACAAGCAGCGGTGGAAATTTTTCGGCAAGTGACAGCGCGGCGTCGAGCCGGGCCAGCCGCGCTGCCTGATCGGCCCAGACAAAAGACCGAAGCCGTAACCGCGCCGCTGCGTCGGCGACGTCCACCGGCGCGACGTCGCAGCCGGCGCGGTAGCGGACGTCGATCGCCCCACCAAGCGGAACAGCGCGGCCGCGCGCCTCCGGCGCCAACCGGGCGGGGGAGGCCGGGTCGCCCCACTCGGCATCGCGGTAGCTGTAGTGAAAGCTGTCGAACAGGAGATTGAGCCCGGCGCTGGCGCCGATCTCGCACAGATCCAGCGGCAGGCCGGTTTCCCGCGCGACCGTCAGAAATCCAGGCAGCAGCATCGCCGACCGGGCGATTTCATTGGTCTGCGGCGCGCCGGCGAGGCCGGCGACGATCCGCTCGTCGGATCGCGCAATTGCCTCCGGCAGCACCGCCGCGATCTCGGATTCGCTTGTCTGGTTGGGCGGATAGATCAGTGCCAGTCGCTCACTGGCACCCGTCAGGACCAACGCATGCAGCGCGCCGCAGACCCGCAATGCTAGGGCGTCGGCGCGCGCGTCGCCCGGCCAGCCGAGCACCGCCTGCCCGGTCCTGGTGTTTGCGTCGAGAACCTTGGCCAACGCACGGCATAAATTCGCGGTGAAGGGCGAGCCAAGTCCATCGCAGGCTTTCGCCTGAGCCAGAAAATGATCGCGAATGTCCCGTTCGACCATCGCGTTTCCGCCGTCTCAGCCCGGCGCGGCCAGCGCCTTCTCGATCTCCGGCAAAAGCAGCGTCTGCGCCGAGCCTGGCGTCAGCGGGCCGACATGCTTGTAGGCGATATTGCCGTCCTTGCCGACGACGAAGGTTTCCGGCACGCCGTAGACGCCCCAGTCGATCGCCGCGCGCCCTGCCGCGTCGACGCCGATCGCCTGGAACGGATTGCCGAGATCGCCGAGGAACCGGCGGGCGTTTTCCGGCTGGTCCTTGTAGTTGAGCGCTGCGATGACGAAGCGCTTGTCCTGCGACAGCGCCAGCAGCACCGGATGTTCGTCACGGCATGGCCCGCACCAGGACGCGAAGACGTTGACCAGCGTGACCTTGCCGGCGAACTGCTTGGAGTCGAGCCCCGGCAAATTCATGCCCTCCAGCGCCGGCAGATTGGTCTGCGGCGCCGGCAGGCCGATCAGCGCCGATGGCACCTCCGAGGTGTCGCGGCCGGACAGCAGCTGCGTCAGGAACAGCCCAGCCAGCCCGAGGAAAATCAGCAGCGGCAAAAGCACGATCAGGCGCCGCCCGCGCGGCGGCGTTTTGGCCTCCATGCTCATC
Organism: Mesorhizobium sp. M6A.T.Cr.TU.014.01.1.1; assembly: GCF_004022765.1. Taxonomy (NCBI): domain Bacteria; kingdom Pseudomonadati; phylum Pseudomonadota; class Alphaproteobacteria; order Hyphomicrobiales; family Phyllobacteriaceae; genus Mesorhizobium; species Mesorhizobium sp. M6A.T.Cr.TU.014.01.1.1. The sequence continues at coordinate 76,349 of NZ_RZPG01000024.1, forward strand.
GCTTCCTTGTCCCCGCCTTGTCGGAGCGACGCCGCACGCCGGACGCTTCCAGCTCGGCGAGATCCCGCTTGCGTGCCCGTTGGTCGAGAAGGATCCAGCCGACCAGCCCGGCCAGAACTACGGCCGTGATGGCATAGGCGGCGGTCACATAGAGCGCATGCGCGCTCATATGGTTCGCTCCGCCGGCGCAAAGCCTTTCCGCCGGACCATTTCGCTTCGTTCGAACATGTCTTTCCTTAACCTTGCGCTATCGGCTTCGCAATCGACAGCAGCGCCGCAGCCCTTGAGGTCAGGCGGCCGTCTAATTTAGTCCGCCCCATGACGCAGCGCCAGCGCCGCTGCAACCGGCCCCAGCACGGCAAGAAACAAGGTCAGCGCGGCGAGAATGAGGAAAGGCTGCAGGAACGGATCGGGGTCCGCCACCGCGCCATAGCTTGCCGAGACGCCAAAGATCAGCACCGGAATGGTCAGCGGCAATACCAGCACCGAGATCAACAGCCCGCCGCGCGGCAGCGCCACCGCCACCGCCGCGCCGGCAGCGCCGATGAAGGTGATCGCCGGCGTGCCGACCAAAAGGGTCAGCGCCGTGGCGCCGATGCCGATCGGCTCCATATTCATGAACAGGCCAAGCAGGGGTGCCGCGATAACCAGCGGCAGCACGCTTCCCGCCCAATGCGCCAGGCATTTCGTCAGCACGGTCAACGCCAGCACGTGCCGGTCGTCGCCGAGCACCAGAAGATCGAGCGAGCCGTCTTCCCGGTCGGCCTGGAACAATCGGTCGAGACCGAGCAGGCAAGCGAGCAAGGCGCCGATCCACAGGATTGCCGGGCCGATGCGGGCGAGCAGATTGAGGTCCGGTCCGACGCCGAAGGGGATCGTGGCGATCACCGCGAGAAAGAAGATCACGCCGGTCAGCGCCCCGCCCCCGGCGCGGATACTGAGGCGGATGTCGCGAAGGAAGAGGGACCACATTACGATGCAGCCCCGATGTATTCGTAATGGCCAGGCAAAGGCCGGAGTTCCTTCACGCCCCCCTCTGTCCTGCCGGACATCTCCCCCACTTGGGGGGAGATTGGCTGTCGGCTCCGCTTTCGCCAATTTTCAACATTGCAAATTGGGCGGCGACGCCGAAGCCGCCGATCTCCCCCCAAGTGGGGGAGATGTCCGGCAGGACAGAGGGGGGCGCCGTGGAGCTCCGACATCAAACGGCCTCCCCCATCCTCAACTCCTTCGCTCCCTCAATTCCCAGCGGCAGATGCGTGGCCGCCACAACGATCCCTCCGCCTTCCAGATGCTTCCGCATCAGCACGGCGAATCGCTCTTCCGATGCCTTGTCCAATCCTGCCGTCGGCTCGTCGAGCAGCCACAGTGGCCGCCGGCTGACCAGCAGTTTTGCGATCGCCGCGCGCCGCCTCTGCCCAGTCGAGAGATAGCCGAACGGCAGATGGCCGATATCACCAAGTCCGACCGTCTCCAGCGCCTCTTCGGCACGCAAGAAATCCGCGCCCGAAAAATCGCGCCAGAAGCGCAGATTTTCCGTCACGGTCAACGCCGTCTTCATCGCGTTCTGGTGGCCGAGATAGTGGCAGGCCGAGGCAACCGACGGAAAATCCTCGCCGCCGCCTTCGATATGCACACGACCGGCCGCCACCGGAAGCAGCCCGGCGACGACCCTGAGCAGCGTCGATTTCCCCGCGCCGTTCGGCCCGGTGACGATAAGCGCCTGGCCTTTCTCAAGGGCAAAGTTGATGCCGGAAAAGACCGCCTCGCCGCCGCGTTCGCCGCCCAGATTTTCGGCGATCAGCCGCATTCGTTCTCCTTCGCCGGAAGTCCTAGCGCGGCTTCGGTGCGCCGCAACAAAAATGGCGATTCCGTGTCTAGAACTATTCCAGGAAATTCTCTATATGCGGGTCATCCGTGCCAGCGGTCGGCACGGGAACAGAATTAGCGCCGAACCAGCGCACGCGCCGCCTTGAACGGCTCGGGTTGGCTGGGAACGGACAGCGGAAATGGCCGTACCCGCACCTTTGCGCGTGATTGCATGCCATCGGCGTCCGTTCCCTTTCAGGCTGAACAGACAAGGACGGACCGCACGTGTCAAAATCCCTCGATAGTTTCAATTGCCGCCGCACGCTGACTGCTGGTGGCGCCGAATATGTCTATTACAACCTCATCGAGGCCGAGAAGAACGGCCTCACCGGCATTGCCCAGTTGCCCTATTCGATGAAGGTGCTGCTGGAGAACCTGCTGCGCAACGAGGACGGCCGTTCCGTCACCAAGGAGAGCATCCAGGCGGTCGCCGGCTGGCTGACCGACCGGGGCACCGCCGGCGTCGAGATTGCCTATCGCCCGGCTCGCGTGCTGATGCAGGATTTCACCGGCGTTCCGGCCGTTGTCGACCTGGCTGCGATGCGCGACGCCATGGCCTCGCTTGGCGGCGACCCGCAAAAGATCAATCCGCTGGTGCCGGTCGATCTGGTCATCGACCACTCGGTCATCGTCGATGAATTCGGCACGCCGCTGGCTTTCGCCCGCAATGTCGAGCTTGAGTACGAGCGCAACGAAGAGCGCTACAAATTCCTGAAATGGGGCCAGCAGGCCTTCCGCAATTTCCGTGTCGTGCCGCCCGGCACCGGCATCTGCCACCAGGTCAATCTCGAATATCTTGGCCAGGTCGTGTGGACCAACACTGAAGATGGCGAAACCACCGCCTACCCCGATACCTGCGTCGGCACCGATTCCCACACCACCATGATCAACGGTCTTGGCGTGCTCGGCTGGGGCGTCGGCGGCATCGAGGCCGAGGCCGCCATGCTCGGCCAGCCCGTCTCCATGCTGTTGCCCGAAGTCATCGGCTTCCGCCTCACCGGCAGGCTCAGGGAAGGCGTCACCGCCACCGACCTCGTGCTCACCGTCACCCAGATGCTGCGCAAGAAGGGCGTCGTCGGCAAATTCGTCGAATTCTTCGGTCCGGGTCTGTCCAACATGACGCTGGCCGACCGCGCCACCATCGGCAACATGGCGCCCGAATATGGCGCCACCTGCGGCTTCTTCCCGGTCGATGGCGAAACCATCCGCTACCTCACCATGTCCGGCCGCGAGGAAAACCGTATCGCGCTGGTCGAGGCGTACGCGAAGGCGCAAGGCATGTGGCGTGATACCGGCTCGGCCGACCCGGTCTTCACCGACCTGCTCGAGCTCGATCTCGGCGATGTGGTGCCGTCGATGGCCGGCCCCAAGCGTCCGGAAGGCCGCGTGGCGCTTGAAGGCATTCCGGACGGCTTTGCCAAGGCGATGGAGACCGAATACCGGAAGGCCGCCGAAATCGACAAGCGCTATGCCGTCGAAGGCACCAACTATGATCTCGGCCATGGCGATGTCGTCATCGCCGCCATCACCTCCTGCACCAACACCTCGAACCCGAGCGTGCTGATCGGCGCCGGGCTGCTGGCGCGCAACGCCAACCGGCTCGGGCTCAAGCAGAAGCCGTGGGTCAAGACATCGCTGGCGCCGGGTAGCCAGGTCGTCGCCGAATATCTGGAGAAATCCGGCCTCCAGAAGGAACTCGACCAAATCGGCTTCAATCTGGTCGGCTTCGGCTGCACCACCTGCATCGGCAATTCCGGCCCGCTGCCGACGCCGATCTCCAAGACCATCAACGATAAGGGCTTGATCGCCGCCGCGGTCTTGTCCGGCAATCGCAATTTCGAGGGCCGCGTCTCGCCCGACGTGCAGGCAAACTACCTTGCTTCGCCGCCGCTGGTCGTCGCCCACGCGCTGGCCGGGACCGTGACCAAGGACCTGACCACCGAGCCGCTCGGCGAGGACCGTGACGGCAACCCGGTCTACCTCAAGGATATCTGGCCGAGCTCGGTCGAGATCCAGGAGTTCATCGAAAAGAACGTGACGCGCGAACTGTTCGCCCGCAAATATGCCGACGTCTTCAAGGGCGACGAGTACTGGCAGAACGTCAAGGCGCCGGAAGGCCAGACCTACGCCTGGGACGACCATTCGACCTATGTGCAGAACCCGCCCTATTTCGACGGCATGACCGCGGGTTTCGGCACAATCGGCGACATCAAGGGCGCCCGCGTGCTCGGCCTGCTCGGCGACAAGATCACCACCGATCATATCTCGCCGGCCGGCTCGATCAAGGCGGCCTCGCCTGCCGGCAAATATCTCACCGACCATGGCGTCGGCGTCGCCGACTTCAACCAGTATGGCACGCGGCGCGGCAATCATGAGGTGATGATGCGCGGCACCTTCGCCAACATCCGCATCCGCAACCATATGCTGGGCGAGAACGGCCGCGAGGGCGGCTACACCATCCACTATCCGTCGAAGGAAGAGACATCGATCTACGACGCCGCCATGGAGTACAAGAAGGAAGGCGTGCCGCTGGTCATCTTCGCCGGTGTCGAATACGGCAATGGCTCGTCGCGCGACTGGGCGGCCAAGGGCACCAACCTCTTGGGCGTCCGCGCCGTCATCGCCCAGTCCTTCGAGCGCATCCACCGCTCGAACCTGGTCGGCATGGGCGTCATTCCCTTCGTCTTCGTAGAGGGCACCTCATGGGCCTCGCTCAACCTTAGGGGTGACGAGCTGGTCGAGATCGACGGCCTGAGCACCATCAAGCCGCGCCAGAAGATGATCGCGAAGATCACCTATGGCGACGGCACGGTGAAGGACGTTCCGATCATCTGCCGCATCGATACGCTGGACGAGCTCGACTACTTCAAGAACGGCGGCATCCTGCAATATGTGCTGCGCGATTTGGCAGCTTAGTAGGGCAGTAAGGGAGTAAGGGAGTAGGGAAGACAGCCCCTATTCCCCTATTCCCCTATTCCCCTATTCCCCTATTCCCCTATTCCCCTATTTTGGCGCTCCGAAGCGCGCCGTCGCCGCCAGCAGCACGCCGAGCATCAGCCCGTTGAGGATGTGCCACAGGAAATGCGTGCCGAGCGGAAAGCTGCCGCAGACCAGCGGATCGATCATCCGGCAGATGACCGACACGACGAAGATCGCCGAGCCTGCCAGATTGTACCAGCCGGCGCGATTGCCGCTGGCGGCCACCCAGGCGCCGAAGAAGGCGAGCGCCAGGAAAGGCGGCAGATAGCCGGTCGTGCCGTTTGACGCCTGGCGCAGCCAGTCCGGCACGGCCCAGGTCAACAACCCGGTGACGGCATAGAAGGCGACGAAGATGGCGATCGCCTTGCCCCATTTCATGCCGAGGAAGCGGCGCAGGTTGAACAGCGTGTAGGCCAGCGTGAACCCGGCGATCGGCAGCACGTCAGCCCAGACCGTGCCGTGGTTGGCAAAGGTATGGAACAGCGCCGAGCCGATGCCGATCGCCACCACCCACCAGGCCAGCGCTTCGGCGAAGATGCCTGTGCCGCGCCGGCGCACCTCCCGGACACCCCACAGCCCGGCGGCAAGAAAAGCCAGATTGGTGAGTGCGTTGGCCGGTTCGGCCCAGAACTCCGGCCCGGTCCGCTCGCAGTAGAGATCGACCGGCGTCAGGAGGGTTTGCCACATGCTGATTGTTGCCCGAATCGGCTTCTACCGTGAAGTGTGACCCTTCCTATTGCGCCCTTGCAGTTGGTTGCAATGGCAAATTTCACCGCAACGTGACTTCCCGTTGACTGTCGCTTCTGCCACATATTTCAGCAATCAGAACAAGGCCGGCATCACCGGCGGGAGTCCAAACGGCCATGACATCTCGAAGACCATTGCGGCTTGCGGCACTTGCGCTGGCCCTCTCGGTGTTTGCCGGCGCTGGACTTGCCGGCAATGTGCTTGCCGGCGAGGCCGACAAGCCCCAGGCCGACAAAACCTTGACCGATCAACCGCTGGGCGTGGTCGAGCTCTTTACCAGCCAGGGCTGCAATTCCTGCCTGCCGGCCGATGAATTCTTCGCCGATCTTGCCACCAAGGAGAACATCGTCGCGCTCGCCTATCATGTCGACTACTGGGATTATCTCGGTTGGAAGGACACGCTGAGCCGCAAGGAGAACACGGAGCGGCAATATGAGTATATGCGCGCCTTCGGCAATCGCTCGGTCTATACGCCGCAGGCCGTCATCAATGGCCGCAGTCATGTCAACGGAGCCAGCCGCAGGGAGGTCGACGGGGCGCTCGCCCGCATGGAGAAATCAGGCGACGGCATGCGGGTCAGCATCAAGGTCAGCCGGACCAGCGACCGCGTCATCATCGACGCCGGCGATGCCGGGACCGGCCCCAGCGATGCCCATGTCGTCATCGTCTATTTCGACCCGCCGCAGACGATCAAGATCGGCAAGGGCGAAAACACCGGCCGCAGCATGACCTACTGGAATGCCGTCTCCGGCATCCAGACCGCCGGCATGTGGCACGGCAAGGCGCAGCGCTACGAATTGCCGATGAGCGTGATTTCCAAGAAAGGCGGCTGCGCCGTGCTGCTGCAATCGGTGGGCAAGGATGGCCTGCCAGGCCCCATTCTGGGCGCCGCCATAATCCACAAGCCTTGACCACAGCGCGCCCTTCTCCCCTTGTGGGAGAAGGTGGATCGGTGCGCAGCGCCGAGAGGTTGAGGGGTGCTGGAAGAAATGAGGCGTTAAAATATGAAATGATTTTAGGCGCTTACGTCTTCAGCGCAGCGATCCTTCCAACATCCCTCATCCGACCTCGCTTCGCGAGGCCACCTTCTCCCACAAGGGGAGAAGGGAGAGCCGCGCTACCCGCCATGGTCTCAGCCAATAAAAAACCGGCGTCAGCTTGCTTCTGACGCCGGTCATTTAGGTTTTGGGATCGTCGCACCCGATTTTTCCAAGGAAAAACCGAGGTTGGTTCGATCCGACGCAGACCCGTGGGCGGGGGGCTTGGGGTTTACGAGCCAGTGCCGGACCGAACCGTCTCAGGCAACACCCGTAAATTCGTCGGACATTGGGGCATGAGCGCGGATAAAAGAAGGCAGAATTGTGGCGAAGCATCACCAATTCCAACGGGCGTTTTATAAACGTGACTGGACACTGCGGAAACGGTGCGCCGCCGCCTTTGCTCGGTCGGGCTTGCAATTCTACGGCGAAAGCGCCAACTTTGGTTGGCATAAGATTCATTCGAAGGGATCGAGGCATGACTGATCATGGCAGTGGGACGGAGGATGGGGACGCATCCGCAATACTGATCCCGCTGCATGAGGCAAGACGCGAACGCCTCGACCAGCCGGTGCGGTTCGACCGGCGCGAACTGGACCAGATCCTGAGGCTTTACGGGCGCATGGTCGCCGCCAATGAGTGGCGCGACTACGCCATCGACCATCTCACCGATCGCGCCGTCTTTTCCGTGTTCCGCCGCACCAGCGAGGTGCCGCTGTTCCAGATCGTCAAGGATCCGAAGCTGGCGCGCCGGCAAGGCGCATTCGCCGTCATCGCCGCCGGCGGCCGCATCCTCAAGCGCGGCCAGGAACTTGGCCGCGTGCTTGGCGTCTTCGACCGCACGCTGAAGCTGGTCGAGGCCTAACTACTTATTCTGGCTGCGGAATTTCTGTTCCGGCAACGAGTTGATATCGGGCGGAATTAGAGCCCCGTCATTGATCGGCAGTTGCATGAACACCGTGTCCAGCCAGCGTCCGTGCTTATAGCCGGAGCCTTCGAGGCGGCCCGAATGGCGAAAGCCGAGTTTTTCATGTAGCCGCACCGAGGCACTGTCCGGTCGGCCGTCGCCGATCACCGCGATAACCTGGCGGAAGCCCGCCGCCTTGGCCGCCTCGATCAGCCCTTGCATCAGCTTGAGCCCGACGCCTTGCCCCTTGGCCTCGGGCGCGACATAGACGGAATCCTCGACGACGAAGCGATACGCGGGGCGTGGCCGGAAGGCGCCGGCATAGGCATAGCCGAGCACGATGCCGTCTTTTTCCGCCACCAGATAGGGAAAGCCGCCCGCTATCAAACTGTCGAATCGCTGGCCCATCTCGGCACGGCTTGGCGGCTCCAGCTCGTAGCTCGCCGTGCCGTTTGTCACCGCATCGGCATAGATGTCGGTGATCCGGTCGAGGTCCGCCGATGTAGCGGCCCGTATGGTGATGCTGCTCATAATTTATGCAAATCGCTCATCCGCCTTCTATCACAGCAGAGGCCGGAACAAAAGAAAAGGGCGGCCGTTGGGCCGCCCTTACAAAACTCGCTGGTCCAGTCAGACCATGATCCCGAAAGGTGGAAACCGGCTTTCGGAAAAGATCATGGTCCAAACAAAAGCCTGTTAGCGGCGGTCGCCCATGAACTGCAGCAGGAACATGAACAGGTTGATGAAGTCGAGATAGAGCGTCAGCGCGCCCATGATCGCCTTGCGGCCGGCAACGTCGGTGGCGTCGCCCTCGAAATACATCTCCTTGATCTTCTGCGTGTCATAGGCGGTGAGGCCCGAAAAGATCAGCACGCCGAGCGCCGAAACGGCGAAGGACAGAGCCGACGACTGCAGGAAGATGTTGATCACCATCGCGATGATCAGGCCGAACACGCCCATCACCAGGAACGAGCCGAACGCGGTCAGATCGCGCTTGGTCGTGTAGCCGTAAAGCGACAGCGCACCGAAAGCCGCTGCGGTGGCAAAGAAGGTCTGCGAAATGCTGGCGGTCGTGTAGACCAGGAAGATCGACGACAGCGACAGGCCGACCAGGCCGGCATAGACCCAGAACGTCGTCTGCGCGGCAGAAACGCTCATCGACTGGACGCGGAAAGACAGGAACAGCACGGCGGCCAGCGGAGCCAGCATCACCACCCAGCGCAACGGCGACCCGAAGATCGCGTAGCCGAAGGAGGTCAGCATCTCGCCGCTCGGCAGCGTCGCAACCGCCGAAGCCGGATCGGTGGTGGTGGCCAGCATGATCGTGCCGACCGCGGCAAGGCCAGTGATGAGGAGGCCAAGCCCCATCAGATTGTAGACCTTGATCATGTAGGCGCGCAGGCCCTGGTCGATGGCAGCATCGACGCCGGCGCCGGGCACGGCGCGCGTCTGATAATTGCGAACGGGTTCAGCCATGGAAATCCTCATATTGCTTCTGCCCCGTCCGGTGTCAGGTCCATTTGGACCCAGGCGCCGCTGGCGGGGCTCCAGCATGCCTGCGGCGAAATATGATGGTTATTGGCGTCAAGAACAAGACCGTAACGGAGCGTAATGCTTCGTGAAGTCCCGGAAATCCGCTTTTTCGGCTTTCGAAGCCGCAACATTACGCAGAATTAATCAAAAACAGCCTCGCCAAGCCTTGCGATCAGAGATTGCGCAGCACCGGCGCCGCCTTGTGGCCCAGCACCCGCCAAGTGCCGGCGAGGCCAATGCCGACCGTGACCACCAGCGCAAAGACGATGGTTGCCACCGCCACATCGGGCATGAAATGCGATGGCAGCGTCATGATGCGCGCGACAACGAACCACGCGGCAACCCCGCCTGCCGCCAGCGCGAAGATCGCAGTGGCGAGGCCGATCAGCATATATTCCAGTGAAAAGGCCGCGATCAGTGTTTTCCTGGTGGCGCCCAGCGTCTTCAGCACCACGGCGTCGTGGATGCGGGCCCGGTTGCCGGCGGCCAGCGCGCCGGCCAGCACCAGCACCGACGCGATCAGCGCCACGCCGGCCGCGGCCCTGATTGCCGTGCCGAGTTGCGCCACCAGCCGGTTGACGATGTCGAGCGCGTCCTTGACCCTGACTGTCGTCACCGCGGGAAAGGCCCGGGTGACGGCGTTGAGAAGACGGGCATCGTCGGCCCCCGACGCGCCCTTTTCGGTCAGGGTCGCAAGCCAGCTATGCGGCGCGCCAGCAAATGTGCTGGGCGAGAACACCATGACGAAGTTGATGCCCATCGTCTCCCACTCGACCTGGCGGAAATTGGCGATCTTCGCCGTCACGTTGCGGCCAAGCACGTTGACGGTGATGGTGTCGCCGAGTTTCAGCCCGATCTCTTTGCCTTCCTCGGCCGAAAACGACACCAGCGGCTCACCGGCATAATTGTCCGGCCACCATGTGCCTTCGGTCAGCGTCGCATTCTTCGGCAGTCTGGCCTCGTAGGTCAGCCCGCGATCGCCGCGCAGCACCCAGGCTCCTTCCGCCGGGACCTTGACCTTGTCGACGTCGACGCCGTTCAGCGCCATCACCCGGCCGCGCAGCATCGGCACCTTGACCAGCGTGCCCTGCGGCGCCTCTTTGCCGACCAGCGCGGAGAACGCGTCGACATCGCTGCTCTGGATGTCGACGAAGAAGAAGTTCGGCGCCCGTTCCGGCAGGCTGCCGGAAATCTGTCGCCTGAGATTGCCATCGATCAGCGCCAGCGTCACCAGAAGCGTCAGCCCCAGTCCCAACGACAGCACCACCGACGGCGTCAAGGCTCCCGGCCGGTGGATGTTGCCGATGGCGAGCCGGAGTACCGTCGAGCCAACGCGCGGGCTCTTTTTGGCGGCCCATTGTACCAGCGCGCCGACGACGCGCAGCACCAGGAAGGCAAGAATGGTGGCGCCGACAAAGATCGAGGCGATGCGGCGATCGTCGGAAAACAGGATGGCCAGCACCGCCAGGAACAGCGCGATGCCGAGCGCCGCCGCCACGTAGAGCGGGCGAGGAAAACCGCGGCCCTCAAAACCCATTTCGCGAAACAGCGCCGTCGCTGGAACGTCGCGCGCACGGCCGAGCGGCAGCAAGGCGAAAGCCAGCGTCACCAGCAGCCCGAACAGCGCCGCCATGCCGAGCGCGCCGGGATAGAACCCGCCTTCCGCCGGCACCGGAATGATCGACTGGAGTGCCGCGCTCGCGGCGAACGGCATCAGCGCGCCAAGCACAACGCCAAGCGCGATGCCGAGGGCGGCGATCATCAGGATCTGCACGAGGTAGACGGCAAAGACGAAACCGCCCGATGCGCCCAGGCTCTTAAGGGTGGCGATGACGCCGCGCTTGCCGTCGAGATAGGCGCGCACCGCATTGGCCACGCCGACGCCGCCGACCACCAGCGCAGTCAGCCCGACCAGCGTCAGGAACTGGGAGAACCGTTCGATGTTAGACGACAACGCAGGTGCTGCGTTGCTGCGCGTGCGGATGGTCCAGCCGGCCTCGGGAAAGTTCTCCCCGGCCTGCTCCTGGATCGCCTTGATACCCGCTTCGCTGGTGCCGACGGGCAGGCGGATCTTATAGGCATTTTCGACAAGGCTGCCGGGCTGAATCAGGCCGGAAGCGGCAAGCCCGTCCGTCGAGACCATCAGCCGCGGCGCAAAGCCGAAACCGTCGGATACCGCGTCCGGCTCGCTGACGAGCCGGGCGCGCAGTTCGAATGTGGCGCTGCCGAGCTTCAGCCGGTCGCCGATCCCAAGGTTCAGCCGCTCGAACAAAAGATCGGGGGCAGCGGCGCCGAAAATACCGGATCTTTCGCCGAACAATTCCTGCTTCGACAGCGCCGGCTCGGTCTCCAGCGCGCCGTAGAGCGGATAGGCTCCGTCGACCGCCTTGGCCTCGACCAGTGCCTGGTCGGAACCGTCCTCGAGCCGCGCCATCGAGCGCATGTTGGCGCTGTGCGAGACCGTGCCCAGCCCGTCGAGAAAGACGTGCTCGGCTTGCGTCGCTGCGCGCTGGTTAAGCTGGAAACGAAGATCGCCGCCGAGCAGCGACTGGCCTTCGTTGGCGACACCGGCAGTAATCGCCCGGGCCACCGAATTGACGCCGCCGATCGCCGCGACGCCGAGCGCGATGCAGGCAAGGAAAATCAGGAAGCCGGACAGTCCCCCGCGCATCTCACGCAGCGAGAAGCGGAAGGCGAGCTTCAGCGTGCGCGACCAGGCAACCCCCTCATCCGGCCGCTTCGCGGCCACCTTCTCCCCGAGGGGAGAAGAGGTTGCCAACGCCGGCGTCAGCCTCTTCTCCCCGGCGGGGAGAAGGTGGCCCGAAGGGCCGGATGAGGGGGCCTTGTCAGCCATGGCGCTACGCCGTCACTTTGAGCAACGGTGCGTCCTCGATCCGGCCCGACCGCATCGACACCTGCCGGGAGCAGCGTGCGGCGAGCGCCGGATCATGGGTGACCAGCACCAGCGTCATGCCGCGCTCGGCCGCCTTGGCGAACAGAAGATCGGCAACCTGCCGCCCGGTTGCCTGGTCGAGATTGCCGGTCGGCTCGTCGGCGATCAGGATGCGCGGTGAAGGCGCCAGCGACCGGGCGATCGCCACACGCTGCTGTTCGCCGCCGGACAATTCGCCTGGATAATGAGTGACGCGATCGCTCAACCCCACCGCCTCCAGCTCCCGCGCCGCCACCCCGAACGGATCTGCATGGCCGGCAAGTTCCAGCGGCACTGCGACATTTTCAAGCGCAGTCATGTTGGGAATGAGGTGGAAGGACTGGAAAACGATGCCAATGTTTCGCCCCCGAAACGATGCGATCTGATCTTCGCTCTTGCCGTTCAGCAATTCGCCTGCAATTCGTACCGTGCCCGAATCGACCCTTTCCAACCCAGCCAGAACCATCAGTAGCGTCGACTTTCCCGAGCCCGACGGCCCGACGATGCCGGTCGCCTCGCCACTTGCCACATCGAGGCTGACACCTTTCAGCACATGAACGGAAGACGCTCCTTCGCCGAGCGTCAGCGATACGTCTTTCAGCGCGATGACGGCTTCTGTCAAAATAAAATCGTCCTATATGGGAGAGTGGAGGCCAGAATTCGGCCTGCCGCCAACGTAATGTTCTTGGTCATATGGGGCCTGCCACATGGCTTTCAAACACCCTCTTGCCGCAGTCTTCATCCTTTTCCTCGGAATTTGCGGCGCCATTTCGTCGGCGCGCGCCGAACCCCTGGAGATTGTCGGCTTCGGCGACAGCCTGATGGCGGGTTTTGGCCTCGGACCGGACGAAGGCTTCACCCAAAAACTCGAGGCAGCACTTCGCGCCAAGGGCCACGATGTGACGATCGCCAATGCCGGTGTCTCCGGCGATACGTCGAGCGGCGGCCTGTCGCGTCTCGACTGGTCGGTGCCGGACGGCACCCAGCTTGTCATCCTCGAGCTCGGCGCCAACGACATGCTGCGCGGCGTTTCTCCCGATATCACGCAAAAGAATCTGGACGCCATGCTGGCGAAGTTGAAGCAGCGCAAGATCGCCGTGCTGCTGGCCGGCATGCGTGCCGCACCCAACCTCGGCGCCGACTACCAGAACGGCTTTGACGCGATCTTTCCGAAACTGGCGGAAAAATACGGCGTCCCGCTCTATCCGTTCTTTCTCGACGGCGTCGCCGGCGAGCCCGCTTTGCAGCTCGAGGACGGCCTGCACCCGAATGCCAAGGGCATCGACCGCATGGTCGAGCGCATACTGCCGGATGTCGAAAAGGCCATTGCCGTGATTCAGGGCAACTCTTGAAGAACTGGACTTCGAGGAGGCTTCGCCTTCCCCAGGGGAAGATTTTAGGCGGGCCTGCGACCAACAAACCACTTGCCCCGCTCGATTATCGATGATTCGCTAGGGACAAGAGTTCGATTCGAGGACAGGAGGCTTGCCATGCCGCGTCTTTTCACCGCCCTCGAAATACCGCGTGATGCCGCCCTTTCGCTGTCCCTGCTCCGGGGCGGCCTGCCCGGGGCCCGCTGGATCGACGTCGAGAACTACCACATGACGCTGCGCTTCATCGGCGATGTCGAGGGCCATGTCGCCGACGAGATCGCCAACGCGCTCGATCGTGTCCACCGCCCGTCCTTCCAGCTGACGCTGTCCGGCGTCGGCGCCTTCGGCCAGAAGAAACCGCATGCGGTGTGGGCCGGCGTTTCCGCCTCGCCCGATCTTTCGGCCCTGCAAGCCGAGATCGAGCGCATCTGCCAGCGCCTCGGCATCCCCGCCGATCCGCGCAAGTTCATGCCGCATGTAACGCTGGCCCGCTTACGCAATTCGAGCCCGCTCGACGTCGCCCAGTATCTGTCGGCACGCGGCAACTTTTCGACGCTGCCCTTCCGCGTCGGCCGCTTCGTCCTGATGTCATCGCGCGATTCGGTCGGCGGCGGACCCTACATCGTCGAGGAGGCCTGGCCGCTGTCTGGCGCCGACAGCCGCGCTTCGAGCCGCGTCGCCAGCGCCTCCGATGCTTCGCGGATCATGCGGTAGACCGAGGCAAACGCCTCCGGCCCCTCGTGATAAGGGTCCGGCACGTCGCTCACTCTTCCCTGCGCAAACTCCAGGAACAGATGGACACGGTCGCGCATGGCGGCAGGCACCAGCGCTTTCAGATCCCGGAGATTCGATCTGTCCATCGCGAGAATGAGGTCGAACCGCGAAAAATCGTCCGGTGTCAGCTTGCGCGCCCTCTGTCTGGAAATATCGATGCCGTGCCGCTCTGCGATCGACATAGAGCGCGGGTCGGGTGCCGCGCCGGCTTCCCAGTCGCTGGTCCCGGCCGAATCGAGCAGGATATCCCGATCGAGGCCGCGCTCCGCCAGGACGGCGCGCAACACGCCCTCCGCCAGTGGCGATCGGCAGATATTGCCGAGACAGACGAAAAGAATGGATTTTATCGGCTTTGCGCTCATCGATCCGGCACTATGCTGAAGACTGCAAATCCAGATAGCACGGGAAACGAACATGGCGAGAGAGAAACTGAGCAAGGCGGCGGTCGCCGAGGCGCTGGCCGGTCTCGATGGCTGGTCGCTGGCCAAGGATGGCGGCTCGATCGCGCGCAGCTTCACCTTCAACAACTTTTCCGAAGCCTTCGCCTTCATGACCCGCGTCGCCCTGGCGGCGGAGAAAATGGACCATCACCCCGACTGGTCGAATGTCTACAAGACCGTGAACGTGACGCTCAACACCCATGATGCCGGCGGCCTGACCGCGCTCGATTTCGAACTGGCCAAGACGATGAACCGCTATTTCGATTAGGTCGTTGGAGATCTGAAGACGCCGTAGCCGCTCGCTCCGCCCAGGATGACGACGGGAGGGGCGTTTCCGCAAACTCCAAAGCGGGCGATTGCCCGCCACTTGCAGGCCAGCATCACCTGATTTTCAGGCCGGGAACGGCCGAGCTCTTGTAGTGGACGGGCGCTTTCACCACATTTCCCGCTGGCAGGCGCGCGTGGAACGACGAGCGCAGCCTCGTTAGGAGAGGTTGATGGCGCAAAAATCCAGTTTTGATTTCTTCGGCTTTGGCGGCAAGCCGGGCGACGCACGCGAAGTGCGCGAGAACTTCTGGCGCACGGCCAAGAAGGCTGCCCGGCAAATCCCGTTCATGGAAGAGCTGGTCGCCGCCTATTACTGCGCCATGGACAAGAACACGCCGCTGCGCGCCAAGGGCATTTTGCTGGCGGCCCTCGGCTATTTCGTGCTGCCGACGGACGTCATCCCCGACTTCGTCTTCGGGCTGGGCTTTACCGACGACATCGCCGTGCTGACCGCCGCGATCACTGCCGTCAAAGCCCACATCACCCCCGCGCACCGGCTCGCCGCCAGGCAGGCGATAGCCGACAACAGCTGAGCCGGCGATAAGGCAGAAAAGTCAAACTCTTGCCGCTTTCGTGGCCTCCAAGTCGCGACAGGGACGTTGCAACTGCCGCTTTTCGAGCGACGGGCGCAAGGATGGCGGCGGTTTCCTGGGGTGGAAGTCCTTTTCCCAAGGGAAGTTCACCGTTTGGTAACCCAGATTAAATCAAAATGAAGCGACGGGCAGGACGCCGAGCCGGCCTGCGTCCGCACCATTTGGAATACGGGAAAAGCGATGCGCGGATTGATTGCTACAATTTCGAGCCTGGCACTGGTGGCCATGACAGCGCCGGTGTTGGCGCAGTCGGCGACCAAGATCGGCCAGCACAATGCCTGGGGCACTTACAGCTACCAGGCGTCGGGCGGCAAGGTTTGCTATGTGCTGACCGTGCCGACCGACAAGCAGCCGCCGACGCTTGATCACGGCGACATGTTCTTCTTCGTCAGCCAGCGGCCGGGACAGCAGGTGTCCTATGAGCCGCAATTCATCGCCGGCTACAATTTCCAGGAAAACTCCAAGGCCACCGTCACCATCGACGGCAAGAGCTTTTCCATGTTCACCCGCGGCAAGTCGGCCTGGGTCGAGAACGCCGCCGAGGAGCCGGTGCTGATCGCCGCGATGAAGTCCGGCAGCGACATGAAGGTGCAGGCGAAGTCCGGCCGCGGCAACACCACCACCTATGTGTTTTCGCTGAAAGGCATCTCGGCGGCGCTGTCGTCTATCGCCAAGTGCAAATAGCCATAGGCCGAGTTTGAGTAAGGGCCGGGCCGCAAGCCCGGCTTTTTTGCTTTTGAAGCGCCGCCGGCCGGCACATTGCAGCGAGCCTTGCCCCGCCGCCGCCCATGACTCCGCCATCAACCTGTGCTATGCGCCGCGCTTCATTTCGGGCACGATGCTGTAATCGGCCGCAAATCGCTTATATTGGCGCAACAATGACCCTTTCATTTGATCTTACCACTGACGGCGCCCGTGACGCGTTGCGCGCCCGCGCCATGCCGGCCGAAAAACCGTCCCTGATCGGCCTGACACGGGCCGAGCTTGGCGCCGCCCTCATTGCGTCAGGCATCGTGCCGGAGCGCCAGGCCAAGATGCGCGCCCAGCAGCTCTGGCACTGGATGTATGTGCGCGGCGTCTCCGACTTCGCCGGCATGTTCAACATCTCCAAGGATCTGCGCGCCGAGCTCGACAAGCATTTCACCATCGCCAGGCCCGAGATCGTCGAGGAGCAGATTTCCTCCGACGGCACGCGCAAATGGCTGTTTCGCTTTCCGCCACGCGGTGCCGGCCGGCCGGTCGAGATCGAGACCGTCTACATCCCCGAAGAAGGCCGCGGCACGCTGTGCATCTCCTCGCAGGTCGGTTGCACGCTGACCTGCTCCTTCTGCCACACCGGCACGCAAAAGCTGGTGCGCAACCTGACGGCGGAAGAAATCCTCGCTCAGCTTCTGACCGCCCGCGACCGGCTCGGCGATTTCCCCGACCGCGACACGCCCGACGGCGCCATCGTGCCGGCCGAGGGCCGGAAAGTGTCCAACGTCGTCATGATGGGCATGGGCGAGCCGCTCTACAATTTTGAGGCGGTGAAGAAGGCGCTGCTGATCGCGTCCGACGGCGACGGGCTGTCGCTGTCGAAGCGCCGCATCACGCTGTCGACCTCCGGCGTCGTGCCGGAGATCTTCCGCACCGGCGAGGAGATCGGCGTCATGCTGGCGATCTCGCTGCATGCCACCAATGACGATCTGCGCGACCTGTTGGTGCCGATCAACAAGAAGTATCCGTTGAAAGAGCTGATCGCCGCCTGCCGCGCCTATCCCGGCCTGTCGAACGCCCGCCGTATCACCTTCGAATATGTGATGCTGAAGGACGTCAACGATTCGATCGAGGATGCCAAAGGATTGATCAAGCTGCTCAAGGGCATTCCGGCCAAGATCAACCTGATCCCGTTCAACCCGTGGCCGGGCACCAACTACCAGTGCTCGGACTGGGAGACGATCGAGAAGTTCGCCGACTACATCAACAATGCCGGCTATGCCTCGCCGATCCGCACGCCGCGCGGCCGCGATATCCTCGCCGCCTGCGGCCAGCTCAAGTCGGACTCGGAGCGCATGCGCAAGGTCGACCGGCTGGCGCTGGAGGCGATGATGATCGCGGGGCACGGCGAGGCGTGAATCGTCTTGTTGCCTGGTTCGGCCACGTCGCATTCATATCTTTGGGTTATGTCATTGCCGTCCTGGTTGCGGTCGCCGCCACCTTCTTCGTGTTGCTGCTCCCGACCGTCCTGCCGGATGGCGGCGCCTGGGGATCGTTTTACCGCAGCGTCCGCGGTGTGGGCTTTGTTTACCAATCCGTGCTCATGACTACTTTCCTGACGGCGCTGCCCGGTTTTCTGCTCACGCTGCTTGTCGCCCGTGGACAAGGCTGGAACCGCTGGCTGCCATTTGCGTGCGCTGGCGCCCTGAACGCCATCCTCGCGCTTCTGGTCTTAAGCGCCTGGACACAAACGACCCCGTTGAACATATCCGCTGCGCCACTCCTGCCCTGTCTACCCGGTGGATTCTCCGGCGGTTATGCCTACTGGGCAGTAACCGGGCGTTTCCTTATCAAACAAAGGGAAGCAGTTTCGGCATGAACCGTCTCTTTGCCTACCTCATCCGCTTCGCCGTCATCCTGATCGGCTATGTCGTCGCCTCGCTGGCTGCCAGCGCCTTCCTCAACGTCATGTTTCTGGCGTCGCTGGGCTACACGCCGGAGCACGCGCACCCTACGGCGACTGCTTCCCTGTATTTTTCGATCCCCTTCGTTGCGCTGTTCGTCGCCTATTTCGCCTTCATGCCGGCGGCGGTCGCCATCCTCGTCTCCGAAATCCTGGGACGGCGTGATTGGCTGTTCTACGCGCTGGCGGGCGCGGTGGTCGCGGCGGGCTTCCTCGGCTTCGCTTACCAGACCGCCGATGCCAATTTCGAGATCACCGATCCGCGCGTCGCCGCTGCCGTGATCGGCTGCGGCATGGTCGGCGGCATTTTCTACTGGCTGAGCGCCGGGCGCTCGGCCGGGAGCTGGCGGCAAGCCGGAAGGTCCGCGCCTACTTCGCCTGGGCGGTCAGGATCTTGAGCGCGAAGGCCGAGAACACCCCGGCGAACAGATAATCGACGACGCGTGTGACGCGCGGGCTGGTCTTCATCGCCGCCGAGAATTTTTCCGCTGCAAACACCATCGGCGCCGTTACCGGGATCGACAGCACGACGAACATCGCGCCGAGGAAAAACAGTTTTCCGGGCGCGTTCGGGTCGTGTGCGGAGACGAACTGCGGCAGGAAAGTCATAAAGAACAGGATGATCTTCGGGTTGAGCAGATTGACGCCGAGCCCCGCCGCCCAGGCGCGGAACAGCGAAATCTCAGGCCCGCTCTTCTTCTCGGGCGAAAACGCCGATCCCTTGGTGATCGCCTGCCACGCCAGGAAGACGAGATAGCCGGCGCCGAAAATCTTGAGCGCAAGAAAGGCCGCCGGCGAGGCCACGATCAGCGCCGAGATGCCGACCACCACCAGCGTGGTGTGGATCAGCGTGCCGCACAGCGCGCCCGCCATCGAGGCAAAGCCGGCGGCGCGACCATGGCTCAGCGTGCGCGAGACGAACAGCGTCATGTCGGGACCCGGCGTGATCGCCAGGATCACGGTGGCGATGGCGAACTGGATCAGCGTGGTGGTGTCGGGAATGAAGGACATGGGCGGGCCCCTGAATGAAGAAGGCGCAGCCTATACCGCAAGCGCCAAGCCGGCGCCAGCTTCTGGCCGGCACCACGGCTGATCCAGTATGCCAGCAGCGACCGGGGGATCGTTCGTCCCTTGCGCTAGCCGGAACCGGCGTGATACCTCGCCCGCGAAGAACCCCGTCGCGGAACCGCCCACAATGCCAAAAGCAAAAGCCGTCAAGAAAGTCGTGCTCGCCTATTCCGGCGGCCTCGACACCTCGATCATCCTGAAATGGCTGCAGACCGAGCTCGGCGCCGAGGTCGTCACCTTCACCGCCGATCTCGGCCAGGGCGGCGAGCTGGAGCCGGCGCGGCGCAAGGCCGAGATGATGGGCATCAAGGACATCCGTATCATGGATGTTCGCGAGGAGTTCGTTTCCGACTTCGTTTTCCCGATGTTCCGCGCCAACGCCGTCTATGAAGGCACCTATTTGCTCGGCACCTCGATCGCCCGCCCGCTGATCTCCAAGCACCTCGTCGAGATCGCCAACGAGACCGGCGCTGATGCGATCGCCCACGGCGCCACCGGCAAGGGCAACGATCAGGTCCGCTTCGAGCTCGCGGCCTATGCGCTCAACCCCGACATCAAGGTCATCGCGCCATGGCGCGACTGGTCGTTCAAATCGCGCACCGACCTGATCAACTTCGCCGAGCAGCACCAGATTCCGGTGCCGAAGGACAAGAAGGGCGATGCGCCGTTTTCGGTCGACGCCAACCTGCTGCACTCGTCTTCCGAGGGCAAGGTGCTGGAAGACCCGTGGACCGAGCCGCCGGAATTCGTCCACCAGCGCACCGTCTCGCCGATGGACGCGCCGGACAAGGTGACCGAGATCGAAATCGAATTCCTGAGGGGTGATCCGATCGCGCTCGATGGCAAGAAACTGTCGCCGGCAACGATGCTGGCGGCGCTCAACGATCTCGGCCGCGACAACGGCATCGGCCGGCTCGACCTGGTCGAGAACCGTTTCGTCGGCATGAAATCGCGCGGCGTCTACGAGACCCCCGGCGGCACCATCCTTATCGCCGCCCACCGGGCGATCGAATCGATCACGCTCGACCGCGGCGCCGCCCACCTCAAGGACGAGTTCATGCCGCGCTATGCCGAGCTGATCTATAACGGCTTCTGGTTCGCGCCCGAGCGGCTGATGCTGCAGGCAATGATCGACAAGAGCCAGGAAGATGTCGAAGGCACGGTGCGGCTGAAGCTCTACAAGGGCAACGTCATCGTCACCGGCCGCAAGTCGAAGAAGACGCTCTATTCCGATGCGCTGGTCACTTTCGAGGACGATCGTGGCGCCTACGACCAGAAGGACGCCGAAGGGTTCATCCGCCTCAACGCGCTGAGGCTAAGGACGCTGGCGGCGCGTAGTCGAAAAAGCTAGCCAGTTCCTCTGTACAGAGGGATTTGGCTCTCTGTACAGAGCCTTAAAGGGACTGTGGCGGCCGGCCTGCAGCCGAAAGGCACTTCTTCAGCTCAACATTGCCTGAAGAATACGCGAGGGAAGGACCATGCGAAAACTGATCTCTACCGGCTCGCCGTTCGAGAAGGCCGCCGGTTATTCGCGCGCCGTGGTGCAGGGCAACTGGTGTTTCGTTTCCGGAACGACCGGCTACGACTATGCGACCATGTCGATGCCGGAGACGGTCGAGGCGCAGACGCGCAATTGCCTGGCGACGATCGCCAAGGCGTTGCAGGACGGCGGCTTCGAGATGGCCGATGTGGTGCGGGCGCATTACTACATCACCGACGCGGCTTTCGTGGACATCGTCTTTCCGATCCTCGGCGAAGCCTTTGGCGACATCAGGCCGGCGGCGACGATGATCGTCTGCCAGCTCAACAAGCCGGAAATGAAGATCGAGATCGAGGTGACGGCACTCAAGCGCACGGCCTGAGCGCGTCGGTGCGGGGCGCCAAGGATCGCCAAAGATGCTCTGAACCAAACGCTTGCGCATAGCCCGCTTGGCGTTTAGCAAGGCCGCGGCTCACGACAGCGCCGCGCGTCCTTTTGGACGCGCAAAGGACGCTGTAGAATTTTGTTTCTGCGCATGATCCTTTCCGAAATCGATTCCGATTTCGGGGTCATGCGCCACAATTAGGATGGTTCTGATGGCTTCGAAAAATCTTCTCCTGCTCGCCGGCGACGGCATCGGCCCCGAGGCCATGGCCGAGGTGAAGAAGCTGATATCAGCCATGAACGACAAGCTCGGCAGTGGTTTCGTCACCGATGAGGGGCTCGTCGGCGGCTGCGCCTATGACGCGCATGGCGCGGCGATTTCCGATGCCGACATGGCCAAGGCGATGGCCGCCGACGCGGTGCTGTTCGGCGCCGTCGGCGGGCCGAAATGGGATGCGGTGCCCTATGAAGTGCGCCCGGAAGCCGGGTTGCTGCGGCTGCGCAAGGATATGGAGCTGTTCGCCAATCTCAGGCCGGCCATCTGCTATCCAGCGCTGGCGGCGTCCTCCTCGCTCAAGCAGGACGTGGTCGAGGGTCTCGACATTCTGATCGTGCGCGAACTCACCGGCGGCGTCTATTTCGGAGAGCCCAAGCAGATCATCGATCTCGGCAACGGCCAGAAACGCGGCATCGACACGCAAGTCTACGACACGTTCGAGATCGAGCGCATTTCGGGTGTTGCCTTCGAATTGGCGCGCACCCGCAAGAACCACGTCACTTCGATGGAAAAGCGCAATGTGATGAAGTCAGGCGTTTTGTGGAACGAGGTCGTCACCCAGACCCACAAGGCGCGCTATGCCGACGTCAAGCTCGACCACATGCTGGCGGACGCCGGCGGCATGCAGTTGGTGCGCTGGCCCAAGCAGTTCGACGTCATCGTCACCGACAATCTGTTCGGCGACATGCTGTCCGACATCGCCGCCATGCTGACCGGCTCGATCGGCATGCTGCCGTCGGCATCGCTCGGCGCGCCGGATGCCAAGACGAAAAAGCGCAAGGCGCTCTACGAGCCGGTGCATGGCTCGGCGCCCGACATATCAGGCAAAGGCATCGCCAATCCGATCGCCATGATCGCCTCCTTCGCCATGTGCATGCGCTATTCCTTCGGCATGGTAACCGAAGCAGACCGTCTGGAAAGCGCCATCGCCGCCGTGCTCGACGACGGCCTGCGCACCAGGGATATTCATTCGCCAGGGATGACCGAGGTCGGCACCACCGAGATGGGCGATGCGATCATCGCCAAGTTCCTGGGCTGAGCCTGTGGCGGTCGACGTCCGCTGGGCGACGACCGGGGATGCGGCTGCACTCGCCACCATGCTGTGCGAGATGGCGGTGCATTACCGGCAGCCGCCGATCGATGCCGACCGGGCTCTGTCTGCCTCGCAGAAATGGCTTGACCAGGAAAGCCCGGCCTATCCGCATTTCGCACTCGCCTTCGCCGAGGGCGAGATTTGCGGGCTTGCGTCGGTTGCGATCGCACATCCCGGCATCGATCTCGAACGGCTGCTGTTCCTCAAGGATCTGTTCGTGCGGGAAAACGTCCGCAATGCCGGTGTCGGTCGGGCTCTGATGGCATTTCTCGCCGGCCATTGCCTGCGCGAAGGCATCGGCCGCATCGACCTGACCACCGAGGACTGGAACGAAGGTGCGCTACGCTTCTACGACGGGCTTGGTGCCGACCGCCATGGCCAGAAAGTCTTTCTCAGGCTGTCCGGCGAGGCGCTGAAGGCGATCGCGATTAAATCCTGACGCCCGCCGGCACCGGCCCCCAAGGGTTTTCGCCGACCTTGGATGGGATAAGCCCAAGGGCCAACACACCCAGCGTGTTGAAGCCGGGAACGAAGTACAGCAAAACGAACCAGCCGCTCAGGCCGATGTCGTGCAGGCGTCGTACCATAAGGGCAAACCACGGCAAGACAGTCAGAAGCAGGAACACGAAGGCTGGCGCATAACCCAAAGCTCCAAATTCCAGGTCGCCTACGATAGCTGTGATCGCTGCATCGATGAGAACGCCGAACGCAAAAAGCGCGAAGAACACGATCAGCGTGAACAGAAAAAAGCCCCAAAATTCCTTGCGGCGGGCACGGCCGGTGAAGCTGACATGTCTCACTTTGAATGCGCGCCAGAAATACGTCCATAATCCGGTGGTGGATTGGGCAGGTTCAACGCCACGGGGAATGAGGTTGCGGGATTTGGCAGCGCTTGGCCTTCCTGCAATGACGGCGCGCGCAGTCCCATCGTCCGGCTGAAACTCGACGGGCGCGCCTCTGACCAACGCCACGCCGGGACTCAGATCCTCATGCCCGACGATGTAACGCTTGCCGTCGGCCCCATTGATGTATCCAAAACCCTGATCCTGGTCATAATGATAAACCGCGCCGCGCATTGCCTTGCCCCCAAATACTGTGCCGCCTTGATACTATCAAGAGTTGTAGTCAGTTGCAAGGTACACGTTTTAAGCTAGACGCCCGCCGGCACCGGGCCCCACTGATTTTCACGGGCCTGCGTCGGGATCAGCGCGAAGACCAGGATGATCAGCCAGCCGATCGTCGGGATGAGAACCGCCAGAAAAAGCCAGCCGGTCAAGCCGATGTCATGCAGGCGCCGCACGTTCAGTCCGATCCATGGCGGGATTGTCGCCAGCACAAACGCGCCGCAAAGGCCGACCGTCACTGCCGGCAAGTCGTCAATGTTGCCCATGGCGTCGTCGATGAAGAGGCCGATGCCGACGACCACGGTCAGCGCGATCGTCCAGAACAGGAAATAACCCCAATATTCCTTGCGGCGGGCACGTCCGGCGAAATTGAAGTAATTTTCAGTCAGACCTCGCCAGAAGTAGCTCCACAGGCCGGTGGCGGGACCATTTTCAGCGAAACGGCCGAAATGTTGCGGCTTAGGCGCTTCAGGCGCGTTGCCGGTCCGAGAGGGCGCGGCCGCAGCAGCAGGAGCACCGGCCGCAGCCGTCTGGGCGTTAATCGAAAAGACATCGCGCGCATGCCCGCCACCCGGCTGGAACTCAACGAGCGCGCCCTTGGCCACCGACGTCTCGCGGCGCAGATTCTCGCGCGCGAAGCTATAGCGGTTGCCGTCCGCTCCGGTGATGAAACCGAAGCCTTGGGTCTCGTCATAGTGAAGAACCTCGCCGCGCATGCTTGCCCACCCCCATTCGCGTCTCGCCCAGACTGTCTAGAGTTGCGGCGGATCGCAAGGGGTGTCTGCGAAATGCAGTGCATCGACCTGTGTCACGACAATGCGGTGGTGGAGAACTTTGCGGGAGGCGTCGGCGGGACAGCGCCCCCCTCTGTCCTGCCGGACATCTCCCCCACAAGGGGGGAGATCGGCAGCCTCGCCGTCCTGCCCTCTTTCAACGTTTGAGATTGGCGAAAGCCGAGGTGACATCTAATCTCCCCCCTTGTGGGGGAGATGTCCGGAAGGACAGAGGGGGGCGCGAAGGATCGCCGACGCTACGGTCTTCTTCCTGTTACCGCATAGATCCCAGGGTCTCTGCTATAGAAAGGAACTGTCGACGTTCGCGTCGTATCGGCCTGACGGAATCACCGTGTCGAGGACCTAACCCGGCCGCTTCTTCGCTTTCTTGTGTTTCGGCGATCCGCTGGTCTCGAACTTCGGCTTGCCCGGCTTCTTCGCCCAGGGCTTTGCCTCGAGCGCGGCATCGCGCTGTCCGGCCGGCGCCGCGCGCTTCTCGAATTTGGGCGCGTTCTGGTCGAACGTCCGCTTGCCACGGTGCGGTTTCTTGTCCGGCCGTGGTTCCTGATAGCCGGCGCGCGACAGGTCGGGCATGCCGTCCAGCCGCTTCACCGCGATGTTGTTCTGCAGCTTGCGGTCGGGCCCGATCGCCTGGAGAAACCGGTCGGCCCAGTCGGCCGCGATCTGCACGAAGGTTTCCTCCGGCTGCATCTTGATGGCGCCGATCTCACGCTTGCTGATGCCGCCTGTCCGGCACAGCATCGGGATTAGCCAGCGTGGCTCGGCATTCTGCCGGCGCCCCACCGACAGCGAGAACCAGACGCTCTCGCCGAAATCGTCGCGGCGGCTTGGCGCCTCGTCCCTGCGCGCAAACTTGTCACCCGACGGCGTGAACGGAGCGACGTCCAAAAGATCCTCGGGCGCCGAGCGGCTGGAGCGGCAGAGACGCACGAAGGCCGCCGCCACCAGTTCGGCGCCACGTTGGTCGAGAAGCGCATTGACGAAGCCGCGCTCGTCGTCCGAAACGGGCTCGGTGAAAACCGGGTCGGCGAGGATGCGCTCGTCGTCGCGGCGCAGGACGTCGTCGGCTGAAGGCGGGCTTGCCCATGTCGCCGCAAGGCCGGCACTTTGCAGCAGGCGTTCGGTGCGCCTGCGGGCACTGTTGGGCACGATCAGCGCGCTGACGCCTTTGCGTCCCGCCCGCCCCGTCCGTCCGCTTCGGTGCAGCAGCGTCTCCGGGTTAGTCGGCAGGTCGGCGTGGATCACCAGTTCGAGGTTGGGCAGGTCGATGCCGCGCGCCGCCACGTCGGTGGCGATGCAGACTTTTGCGCGGCCGTCGCGCATCGCCTGCAGCGCGTGGCTGCGCTCGTTCTGGCTCAGTTCGCCCGAAAGCGCCACGACGGAAAAGTTGCGGTTGTTGAAGCGCGCGGTCAGGTGATTGACGGCAGCGCGCGTGTTGCAGAACACCAGTGCGTTCTTCGCCTCGTAATAGCGCAGCACGTTGATGATGGCGTTTTCCCGGTCGGCCTGGGCCACGCTCAGCGCCCGGTATTCGATGTCGAGATGCTGCTTCTCCTCGCCGGAGGCCGAGATGCGCACCGCATCGCGCTGGTAGCCCTTGGCCAGCGTGGCGATGGAGCGCGGCACGGTGGCCGAAAACATCAGCGTGCGGCGCTCGGCTGGGGCAGCGTCGAGAATGAATTCGAGATCCTCGCGAAAGCCGAGATCGAGCATCTCGTCGGCCTCGTCGAGCACCACTGCCTTCAGCGCCGACATGTCGAGCGAATGCCGAGTGATGTGGTCGCGCAGTCGGCCAGGCGTGCCGACGACGATGTGGGCACCGCGTTCCAGCGTGCGCCGCTCGGTGCGCATGTCCATGCCGCCGACGCAGGACGCTATCGCTGCGCCGGTCAGTTCGTAGAGCCATTCCAGCTCGCGCGTCACCTGAAGGGCCAGTTCCCGCGTCGGCGCGA
The DNA here is from genome assembly GCF_004022765.1 of Mesorhizobium sp. M6A.T.Cr.TU.014.01.1.1. Classification (NCBI taxonomy): domain Bacteria; kingdom Pseudomonadati; phylum Pseudomonadota; class Alphaproteobacteria; order Hyphomicrobiales; family Phyllobacteriaceae; genus Mesorhizobium; species Mesorhizobium sp. M6A.T.Cr.TU.014.01.1.1. Next base: position 102,691 of record NZ_RZPG01000024.1, read on the forward strand.
CAGCCAGCGCCAGCGGTGCCGCGGCATGGGAAAAGCGTTCGGCGCCATCCAGAAGGGTCGGCGCCAGAGCCAGCCCGAAGGCGACGGTCTTGCCGGAGCCGGTCTGCGCCGAAACCAGCGCATCGGCCTGCCCGAGATCGAGAACCGCCTTCTGCACCGGCGTCAGCTCGACATAGCCGCGGTTTTCCAGCGCCTTTGCCAGCGCGGGGACAATAGCTTCGAAATTGGACATATGCTTCTTTCGGAATTCAAGGTCTGTGCTCATCGGAGCGCATGCCGGGGCCGGCAGCGCCAGCCAAACAATCTTGGCCGTTCGTACTTCGCGCGACCATCATTGTACAGGGTGCGCAAAAAACCGCGATCAATTGTCAATGTCGGCGCTGCCCCTCATCTGCCTGCCGGCATCTTCTCCCCGTGAAGAACGGGGAGAAGAGGCTTAGCCGCAACGCCGGCGACCCCTCTCCCCGTTTTTCACGGGGAGAGGGTAAGGGTGAGGGGCAGCGCAAACGCCCAAAAAGGGGCGGGCTATTCAACCTCGCGATTGCGTTGCCGCCTCGCTCGTCGCGATTGACTCTTTACGCAAACCGCGTAAAAGCCGGCACCGAACGGGATAGTTTCGATGCGCGGCCTTTTGATGGCGCTTCTTGCATTCGACCTCCCCGGCCGCAATGCAAACCATTGGGCCGGGCGCGTCGGCGCGTCTCCTCGTTCCAGCAAAACTACGGCTAAAACGACCGCTAAAACGGTCTGAGTTCCCTTGGCCTAACCACCCTCTCCCGGGTCCGGCCCGGGGGTTGAAACCCGCATCGGCCGGCGGGTTTTCTCCAAAAACCGAGCGGAGAGGACAGGAGATTTCGATGAGTTTCAAAGTTGCAATCGTCGGCGCCACGGGCAATGTGGGCCGGGAAATGCTCAACATACTGGAAGAGCGCGGCTTTCCGGTGAGCGAAGTGGTGGCGCTGGCCTCGCGGCGCAGCCAGGGCACGGAAGTGTCGTTCGGCGACCGCACGCTGAAGGTCAGGACGCTCGACCAATATGATTTTTCCGACACCGACATCTGCATCATGTCGGCCGGCGGCAATGTCTCGAAGGAATGGTCGCCGAAGATCGGCAAGCAGGGCTGCGTCGTCATCGATAATTCGTCGGCCTTCCGCTATGACCAGGACGTGCCGCTGATCGTGCCGGAAGTGAACCCGGACGCGATTTCGCTGTTCACGCGCAAGAACATCATCGCCAATCCGAATTGCTCGACGGCGCAGTTGGTCGTGGCGCTGAAGCCGCTGCACGACTTCGCCACCATCAAGCGTGTCGTCGTCGCCACCTATCAATCGGTCTCCGGCGCCGGCAAGGAAGGCATGGACGAGCTGTTCACGCAGACCCGGGCCGTGTTCGTCGCCGATCAGGTCGACGTCAAGAAGTTCACCAAGCGCATCGCCTTCAACGTCATCCCGCATATCGACGTTTTCCTCGACGACGGCTTCACCAAGGAAGAGTGGAAGATGGTGGCCGAGACCAAGAAGATGCTCGACCCCAAGATCAAGCTGACGGCGACCTGCGTGCGCGTGCCGGTGTTCATCGGCCATTCGGAAGCGGTCAACATCGAGTTCGAAAAGCCGATCACCGCCGATGAGGCACGTGAGATTCTGCGCGAGGCGCCGGGCTGTCAGGTTCTCGACAAGCGCGAGGACGGCGGCTACATCACGCCGCTGGATTCGGCCGGCGAGGATGCCACCTTCATCTCGCGCATTCGCGAAGATTCGACCATCGACAATGGCCTGTCGATGTGGATCGTCTCCGACAATCTGCGCAAGGGCGCCGCACTCAACGCGGTGCAGATCGCCGAATTGCTGATCGAGCGCGGACTGATCCAGCCGAAGAAGAAGGCGGCTTAGTTTTCGCTCACGGGCCGTATCGCCGCTGCCGCGGCGGGCCCTCCGCGGGGGCGCCGGACAGCCGGCGGCCCGCGGACGCGGGCTCGGTCTTCGGCCGGATAGCTCCCTTCTCCCAGCTCACGGGGGAAAGGTAGTCACCCCCCGATTCTCCTCCGCCAGCCTCCGCAGCACATCTATCGCCTCCTCCGCCCGGTCGACCGGGACGAACAAATGGTCTTGATAGAAGGCCGAGACCGGATTGACGCCGATTTCGGCGGCGGCCAGACGCGTGGTGATGGCGGCGAGGAAGCCTACCGCCTCCAGCGACGAATGGATGTTCAGCGTCACCATCCGGCAGCGGAAGACGGTTTCCAGGCCAGCGGCCTTGGCTTTCGCTTCAAGCGCGATCACCGTCGTGCCCTCGCGCTCGCGAAACAGCATCACCGGCTCGAGGCTGTCTGGCATGGGCGCATCGGGCGGCAGTTTGGCGAAGACATGGATGCCGGGTCGCAATTCCGGCGCCATCGTCGCCAGCAGTTTTTTCAGATCGGTCTCGCCGGCCATCGATTTGCTCCCGAATGTCTTGCGGATTTTCGATAATTTACTTTGCCCCAAACCGGCAAGACGACATCGCCATGTCGCTGGCGGCCGGGCTTGTTCGTGTACTGCATCGCACAATGTAACCGATCAGGACCATTGTCGGTCCGTGAAAGGGGTTTCGATGATCGTTCGCCCGCGGCCGGGATTCTTGCATCTGTTCTTCATCATGCGCGGCTCGGTAGTGCCGCGCATCCTGCCGCAAATCTTCGGCTTCGGCGTCTATGGCGCGCTGGTGGTGCTGGCGGTCAGGGCGCTGAAGCTCGATTTCGGCAATGCCGGCCCTGCGCCGTTCGCCTTGCTCGGTGTGGCGCTGTCGATCTATCTCGGCTTCCGCAACAATGCCGCCTATGACCGCTGGTGGGAGGCGCGCAAGCTGTGGGGCCAGCTTGTCTTCGACATCCGCAATCTGGCACGTGCCAGCACCGGGCTGATCGAAAACCGGGCGGAACTGCGTGGCTTCTTGATGGAGGCGATCGCCTTCTGCCACTTCCTGCGCGGCCTGCTCAGGCGGGTGGACGCCACGTCGGATGCACGCGCGTTCATCGGCGACGAAGCCGAAAGTGCCGCCAGGGCGGCCAACCCGCCCGACGCCATGGTGCGGCGGATGGGCGAGCGAGCCGCCGCGCTGTACAAGTCCGGGGCGATCGACGTCATGGGCTATCGCATCCTCGACGAGCGCCTGGCTGAAATCGCCGCAGCGCAGGCCGGCTGCGAGCGCATCATGGGAACACCGCTTCCGTTTGCCTACACGCTGCTCCTGCAGCGCACCGCCTATATCTTCTGCCTGCTGCTGCCGTTTGGGCTCGCTTCGACGGCCGGCTGGGCGACGCCGCTGTTCACGGCGCTGATCGCCTACACCTTCTTCGGCCTCGACGCGCTTTCGGAAGAGCTCGAGGATCCGTTCGGCACCGAGGCCAACGATCTCGCCCTCGACGGCCTGTGCCGCGTCTGTGAAATTTCGGTGTTCGAGGCGCTCGGCGAGGCGCCACCGAAAATGATCCCTGCCGAAAAGTTCTATTTCTCCTAGGGTTTGTTCCCGCGCCCATCGCAGCACCGTGCATCCAAAAAATCGTAGGCGTGTCGGATCGCCGTCGCGCGCCGCGTCCTTGGTTCGGGTCCTGGCTAAGAGGATCAGTGCTCAAAACAGCCGAAGGGAACATCAATGACCATTTCTCCAACAGCATCCGTCACGCCGCGCGCGCTGTGGACCGGCCGCGGGCTCAGCGCCCTCATCGTGCTGTTCATGATCTTCGACGGCGTCATCAAGCTGCCGCCGCTCGATATCGTCACCCAGACCATGGTTGAGCTCGGCTGGCCGGCCGATCCCAACGTCTCGCGCATGCTCGGCGTCATCGGGCTGGTCTCGGCCGCGCTCTATGCGGTGCCGCGCACCGCGGTGCTCGGCGCCATCCTGCTCACCGCCTATCTCGGCGGCGCGATCGCGACCCATATACGTATCGGCAGCCCGCTATTCTCGCACACACTGTTCGGCGTCTATCTCGGCGTCATCCTGTGGGGCGGCCTTTTCCTGCGCGATCCCAGGGTGCGCGCGCTGATCCCTTTCACGCGTTAAGCGGCGGTCTCGAAAGCCGTTCTATGGCGGTCGCGCCACCAGAGAGGGCGCTTTCAGCCGCTGCCCTTCTTCGTTGCCTTTGGATCAAATCGCCCGGTTGCGAGTTAGGAGATGTGGCGGTGAGGACGGAAAACCCCCGTTTTGGGAGGAACGACAATGAAGAAACTGGTAGTCCTGATGGTATTGGCAACCTCGCTCGCAGCCTGCTCCCGGACAGAACAGGGCGCTGCGGTCGGTGGCCTGGGCGGCGCTGCGGTCGGTGCTGCAGTGGCCGATGACGCAGTTGGAGGTGCGCTGGTCGGTGGTGCTGTCGGCGCCGTCGCCGGCGCACTGATCGGTCGTGCCACGGAAAGCGGCCAGTGCCGCTATCGCGGTCGCAATGGGCGTGTCTACATCGCCCGCTGCCCGGAAGGCTATTGATCGGGCCACGTCATAAGTCGGACGAAACAGCAAAACGGCGGACAAAAGCGCCCGCCGTTTCGTAGGGGATAGAAAGAATTATTCGGCGGTCGCGGCTTCCGCCTCGGCCGGCGCGGCTGCCGCGGCGGCAACAGCGGCGGCTGCGTCTTCCTGCGCCTTCTTCAGAAGTGCGGCGCGTTCCTGCGCCTTCTTGCCGGGCTCGGCCTTCTTCGGGTTGGAGCGGGCCTCTCGCTTGGCAATGCCGGCCTCGTCGAGGAAGCGCAGCACGCGGTCAGTCGGCTGGGCGCCGTGCTCAAGCCAATGCTTGACGCGGTCGGCGTCGACCTTGACGCGCTCGCCGTCCTTGGGGAGCAGCGGGTTCCACGAGCCGAGCGACTCGATGAAACGGCCGTCGCGCGGCGAACGGGCGTCGGCGACGACGACGTGGTAATAGGGACGCTTCTTCGAGCCCGCACGGGCCAGTCGGATTTTCAGTGGCATTTCTTTTCTCCTAAAACTCTTATTTTCGTTGATCGGGGTTTATGATTGTTGTCAGCCGGTTTTCGTAACGCCGTTTGATGCGGCGATCTGCTCGTGATGCCGGATCACTTCGCGGACGACGAAGTTCAGGAACTTCTCCGCGAAATCCGGGTCGAGATGGGCGTCCTTCGCCAGTTGGCGAAGGCGGGCGATCTGCTGCTGCTCCCGCGCCGGATCGGCCGGCGGCAGGCCGTGCGACGCCTTCAGCACGCCGACCGCCTTGGTGCGGCGGAAACGCTCGGCCAGCATGTGGATGAGCGCCGCGTCGATGTTGTCGATCGAGGCGCGGTAGTCGACCAGCGCCGCACGTGCGTCGGCCATGTCCTTTTCTTCGTTCATGGCGCCCTCACTTCTTCTTGCCGAGTCCGGGCAGCCCGCCACCGCCCAAACCAGGAAGCTTCATGCCGCCGGGCAGCCCGGGCAGGCCGCCACCACCACTGGGAAGGCCGCCGGGAAGACCCTTCATGCCGCCGAGACCGGCTGCCTGCGCCTGCTTCTGCAAGGCTTCGAGCTGCTTGGGGTCCATCTTGGACAGGTCCGGCATGCCGCCGCCCATCATGCCGCCCGGGCCGCCCATACCCCCTGGCATCATGCCGCCGAGGCCCATCTTCTGCGCAAGGCCGCCCATCATGCCGCGCATCAGGCCACCGCCTTTGCCCTTGCCGCCCATCGCCTTCATCATGTCGGCCATGCCGCGGTGCATCTTCAGGAGCTTGTTGATTTCGGCCGCATCGGTGCCGGAGCCGGCGGCGATGCGCTTCTTGCGCGAGTGCTTCAGAATGTCGGGGTTGGCGCGCTCGGCCTTGGTCATCGACGAGATGATGGCGAGCTGGCGGCCGAACATCTTGTCGTCGAGACCGGCGGCGGTCATCTGGTCCTTCATCTTGCCCATGCCCGGCATCATGCCCATGATGCCGCCCATGCCGCCCATCTTCGACATCTGCTGAAGCTGGCCGGCAAGGTCGTTCAGGTCGAACTTGCCCGACTGCATCTTCTTGGCCATCGCCGCCGCCTGTTCGGCGTCGATGTTTTCGGCAGCCTTTTCGACGAGGCTGATGATGTCGCCCATGCCGAGGATGCGGTCGGCGATGCGCTTGGGATGGAATTCCTCCAACCCGTCCATTTTCTCGCCGGTGCCGATCAGCTTGATCGGCTTGCCGGTGACGGCGCGCATGGAAAGTGCCGCACCACCACGGCCATCACCATCCATGCGGGTCAGCACCAGGCCGGTGATGCCGACGCGCTCATCGAAGCTTTTCGCCAGATTGACGGCGTCCTGGCCGGTCAGCGAATCGGCGACCAACAGGATCTCGTGCGGCGACGACACCTTCTTGATGTCGGCCATCTCGACCATCAGCGGCTCATCGATATGGGTGCGGCCGGCGGTGTCGAGGATCACGATGTCATGGCCGCCGAGCTTTGCCGCCTGCACGGCGCGGCGGGCGATGTCGACCGGCGTCTGGCCCTCGACGATCGGCAGCGTGGCGACCTTGACCTGCTCGCCGAGCTGACGGAGCTGCTCCTGCGCGGCGGGACGCCGCGTGTCGAGCGAGGCCATCAGGACCTTCTTGTTCTGACGCTCGTTGAGGCGCTTGGCGATCTTGGCCGATGTCGTCGTCTTGCCGGAGCCCTGCAGGCCAACCATCATGATGACGACCGGAGCCGGTGCGTTGAGGTCGATGGCGACGCCCTCGGCGCCCAGCATCTCGACCAGCTCGTCATGGACGATCTTGACGACCATCTGGCCCGGCTTGATCGACTTCACCACAGCAGCGCCGACGGCCTTCTCGCGCACCTTGTCGGTGAAGGAACGCACCACTTCCAGCGCCACGTCTGCCTCGAGCAGCGCACGGCGCACCTCGCGCAGCGCCGCCGAGACATCGGCCTCGGACAGGGCACCGCGGCCGGTGAGGCCGTTCAGGATCGAGCCAAGACGCTCCTGTAGCGATTCAAACATTCTTTTTCCTTTTCCCTGGCACCCGGATGATGCCCGAGAGGTAATGCGTTCGCGCCCAGTGTCCAAACAGTCCGAGCAAAAGTCCAAAGCCAAAAAGCACCCGGGGGCGCACAGCGCTGCCGGATGTTGGCCTCCAGGATCGATTTACAGCACGTCACCTCAACGAGGTTTCGGCGTCCCGGTCGGCTTGCTCGGAGGGATACTCGTCGCGGAATTCGCGGCGTGTAGACAGGAAATCGGGCGCGGAGTCAAGGTACGGACGTGATATGGCCAGGTCAGGCCCTTCCCTTCTCCCCTTGTGAGGGCTTTGCACGGGGAGCGAAGTGGATTTCGGTGGTCAGTGAGGGCCTTTTTGAAGGCCGGCAGAGCGGTTTTCCGCGGCCCTTGCGGGGCCTTTGTCGGTTTAGGCAGCCATCCTGCCGGATTGTGGACGCACTCCTCCCTCATGTCCGCCTCTCATCGGGTGGATAGAGGACGCCAATCATGGTGCGCAGATTGTAAGCGCAGGCGGCCAGTATGC
>NZ_RZPG01000025.1:0-102202 GCF_004022765.1 Mesorhizobium sp. M6A.T.Cr.TU.014.01.1.1
GCATACTGGCCGCCTGCGCTTACAATCTGCGCACCATGATTGGCGTCCTCTATCCACCCGATGAGAGGCGGACATGAGGGAGGAGTGCGTCCACAATCCGGCAGGATGGCTGCCTAAACCGACAAAGGCCTCGCAAGGGCCGCGGAAAACCGCTCTGCCGGCCTTCAAAAAGGCCCCCACTGACCACCGAACTCCACTTCGCTCCCCGTGCAAAGCCCTCACAAGGGGAGAAGGGGAAGGCGCCACCTCTCAAACCGACGCGGTCAGGCCGCCGTCGACATAAAGCGTGTGGCCATTGACGAAGGACGATGCATCCGACGCCAGGAAGACTGCGGCGCCGATCAGTTCATCGACATTGCCCCAGCGCCCGGCCGGCGTGCGCTTCTCCAGCCAGGTGGAGAATTCCGGATTGTCGACCAGCGCCTGGTTCATCTCGGTGCGGAAATAGCCGGGCGCGATGGCATTGATCTGCAGGCCGTGTTTCGCCCAGTCGGCGCACATGCCCCTGGTCAGGTTCCTGATCGCGCCCTTGGTCGCCGTGTAGGGCGCGATGCCGGTTCTGGCGAGCTCGCTTTGCACCGAACCGATGTTGATGATCTTGCCTTTGCCGCGCGGAATCATGTGCCGGGCCACCGCCTTGCCGGCGTGGAAGGCGCCCGAGACATTGGTCTTGAACAGGCGCTCCCACTGCTCCTCGGGAAAATCCTCGAGCGGCGCGCGGAACTGCACGCCGGCATTGTTGACGAGGATGTCGATGGCGCCGATCTCGGCCTCGATCCGGGCAATGTCTTCATCGACCGCATGAAAATCGGTCACGTCGAAGATCGAGGCATGCGCCTTGAAGCCGGCGTCGCCCAGCCTTGCCACCGCACCAGCGACCTTGCCCGGATCGCGGCCGTTCAGCACCACGCTCGCGCCATGCTCGGCAAGGCCCCGCGCCAGGGCAAAGCCGATTCCCTGGCCGGAACCGGTGATCAGCACCAGCCGTCCGTCGAGGCTGAAGAGGGATTTCACCATCAGACTGTCTTTTGTTTGACAATGATCTTATCCGAACCGACGGTCAGCGCCGCTTTCGCCGGCGCGGACCTTCGGTTCGGGATCATGGTCCTATTCGTTGCGCCTGAAATTGCGTAGCCGGTCGAACAGGACCGCCATCAGAATAGCGCCGCCAATAAAGGTACCTTGCCAGAACGCATTGATGCCGAGCAGGCCGAGACTGTTGCGGATCACCTCGATCAGCGCTGCGCCGACGACGGCGCCAAAGGCCGTACCCATGCCGCCCGCCAAATTGGCGCCGCCGATGACGGTGGCGGCGATAACCTGAAGCTCCATGCCGTTGCCGAGATTGGTGGTGACGGCGCCCAGCCAGCCGGTCTGGATGATGCCGGCAACGCCCGCTGCCAGCGCCGAGATCATGTAGACCGCGACCTTGATCTGGCGCACCGGAACGCCGGTCAGCGTCGCCGCATGCTCGTTGCCACCGATGGCGAAGATGTGCCGGCCGAATTTCGTCCAGCGCAGCACGAAGCCGGTGATCAGCGCCAGCAAGATGGTGTAGAGCACCGGATTGGCGATGCCGAACACCCAGGCGCCGCCGCCCAACGCCAGAAGCTTGTCGTGATCGGGCCCGAACTGGAAGACGACGGTGTTGTTGGAGGCGACCATGGCCAGGCTGCGGGCGATCGACAGCATTCCGAGCGTCACCACGAAGGGCGGAAAGCCGAGATAGGCGATCAAAATGCCGTTGAAGGCGCCGATAATCAGCGCTGTCGCGATCGCAGCGGCGATGCCGACCTCGATGCCGTAGCCGGCATGCATGGTGACGGCCAGCACCATCGAGCACAGGCAAAGCACCGAGCCGACCGACAGGTCGATGCCGCCGGTGATGATGACGAATGTCATGCCGAGCGCAACAATGGCGACGAAGGTGACGTTGCGGGTGATGTTGTACAGGTTCTTGGTCGTGGCGAAGGAATCCGTGGCCACGGACAGGAACAGACAGGCGAGGATGACCGCGATCACCACCCAGAAGGTCTGGCTGGCAAACACCCTGCTCAGCAAAGTGTGCTGTTTCTGCGCGATCGTCTGGTCAAGAGTTACTGCCATCGTCGACCTTTATTTGCTTGCGTGGTGGAACCCGCTGACATCAAACCTGTTCGATGGCGCCGGTAATGAGCCCGGTGACTTCCTCGGGCGAACTCGACGCGATCGTCTTGTCGGCGACCTTGCGGCCGCGCCGCATGACGATGACGCGATCGGCAACATCAAAGACGTCTGGCATGCGGTGACTGATCAGCACGACCGCAATGCCCTGGTCGCGCAGATGGCGGATCAGGTTCAGCACCTCGGCGACCTGCCGGACCGAGATCGCCGCCGTCGGCTCGTCCATCAGCACGATCTTGGCTTGCGAAAGCATGGTGCGGGCGATCGCCACCGCTTGCCGCTGGCCGCCCGACATCTGCTTGACCAGGTCGCGCGGGCGGGTCTCGGATTTCAGCTCGGCAAAGATCTGGCCGGCGCGCTTGTACATCGCGGCGTAGTCGAGGATGCGAAACGGGCCGATGCCGCGGCGCAGCTCGCGTCCGAGATAAACATTGGCGGCGGCCGTCAGATTGTTGCACAGCGCGAGGTCCTGATGAACGATCTCGATGCCGTGCTGGCGCGCCTCCACCGGCTTGTGCAGGATCAGATCCTTGCCGTCCATCTGCATCGTGCCATGGCTCGGGGGGAAATTGCCGGCGATCATCTTGACCAGCGTCGACTTGCCGGCGCCGTTGTCGCCCATCAGGCCGACCACCTGTCCGGCCTCGATCGAGAGCGAAACGTCGTTGACAGCCTGGATGGCGCCGAAATGTTTCGAGATATTGGTGAGTTCGAGAACCGACACCAGACTGCTTCCTCCCCGTGCTTTCGGCCGGCGGTTCTGCCGCGGCCCTCGCTCTTTCCCGGCCCCTCCCGGAAACAGCGCTTTCGCCCATTTACGCACATGCCCCCTTGGCGTCAACAGCGGCTTCTTTCGAAAAATCCGTTTTGTAGGACAAATAGCAATTGACGTTCGTCGCAAGCCGATATTAGCTAAGCGCCGGAGGAGATTATGCCGATCTCCTGTTCCGGCTCGCCGGGCGGAGTAGGCGGAGGTTTATCGGTCGAGGATCTGGCAGCGTCCGTATCGCGCTGGTCTGCTACCGCATCTGGAAATGCTTATCGGCCCGGCTTGGCGACACGAGCGCTCGCGAAACGAACCTCTGTCATCGCTTGATCCGGGCTGGTCTGTGTGGCGGGCACGCCGTGTCCGTCTGTTTCAAGGGAGGACTGACATGAGGAAATCACTATTGCTCGCCGCCGTCGCCGTCATGGCGTTGGGTGCCGGGCCGGCTTTGGCCAAGAAACAGCTCGTCATCGTGGTGAAGGGGCTCGACAATCCGTTCTTCGAGGCCATCAACCAGGGTTGCCAGAAATGGAACAAGGAAAATGCCAGCTCGGAGTATGAGTGCTTCTACACCGGCCCGGCATCGACCTCGGACGAGGCCGGCGAAGCCCAGATCGTTCAGGACATGCTGAGCAAGCCCGATACAGTGGCGATGGCCATTTCGCCGTCCAACGCGCCGCTGATCGCGCAGACGATCAAAAGCGCCAATCCGTCGATCCCGATCATGACGCTCGACGCCGACCTCAGCAAGGAAGATGCGGGGCTGCGCAAGACCTATCTCGGCACCGACAACTACCTGATGGGATACAAGATCGGCGAGTACATCAAGAAGGGCAAGCCGGATGGCGGCAAGATCTGCACCATCCAAGGCAATCCGGCGGCCGACAACATCCTGCGCCGCGCCCAGGGCATGCGCGACGCGCTTACAGGCCAGAAGGATCTCCCGGCGCTCGCCGGCGAGGGCGGCTGGACCGAAGTTGCCGGCTGCCCGGTGTTCACCAATGACGACGGCGCCAAGGGCGTGCAGGCGATGACCGATATCCTCGCCGCCAATCCCGATCTCGACGCCTTCGGCATCATGGGCGGCTGGCCGCTGTTCGGCGCGCCGCAGCCCTATCGCGACCTGTTCAAGCCGATGGCCGACAAGATCGCCAAGAACGAGTTCGTCATCGGCGCCGCCGATACGATCGGTGATGAAGTGGCCATTGCCAAGGAGGGTCTGGTGACCGCGCTGGTCGGCCAACGGCCGTTCGAGATGGGCTACAAGGCGCCCTCGGTGATGATCGACCTGGTCGAAGGCAAGCCCGTCGCCGATCCGGTCTTCACCGGTCTCGACGAGTGCACCAAAGATACGGTCGACACCTGCATCCAGAAGTAGGTTCGCAGTTTTCGGGGCGTCCGATCGACGGGCGCCCCGTCACGCCGGTTCATGAAACGTGCGAGGCGACATTGCCGGGGCGAACCGCTCCTGCTTTGCCGCGCCTTGAGTTCAGCCTGCACCGGGGGAACGTGGATGCCGGACGCAAGACCGAAAAAGCGACTTACCACGGTCAAGGAACGGGCCAAGATCAAGGCACGGGCCGCCCGTCCGGTCGGCGCTCGCCGTGCCGACGCGGCGCTGATCCCCGGATCGAGCGTGCATGCGTCGCTGGCCAACGAGATCGGTCTTCGGATCGTGCGCGGCGACTATCCGCCGGGAACCATCCTGCCCAACGAAGCTAAATGGTCGGAGACCTTCGACGTCAGCCGCTCGGCCGTGCGCGAGGCGATCAAGATGCTGATGGCCAAGAGCCTGCTCGCCTCACGCCCGAAGATCGGCAGCTGGGTCGAGCCGAAGGAGCGCTGGAATCTACTCGATCGCGACGTGCTCGCCTGGTACGCGACGGCGCCCGATCGCGAAATGTTCCTGCGCACGGTGCAGGAGTTTCGTCACATCATCGAGCCGGAAGCCAGCGCCTTTGCCGCGATCCGGCGTAGCGACGAACAGATGGCCGAGATCAGCCAGGCCTGCCGGGAGATGGGGGAGGCGGCGACGCTGCCGGAACGCACCCGCGCGGATACCCGTTTTCATCTGGCCATCCTGCGTGCCTCGGGCAACGATCTCCTGGTGCCGCTCGGCGTGCTGATCGAATCGGCGCTCGACCACCTCTTCGTTTTCGTCACGCGCGAAACCAGCGACCAGCCTCGGGCGCAGGCGCTGCATGAGGCCATCGAGAAGAACATCCGTCTCCAGCGGCCGGCTGCAGCCCGCACGGCAGTGCACAGACTACTCGCCAACACTGACGACGTTATCGGACGGTCACGGCGGTAATTCATCCAGCAAGGCTGGCGCCGTCTGCCCCTGCCTTACGTTGGCGATTGGCGAAAGCCGAAGTGACGTCCAATCTCCCCCCCCCCTTGCGGGGGAGATCGGCCGCTTCGCCGACCGCGCCTACTCCGGAATGAGGGTGCCCGGCAGGCAGCCGAGGGGGCAGCGCCAGCCTTGACCAAACACTAAGGTCGGTCACCTCAAATCTTCTACTACTTGCCGTCCTTGCTCGGTGTCAGGTCGACGCCGTTGATCTTGCCGATATGCGTTGCCAGCATCGGCACATATTGATCGGCGGGCCCGGCGGCGAAGGCGCCGGCGAAGGCGTTCTTCGTGGCATTGCCGAGCGGGTTGGCGATGCCGGCAGCACCCGCCATCGATTCGAGATAGGTGAGGTCCTTGAAGGCGTTGGCGATGGTGAATTTGTGCGCGTCGCGGTCGCCTTCGAGCGTCCAGCGCATGAAGGTCTGGTAGAAGCCGCAATCCATGCGGCCGTTGCGGATGACGCTGTCGAAGCGCGGCGGCGAGATGCCGACCTTCTGCGCCAGCGCCAGCGCCTCGGAATAGATCGCCGCATAGCCCAGCGAGATGAAATTGTTGAGCAGCTTCATGCGGTGGCCATCGCCGGTGTCGCCGATATGGACGATGCGGCCAGCCCAGGTGTCGAGCACCGGCTTCAGCCGGGCAAAGACCGCGTCGGACGCACCGACCATGGCGTCGAGCGTGCCCTCCCACGCCTCCTTCGGCGTGCGGCTGAGCGGGGCATCGACATAGTCGACGCCGAGCGCCTTGAGTTCGGCGGCAAGCGCTACGGTCGAGGTCGGATCCGAGGTGGAGCAATCGACGACCACCGAGCCCTTCTTCAGGCCCTCCTTGAGGCCGCCGGGTCCGCGGATGATGGCTTCGACCTCGCGCGAGCCGGTGACGCAGATGAAGACGATATCGGATGCCGCCGCGACATCGCGCGAGGTCGCCGCTTCCTTTGCGCCACGGCCGAGCAGGTCTTCCGCCGGAGCGCGGTTTTTGCGGCCGAGAAACGTCAGGGGATAGGCTTTGTCGACGATGTTCTTCGCGATCCCGTGGCCCATCAAGCCAAGTCCGATGAAGCCGATCTTTTCGCTCGCGGCAGTCGTGTTCATGTCGTGTCGTCCTGTGTTGCTGATGTCGATGACGGCGCTGCGCTTTGGCAGGCGAATTGTTGAAGCGGGTTTTTGCCGCAGACGGTTGGCAGGCGATTGCGGAATGCCATATTGTCTGACAATACACATGAATCCTACGGAATGTGGAGAGCAAAATGACCAAGCGGATCATGTTCACCGGCGGCAGCGGCAAGGCCGGGCGTCATGTCGTGCAGTATCTGGTCGAGCAGGGCTGCCAGGTGCTCAACATCGATACCAAGCCGCTCGACAATCCCAAGGTGCGCACGCTGATCACCGATATCACCGACAGCGGGCAGGTGTTCAATGCACTGTCCAGCTATATGGGCCTGCACGAGTTCGACCCGTCGCTGCGCGCGCAGCCGGTCGATGCCGTGGTGCATTTCGCGGCGATCCCGCGCATCATGATCACGCCCGATAACGAGGTGTTCCGCATCAACGCGCTTGGCACCTACAATGTCATCGAGGCGGCGGTGAAGCTCGGCATCCGCAAGGTGGTGATCGCTTCCAGCGAGACAACTTACGGCCTGGTCTTTGCCAACGAGCCGCGCGACCCGACGCATTTCCCGCTCGACGAGGACTATGATGTCGATCCGATGGACAGCTATGCGCTGTCCAAGATCGTCAACGAGAAGACGGCGCGTGCCTTCGCGCTGCGCAGCGGCATCGACATCTACGCTTTGCGCATCGGCAACGTCATCGAACCGCACGAATATTCGCTGTTTCCGAAATGGTTCGCCGATCCGGGTTTCCGCAAGCGGATCGCCTGGAGCTACATCGACGCGCGCGATCTCGGCCAGATCACGTTGCGCGCTATCGAGAAGGACGGGCTCGGCTATCAGGTGTTCAACGCCGCCAACGACGACACTTCGTCCGACCTGCCGACGGCCGAACTGCTGAGGCGGTTTTATCCTGACGTGCCGGTTAAGGGCGAACTTGGCGAATACGAGACGCTGCTCTCCAACCGCAAAGCGCGGGACGTGCTCGGGTTTCGTCCTGAGCATAGCTGGCGGAAATACGTCAAGACGGCCTGACAGGGCGTCGATCCTGGCTGATCTGTGCACGGCGGCCGGGTTTCCAACCCAGGGTCTTTCCCGTGCTTGACAGTCTTCGGAATCCGGACTTTGTGAGCACATGCGGGACGGCAAGCCGAATAAGGGAAAAACACCGGCCAAGGCGGCGTCCGCCGAGCGCCCGACCGCCGTTCGCCGTGCGGATGCGGCGCGCATGCCTGGATCGAGCGTGCATGCGTCGCTGGCCAATGAGATTGGTCTGAGGATCGTGCGCGGCGACTATCCGCCGGGAACCATCCTGCCCAACGAAGCCAAGTGGTCGGAGACCTTCGACGTCAGCCGCTCGGCGGTGCGCGAAGCGATCAAGATGCTGATGGCCAAGAGCCTGCTGGCCTCGCGCCCCAAGATCGGCAGCTGGGTCGAGCCGAAAGAGCGCTGGAACCTGCTCGATCGCGACGTGCTCGCCTGGTACGCGACATCGCCCGACCGCGAGGTGTTCCTGAAAACGGTGCAGGAGTTCCGCCACATCATCGAGCCGGAAGCGACCGCCTTTGCCGCGATGCGGCGCACGGACGAGCAGATGGCCGAGATCAGCCAGGCCTGCCGGGAGATGGGGGAGGCGACGACGCTGCAGGAGCGCACCCGCGCCGATACGCGTTTTCATCTGGCCATCCTGCGTGCCTCGGGCAACGATCTCCTGGTGCCGCTCGGCGTTCTGATCGAATCGGCTTTCGATCATCTGTTCGCCTATACGACGCGGGAGCTGGACGATTTGCAGCATGCGCAGAAGCTGCACGAGGCGATCGAGAAGAGCATCCGCCTGCAGCGGCCGGATGCGGCGCGCAACGCGGTCCGCAAGCTGTTGGCCAACACCGACGGCGTCATCAAGTCGCGCTGACAAAGCGCGTCGGATGTCGCGCCCGCGAAGTTTCCTGCCGGCGCCTTAGTCTTCTCGCGGACGCCCAAACGCTGCGCGCAGTTCGTCCTTGGCGTCCTCCAGCACTTTCTTCTGCTTGGCCGGCAGGTTCTTACCGGCACGGTTGATGTAGAAATTCAGCATCGACATGGCGGACTGGAACGGCTCGGCCTTGCGCCGATCGCTGTGCTCGGCCGATCGCTTGAGCGAGGCCGCGATCTTCTTGGGGTCGTGGGATTCGAAGACATGTTCCTCGACGTCCAGCGCATCGCTGTGCTCGTTCACCTCGGCCGACCATTTCCTTTTCGCGGTCATGACAACCTCCTTCCATCGGTGAGTTAATGGAAAACTCCGGGACGGCGGCCACTGTTCCATTTCAGCTTAAATCCCTGGAGCCACGGATTGCGTGATGTGGCGCTGCACGGCGCCACGAATGTGCCGATAGTGGTGTTGAACCGGTCGATTTTGCAGAACCGCGGACAGGAAACGCCTTGATCACAACCGTCTCTAGCCAGGCAAGCAGCCCCGGCATCGACAGCGCCTATGCCTGGATGCGGCTCGGCATCTCGATGCTGCTGTCGACGATCGGCGGTGTCGGCATGTGGGCGGTGGTCGTGGTCCTGCCCGCCATGCAGGCGGAATTCGGCGTCGATCGCGCCGCCGCGTCGATGCCCTATACCGCGACCATGGTCGGCTTCGCCGTCGGCAATGTTGCGATCGGTCGCGCCATCGACCGCATGGGCTACTGGATACCGGCGCTCATTGCCTCGGTGGCGCTCGGTGCCGGTTTCCTGCTGGCGTCGCTGACCACCTCGGTGCTGCAGTTCACCCTTGTCCAGGGTGTTTTGATCGGCGTCGGCACCTCGGCGATCTTCGGGCCGTTGATCGCCGACATCTCGCACTGGTTCAACCGCCGGCGCGGCGTCGCGGTGTCGGCTGCCGCTGCCGGCAGCTATCTCGCCGGGGCGATCTGGCCGATGGTTATGCCCTATATCATGCAGAGCGAAGGCTGGCGTTTCACCTATGCCGCGATCGGTGTCGTCTGCCTCGTGACCATGGTGCCGCTGATCCTGCTGCTCAGGCGCGGCGCACCACGCGCCGCCATTTCCGGTTCACCCGGCAGCCGGCCCGTCCAGCCGATATCGCTGTCGCCGGCAGCCCTGCAGGTGCTGCTCGTCGTCGCCGGCCTTAGCTGCTGCGTGGCGATGTCGATGCCTCAGGTCCATATCGTCGCCTATTGCATGGACCTCGGCTATGGCGTTGCGCGGGGCGCCGACATGCTGTCGATCATGATGGCGGCGGGCGTCGTCAGCCGGCTGGCGTCCGGCTTCCTTGCCGATCGCATCGGCGGCGTGAAAACCCTGCTAATCGGCTCGGTGCTGCAAGCCTTGTCGTTGTTGCTCTACATCCCCTTCGACGGGCTCGCCTCGCTTTACGTCGTCTCGCTGGTCTTCGGCCTGTCGCAAGGCGGCATCGTGCCTTGCTATGCCATCATCGTGCGGGAATACATGCCGGCCCGAGAGGCCGGCCAGCGCGTAGGCATCGTCATCATGGCGACGATCTTCGGCATGGCGATCGGCGGCTGGATGTCGGGCTGGATTTACGATCTGACCGGTTCCTATGCCGCCGCGTTCCTCAACGGCATTGCCTGGAACCTGCTGAACATAGCGGCCATGGTGCTGCTGCTGTGGAAGGCACGGCGCAGCGCCACGGCGATTGCGTGAAGCGGAGAACGGACCCGAGACTTGCCGCGCCTGGCGAAGGCAGAGCCGGCGAGCAAGGCATACAAAAAACCCGCCTCAAGGAGGGTTGCTGGCGCAAATCAGCACCATGCCCAAATATCTAGCATATCTGCCGTCATTTAGCAACGGATCGCGAGTTCGGGTTGGTGTCTCAGTTCGAATTTCGCCCACCATTGCAGACGTCGGCTGTGCCTACTAGCGATGCACGCTGTAATGTTGATTTTAAGTTGGCAACTGGACGGCTCAGATGACTGCCGCAGGCGATGTGATTGCTTGGCTTCTCGATTCCGACCCAGCGATCCGCTGGCAGGTGATGCGCGACCTCCTCGATACTCCGGTACCGGAGTGGGCGGCTGAACGGGCCAAGATCGAAACCATTGGCTGGGGAGCCAAGCTTCTGGCTTGCCAAGATGAGGACGGGCAATGGGCGGCAGGCTCTTTTGTCCCGCGCGGTTTCAAACCTCAAGACTGGGAAAGGTTCGGCCAGCCTTGGACGGCAACAACCTTTTCGCTCTCGCAGCTTCGCGAGTTTGGTTTCGACCCATCGTCGGATCGTGCGAAGCGGATCGTCGAGCTGGTTGGCCTCAACTCGCGCTGGGATGAGGGTGGCCAGCCCTATTGGGAGGGGGAAGTTGAAGAGTGCATCAACGGGCGAACTGTTGCTGACGGTGCATATTTTGGAGCCGATATTTCATCCATTGTTGTTCGGCTGCTTGGCGAGCGTCTCGATGACGGCGGTTGGAATTGCGAGAGGGCCAATGGTTCGATCCGCTCGTCGTTCCACACCACGATCAATGTGCTGGAAGGACTGTTGGAGTATGAGAAAGCGACCGGCGGCACATCCGAATCCAGAGAAGCTCGCCAATCTGGAGAGTCGTTCCTTTTGGAGCGTAGCCTCTTCCGACGTCTAAGCTCGGGAAACCCTGCGGACGATCAGTTTCTGTGTCTCCATCACCCCAACCGCTGGCATTACGACATACTGCGTGCGCTGGACTATTTCCGTTCCGCATCCATGTTTACTGATGCCGAACCCGATCTGCGGCTTGCCGACGCCATCGCTCACCTCCGCTCCAGGTGCCTGGCAGATGGCACTTGGCCTCTCGACTGGACTCCTAAAGGGCAGGTATGGTTCGAGGTCGACGCCGGCCCTGGTAAGCCGTCCAAGTGGGTGACCCTGCGAGCAATGCGGGTGCTCAAATGGTGGAAACAGCGCGCTTGAAACGCTCGGTGACTGTAATCTGCAGTCGACGGTAGCAAAATATGGCCGGCGGCCCCTGTGACGTGGATGCCGGTCCACCTTCCTGCTTGACTAACACATATCTCGTCGGTTATTGGATCGATCAATAGCCAATGAGTTATCGATTGCGATGCCACAGCCCCACGAAATCCTTTTCAGAACGCTTGCCGATCCGACGCGACGGGCCATCTTCGAGCGGCTGTGTCGCGATGGAGACCAGACGGTCGTGGCCCTGACGGCTCGGGCCGGGGTCTCGCAACCGGCCGTGTCAAAGCATCTTGGGGTGCTGAAGCAGGCAGGGTTGGTGCGCGACCGCCACGAAGGCCGCAACACGCATTATAGCGCGGAGCTCAGCGCCTTGGCCCCGCTGATCGACTGGACAAACCAAATGACCGGGTTCTGGAAAAGCCGGTTCGACGACCTCGAAGATCTGCTCAAAAGGATGGACCAATGACCAATACTGCGACCGAAACGCGCTCCGTCGTTGTCGAACGAGAGGTCGCTTTTCCGCCGGAAAAGATTTGGCGCGCGCTCACGCAATCGCACCTGATCGAGGAGTGGCTGATGAAGAACGATTTCAAGCCAGATGAGGGTCACCGTTTCAATCTTAGCGCGGACTGGGGGGCAGTCGACTGTCAGGTCCAGGCAGTCGAGCCCAACAAGTCGCTGTCCTACAGCTGGGACACCAAGGATCTCAAAAGTGTCGTCACGTGGACGCTCACCCCTACGAGCACAGGGACCCATCTGCGCATGGAGCAGATGGGTTTCCGGCCGGATCAGCAACAGTACTACCAGGGCGCAAAATACGGCTGGCAGCGGTTCTTTGCGAACCTGGAGCAGGTCCTGGCGCGGATAGAGTGAGGCGCGCCGGCACCAACAGGCTTCTGCGATGAACGCAATGGCCAACAAGACGTCCATCAAATCAAACAAGGCTGCAAGGAAGGTCGCCAAGCGGGTCGCCCGATCCGCTTCGGCTCGTCTTCAGGGGAGGTCCTCATGAACTGGATTCGGCAATTCCACCGCTGGCTGTCGATCATTTTTACGGCGGTCGTCGCCGCCATCTTCATCACGTTGGGCGTAGGTGTGGAGCCCGCCTACTGGGTATACCTCATGCCGCTGATCCCGCTCGCCTTGCTCATGCTCAGCGGTCTGTACTTGTTCGCGTTGCCCTATGCCGACAGGTGGCGCAGCAGCAGACGACGCACGGCGTAGAGGCGATGGACGAGAAGACACCTGCAAATCCACCCACAGCCGAAATTCAAACTGAGACCTACCCGAGTTCGATCAGCAGTTCTGGCCCGTTCGCTTGACAATGGGGTAAGGCTGCGCGACGCCAGGCGGGTGCGGCAGCAGCCATAATCTCTGGCAAGCATGGGTTGGCATGGCGACAGTGGCAAAGACGCTGAATAGCATTTCGCGGCCGCGCTTCGGCGAAGGCGCCGCGTTCGGGACAAGGCTGTGACCAAACCGCGCTCGCGCCGCGGCGGCGGCCGTCCGACCATCGCCGACGTCGCGCGCAAGGCCGGTGTCGGCGCCATCACTGTATCGCGCGCCCTGCGTGAGCCGGAGCGTGTCTCGGAAGATCTGCGCCGCCAGATCCAGGCGGCCGTCGATGAGCTCGGCTATTTGCCCGACCCGAATGCGCGCGCGCTGGCTTCGGCGCGGGCCGAAGTCTTTGGCGTGCTGGTGCCGTCGCTCACCAACAGCGTCTTTGCCGAAGTGCTGCGCGGCATCTATGACAGCCTGTCCGACAGCTCCTACCGCATCCAGCTCGGCAACACCCATTATTCCGGTCTGGAGGAGGAACGGCTGCTGCAGGTTTTCGGCCCGCAGCGCCCCGCGGCGCTGATCGTGGCGGGCATCGACCAGACGCCGACGTCGCGAAGACTGCTCGAGACGGCCGGCTGCCCGGTGGTTCAGGTCATGGAGACCGGGCCCGATCCGGTCGACATGATGGTCGGCTTCTCGCATTTCGACGGCGGCAAGGCGGCGACGGAGCATATGATCGAAATGGGCTATCGCCGCATCGGCTTCATCGGCGCGCGCATGGACCCGCGCTCGCAGCGGCGTCTGGCCGGCTATCGCGCGGCGATGGAGGCGGCCGGTTTGTTCGACGCGCGGCTGGTCACCACCACGCCGGTGCCGTCCAGCGTGACGCTCGGGCGCGAACTGTTTCGCGACGCGCTGGCCAAGGTGCCGACGCTCGACGCGGTTTTCTGCAACAATGACGATATCGCGCTCGGCGTGCTGTTCGAGTGCCATCGCGCCTCGATCGCGGTGCCGAAGACGATCGGCATCACAGGCTTCAACGATCTCGATATGATGGAAGTGGCTTTTCCATCGGTCACCAGCATCCGGACGCCTCGCTACGAGATCGGCCGGCGGTCGGTCGCCATGGCGCTCGCGGCGATTGCAGGCAAACGGCCGCAAGAGCCGGTCGTCGACCTCGGCTTCGAGCTCAAGCGCCGCGAGAGCACGGCCCGCTGAAAGCACTTTGCAGGCATCGCGAAATGCCACTTTACACTACGTCGTGGTAGCGCTACCATCAACCTCTGGGCGAAGCTCGCAGCAAAGACCGAAGTCTGTTTATTATATATAAGCGACAGCTCATACTTGTTTATTATATATAATATGATAGTTTTTACTTCGGTTGCCGTGCGGCAAGGGAGGAGATCGGGTCGGCATTCGGCCACCTGAAAAAGCGCGACGGGCAAGGCGGGAGGTGCCGGGCCAAACGCGCGAGACGCGTAAGAACAATCAGAAACTGCAACTGGGAGGAATATCGATGATCAAGTCACTCGTTGGTGGCATCGTTGCCGCCACTGCATTCGTCATGCTGAGCTCGTCGGCGCTCGCCGAACCCGAAATCGTCACGGGCCCGTCCGCCGAGCCGGACTGCTTTGCGCCATGGGCCGCCGATACGCAGTTCTTCAAATTTCCTAAAAAGGAAGGCCCGTACCGCATTGCGCTCGCCAATGGCTACATCGCCAACACCTGGCGCATCCAGATGGTGCAGACGGCGAAGGCCTATGCGGCGCAGCCGGAGGTCGCCGCCAAACTGAAAGAATTCAAAGTCGTCTCGACCGGCGAAGACGTGCCGGCGCAGATTTCGGCGATCAACAACTTCATCGATTCCGGCTATGACGCGATCGTCGTCAACGCGCAGAATCCGACGGCTTTCGGACCGGTTATCAAGCGCGCCAAGGAAGCCGGCGTCGTGCTGGTCGCTTTCGACAATATTCTCGACACCAAGGACGCCATCAACGTCAATGTCGACCAGAAAGGCCTTGGCGAGTTGTGGGCCAACTGGCTGATCAAGCATATTCCCAATGGTGGCAAGATCCTCGAGGTGCGCGGCGTTGCCGGCACGTCGGTCGACACCGACCGCCACAATGGCATCCACGAGGTCCTCGATGCTTCAGGCAAGAAGTGGGAGGTCACCGAAGTCGTCGGCAAATGGGATGATGGCGTGGCGCAAAAGGCCTCGGCCGACGCGATCGCCACTAACGGTCCCTTCGACGGCGTCACCGGGCAGGGCGGCGACACCGGCATCGTCCAGGCGATGATGGATGCCAAGCATCCGTTCGTGCCGTTCGGCGGCGAAACGGAGAATGGCTTCCGCAAATTCTGCGCCAAGTTTGCCGCAGACGGGCTGAAATGCTCGTCGGCCGGAACCGGGCCCGCCCAGGTGGCGGTCGCCATCAAGACGGCGATCGCAGCGCTCGAAGGCCAGGTCATCCCGCAAGCGGTGAAGCTGCCGCTGGCGATCGTCGAGGATCCGAACTTCAAGGAAGGCCAAGACTATTTCCCCGACCAGTCCGACAATTTCTTCGTCGGAAATTCCTTCCCGACCTGCGGCATCAATTTCACCGCGCAGGAAATCATGGGCCAGAGCAAGGAAAACCAATAGAGTGATCGCTCGGCGCCTCGGGATAATCCCGCGGCGCCGGTCCCGAAGAACAAGCGCCTTGGGAGGGGCCGATGGACGGTGCGGTTCCGCTCTTCCGCATGGAGGGCATATCCAAGCGCTATGGCGGTGTGCGGGCGCTGGAGAAGGCCGAGCTTTCGGTCACGTCGGGCAGCATCCACGCCATCCTCGGCGAAAACGGCGCCGGCAAATCGACGCTGATCAAGGTCATGGCCGGCGTCGTCGCGCCTGACGAAGGCCGCATGATGCTGGACGGAAGCGAGGTGACCTTCGCGTCGCCGGCCGCTGCCAACCAGGCCGGCATCGTCTGCATCTTCCAGGAACTGTCGCTCGTCCCCGAACTCAGCGTCGCCGATAACATCGTTATTTCCGATCCGCCCAAGCGCTTCGGCATGATCGACCGCAAGGCGCAGCGCCGCATCGCGGAGGAGGCGCTGGCGCGCGCGGGCGCCGCCGACATCCACCCGCTGGCGTTGGTCAAGGACCTTCCTCTTTCAAGAAGGCAGATAGTCGAGATCGCCAAAGCACTTGCCAGGAAGCCTCGCATCCTGATCCTCGACGAGGCTACCTCGGCGCTCACCGCGGCCGACGTCGCCAAGATATTCGGCGTCTTGAAGCGGCTGCGCTCGGAAGGGCTGGCGCTGCTCTACATCTCGCATCGGATGAACGAGATCGCCGAGCTGGCCGACCAGTGCACGGTGTTCCGCAACGGCCGCAATGTCGCCAGCTACGCTGCAGGCACGAAGAGCGACAACGAAGTCGTCGAGCTGATGATCGGCCGCGAATACAGCCACATCTTCCCACCAAAACCGGTGCGCGCGCCGGCCACCGCCGCTCCAGTGCTGGAGGCGCGAAAACTGTCCTGGACCGACCGGTTGGACAATATCTCGCTGTCGGTCGGGGCAGGCGAGGTCGTCGGTCTCGGCGGTCTCGACGGCCAGGGTCAGCGCGAATTGCTGCTCGCCTTCTTCGGCGTGCTTCGCGGCCTCAGCGGCCAGATATTGATCGATGGCAGACCGGCGACCATCGCCAGCCCGGCCGCGGCGCGCGATGACCGGATCGGCATGGCGCTGATCCCGGAGGATCGCAAGACGGAAGGCCTGATGCTGCCGATGACGGTACGCGAAAACCTCTCCTTCGCAGCGCTCGACCGGCTTTCCAGGGCGGGCATCATCGACCGTGCCGCCGAGCAGCGGCTGATCGACGATATGGTCGCTCTGCTGGCGATCAAGACGGCAGGCCTCGATATTCCAGTCGGCGCGCTGTCCGGCGGCAACCAGCAGAAGGTCGTCATCGCCAAGTGGCTGATGCGGCAGCCGCGCATCATCCTGCTCAACGACCCGACGCGAGGCATCGATGTCGGCACCAAGCAGGAACTCTATCAGCTGATGCGCAAACTCGCCGACCAAGGTGCGGCGATCTTGTTTTACTCCACCGACTATGACGAGCTGATCGGCTGCTGCGATCGGGTGCTGGTGCTCTATGACGGGGCAGTCAAGCGCGAGCTGGTCGGCGCCGAGATCACAGAGCGGGCGCTGATCGCCAGCGCGCTCAACATCCATGGCGAAGAGATGGCTGTTAGAGGCATGGCGAAGACGCCAGCCCGAGGCATGGCGAAAACGCCAGCCCGAGGAGCGGACGAGTGAAAGACTGGCGTTACTGGCTTGCCGAACAACGCGGAACGCTGCTGGCATTCGGCATCTTCATCGTGATGTTCACGATCTACACCTGGAACCATCCGGCGGGCTTTACCGCCAATGTCGTGCAGACGGCCTCGAACAAGGGCGTGCTGCTCGCCTTCGTCGCCATGGCGCAGACGCTGGTGGTGATCACCGCCGGCATCGACCTTTCCGTCGGCATGATCTTTCTGCTGACCAACTGCCTGGCCTCATGGCTGGTCGTCGGCACCGGTATCGAGACCGCCTTCGGCGTCGTCGCGGTGCTCGGCACCGGGCTGCTGTGCGGGGCGATCAACGGCGCCATCGTCATCTACGGACGGCTGCAGCCGATCGTCACCACCATCGCCACCGGTGCGGTCTATTACGGCATCGCACTGCTGCTGAGACCCTTCCCGGGCGGCTCGGTCAACGAGGATCTCGCCGACGCGCTGACCGGGCGGCTGTTCGGCGTGGTGCCGGCGAGCCTGGTGGTGCTGCTGGCCGTCGTGCTCGTCGTCTGGGTGCCGTTCAGCCGCTCGGTGCTCGGCCGTGCGGCCTACGCGGCCGGATCGTCGGAGATGGCCGCCTACATGTCCGGCGTGCCGATCCGCCGCGGCAAATTCGCCGCTTATGCGCTGGCCGGCCTGCTGGCCGCGATCGGCGGATTGTTCCTGACCTTCTTCACCTATACGGGCGAGGCGGCCTATGCCAGCGGCAATGCCTATACGCTGTTTTCCATCGCCGCCGTGGTGCTTGGCGGCGTCTCATTGTTCGGCGGCAAGGGCAGCGCCATCGGCGCGATTTTTGGGGCGCTCGCGTTTCGTACCATCGGCGACCTGCTCTTCGTCTTCGATTTCGATCCACTCTGGCAGCCGCTGTTCCAGGGCGTCATCCTGCTGATCGCGGTCAGCCTCGGCGCCTTCGCCCTGTTCAGGGTCCGCAACCGGCTGGAGTGGTTCCTGTGAGCGAAACGATAACAGGCGGCATCGCCGGACGCATGCCGAAATTTATTCGCCGCGCCGACCCCGCGGTGCTGACCGCCTTCGCCTGCATCGTGCTGCTGCTGTTTGTCGGCAGCCTCTATTCGCGCAGCTTCCTGTCGCCGGAATATCTGCTGCAGCAGCTCAAGGTCGCCTCGTTTCTCGGCGTCATCGCCACTGGCATGATGCTGGTCATCCTGCTCGGCCAGATCGACCTGTCGGTGCCGTGGTCGGTGGCGGCAGGCGCGATGATGGCCTGTGCGGCGGCCGCCTACGGCCCGGTCGGCGTGGCGCTGGCGATCCCGTTCGGCATTTTCTGCGGTGTCGCGATCGGCATCGTCAACGGTATCGGCGTCGCTTATCTGCGCATTCCCTCGATGATCATCACGCTCGCCACCAACGCCGTCGCGCAAGGGCTGATGGTGGTCTATACGGGCGGCTTCTCGCCGCAGGATTCGGCGACCCGGGCGATGCGCTATCTGGCGACCGGCTTTGCCATTCCGGGCGTGCCCAACGCCGTCATCATCTGGGCGCTGATCGGTGCTGCGATGGTCTTCGTGCTGACCCGCACCGGCTTCGGCCGCACGGTCTACGGCATCGGCAACCGCGAGCGCGCCGCCTACCTCTCCGGCATCGACACGCGGCGCGTGGTGCTGATCGCCTTCGCCGCGTCCGGCGGCCTCTCGGCCTTCGGTGGCGTGCTTCTGGCCGGCTACGCCTCCAAGGCGGCACAGTCGATGGGCGATGCCTATCTTCTGCCGTCGATAGCAGCGGTCGTGCTTGGCGGCACCTCGATCCTCGGCGGCCGCGGCTCCTATCTCGGCACCGTCGCGGGCGTCATCCTGATCACGCTCCTGCAATCCATCCTTTCGGTCATGCAGATGCCTGAGGCGGGGCGGCAGATCATCTACGGCGTCGTCATCGTCGCCATGCTCCTGCTTTACGGCCGCGCGCCGGCCAGCCGCTGACCGCATCGTGGACGAAAAGGCAGCACAATTGCAGAGGGATCCCGTCCGGTCCGCACCGGCCGTCGTGGTGATGGGCGTTGCCGGCTGCGGCAAGTCGGCCGTCGGCGAAGCGCTGGCCGCAGCGTTGGGCGCCATCTTCGTCGAGGGCGACAGGCTGCATCCGCCGGAAAACGTCGCGCGGATGGCAAGCGGTGAGCCGCTGACCGACGCATTGCGTGAAGGCTGGCTCGACGCGATCGGCCGGCGCATTGCGGGATCGGTCGGCGATGGGCAAGGTGTCGTCGCCGCCTGCTCGGCGCTGAAGCGCAGCTACCGCGAGCGCCTGCGTGGCTTTTGCCAGGATATCGTTTTCCTCTATCTGGAAATCGATCCAGCGACCGCCAAGCAGCGCGTCGGCTCCCGCCAGGGCCATTTCATGCCGGCAAGCCTGGTCGACAGCCAGTTCGCCACGCTTGAAGCGCCGGCAGCCGACGAGAACGCAGTGACGCTCGATGCGACGCGCCCGATCGCCGACATTGTCGCCGACGCCGTGAGCCTGTTCGAGGCGAATTCATGAGCCGGCTCGCCGGCGCGGCTCTCGCTTTCAGGGTGCCAGTCCGTGAACCCATAAAACGCGAACGGCTGAGATTGGTGGGAAGCGGACTGGCGGCTTCAGGAATTTGTCTTCGATTGCAGGCATCGGCCTGCGCTCGCATCGCTGCGAGCAACTTCTCAGCGGACTCGGCAATGTAAGCCGCCTACTCCGAGAACTCGGCGCGTTGGGAAAAAAACTTAGCGACTTGACGAAGTTTTCGCTTGCGCCACCGGAAAAGTGGGCGATAGTTAGCGACATGGCTAAGCATTATCCCGATCTATCGCTGCTCTTCCACGCTCTGGCCGATCCGACCCGTCGGTCGATCCTGACTCGACTCGCCGAAAGGCCTGCGCGGGTGACGGATTTGGCTGGTCCGACGGGACTGCGTCTGCCCACGGTGATGCGGCACCTTTCTGTGCTGGAGGAGGCAGGGTTGATCTCCACCTCCAAGGACGGGCGGATACGCACCTGCGCCATCGTGCCCGAGGCTCTGGACCCAGCGCGGACATGGCTCGATGAACAGCGGGCCATCTGGGAGACCCGGCTCGACCGGTTGGACGCATTTGTGATGAATGTGATGAAGGAAAGCAAAGAATGACACAGAACCTGGCTACAGACAGCACGATCAGTGCTGCGCCTGATGATGGAAGAAACCGTTTTGCAACGCTCGCCTTCGAACGGGACGTGGCAGCGCCAACGGCCGTGCTGTGGGAGGCATGGACGGCCCCGGCCGCGCGGGCTATCTGGGCTGCGCCATCTCCCTCAGTCACCGTGGAGTTCTTGGAGGCCGACACCAGGGTGGGCGGTCGCGAGATCTCGCTCTGCAAGGTAGAGGGCCAGCCGGACATCCGCTGCGAGAATGGCTGGCTTGTGTTGCAGCCAGCGGTGTGCAGTGTGAACTATGAGGTGATTTCGTGCGAAGGCGTGACGCAATCAGCAGCGCTGGTGACGGCAGATCTTTCAGGTACGCACGAGCGCAGCCGGCTGGTCGTGACGGTGCAACTTTCATCGCTGGCGGAGGACATGGAGGCAGGCTACCGGGCAGGCTTCGGCGCGGGACTAGACAACCTCGCGGGCGCGGCTGAACGGGCCATGGTACTGCAGCGGGTGATTCAGGCGCCGCGGTCCATCGTGTGGGGCGCGTGGATGAACCCTGAAACGCTGCCGCAATGGTGGGGGCCGGAAGGCTTCTCCTGTCGAACGAAGAGGATCGACTTGCGAACGGGCGGCGAATGGGTATTCGACATGATCGCGCGTGACGGCACGGTCTTCCCGAACCACCATCTCTATAACGAGGTCCGGCCCGAGGAGAGGATCGGCTATACGCTGCATTGGGGCGAAAACGGGCCGAAACATGCCGACGCCTGGGCCTCGTTCGAGGATCAGGACGGGGCGACGAAGGTAACGCTGGGCATGGTATTCAGCACGGCTGCCGAGTTCCAGGAGGCGAAGGGCTTCGGTGCCGTGGAGCTGGGACTGCAAACTCTGGGCAAACTGGAACGCTTCGTCGCATGCCGCTGAGGTGCTGCGACTCGCCCCGAATTAGGCTTGTGGACGAGGTCCTCATCCGTGTCGCGCCCGTCCTCATCGGCGTCGGCATCCGCCTCTTCAGTCAGAAGGCATGGAGCCGGTCAGGCTGGAGAAGACCGAGATCTCGGAAGCGGGGCAAATCACCAACATGCGCTTCCGATTCGCGGGATAGGGCCGAGAATTCACAAAGGGATACACGAAGAGGAGGGTTCTATGAGAAAACTGATCATCTGGGACATGGTGACCGTCGACGGCTTCTTCGAAGGTCCGGACAGGGACATCAGCTGGTTCGTCTTCGAAGAAGAACTTGAGAACTACATTCGTGAGACCCAGGAAAAGGCCGACACGCTGATCTTCGGTCGCGTGACCTACGAGCTCATGGCAGCCTATTGGCCGTCCGAGCAAGGCTGGATCGCGGATTTCATGAACAAGATCGAGAAGGTGGTCTTCTCGCGCACGCTGAAAAGCGCCGACTGGAACAACACGAAGCTCTTCAACGGCAATGTCGCGGAAGAAGTCTCCAAGCTGAAGACCAGGGACGGCGGAGACATCTTCGTGTTCGGCAGCGCCGACCTCACGGCGAGCCTGATGGAGCACGGCCTGATCGACGAGTATCACCTCGGGATCAACCCCGTCATTCTCGGGAGAGGCACGCCGCTCTTCAAGGGCGGCCCGAACCGGATACCCCTGAAGCATCTGGAGACGAGGACGCTCAAGTCAGGTGTTGTCATCCTCCATTACGCGCCGGAGAGCAGACAATGACGATCGATCCGCTCTTTCCCGTCAACTAGGCTTGTCGAAATGGAGGGCCTGCGGAAGCGGCGCGCTCCAGACGATCGGCGGCCAAGGGGCGCAGCCGCCGTCGACCGCTTCGTGCGATGGCGGAAGGCAGGCGTGTGGGGCCGACTGATGGAGTGTATCACGGCTGCGCACGACGGCGAGATCCAGATGATCGACAGAACCTCCGTTCGCGCCCATCAGCGGGCTGTGACAGCAAAAAAGGAGGTTCCAGATCATTGTGTCGGTCAATGCGGCTTTGGCTCCGCGCTTATGAGTCTACGGCCTAAATTTAGATTAGATCTGCGACGTCAGTTCGACCGGAAAATCGTCATTGTCGGCATCGCGCATGGCGGCGAGGCTGCGATTGTCCAGCACCTCGGCGATCGCCTGGCGCACCTCCAGCATCATGTGCCTGACCTGGCAGGTCGCCTCGTCGCAATCCTCGCAACGCTGGTACTGCGTGCGGCTGGCGCAAGGGATCGGCGCCAGCGGCCCGTCGAGGACACGCACGACATGGCCGATCTTGATCTCGGAGGCCGGCCGCGCGAGGCGATAGCCGCCCTCCTTGCCCTTGCGGCTCTGGACGAAGCCGGCATTGCGTAACTCGCCCAGAATGGCATCCAGGAATTTCTTCGGGATGTTGTTGGCGACCGCAATGTCATTGACGAATGCGAGCTGGCCGACCGGCAGGCCGGACAGATGCACGAGGGCCTTGAGGCCGTATTTGCCTTTTTTGGTCAGCATGCCCGAGTCAACCCATGAAGCCCCAACCACCCGCGTCTGGCGGCTGTTTGTGTGCAAATCATGACGGTTGAGCCTTGCGATGCCGTTCGCGCAGACAAGCCGCCTGCTGACACATTGCGCGCAAACGCGTTGATTCTTCGTAACGTTTTTGGATGGCAGGCGTCCGGAAAGCGGGAAATCACCTTTCCGGAGCGAAAAACGAAGAAAGCCGGCAAAAGCCGACTTTCGTTTCAGTTCGAAGATCGCTTGCTTCAGCGACTGCCGTAGGTCTGGTCGAGCAATCCGCCCGCGGCGAAATGCTCGGCCTGGACCTTGGCCCAGCCGCCGAAGACATCTTCCACCGTCAGCAGGCGGACATCGGGAAACTCAGCCGTGTATTTGGCCGCGACCGCCGCGTCGCGGGCCCGCAGGCCGTTGCGGGCGGCGATGTCCTGGCCCTCCTGCGTATAGAGGAAGTCGAGATAGGTCTTGGCGAGATCGCGTGTGCCGTGCTCGTCGGCGACCGTGTCGACGATCGCCACCGGAAACTCCGCCAACAGGCTGACCGAAGGCGTCACCTGCTGGAACTTGTCCTCGCCATACTCCCTGCTGATGCCGCGGGTTTCCGACTCGAAGGTGATCAGCACGTCGCCGATTTCTCGCTGCACGAAGGTGGTGGTGGCGGCGCGTCCGCCGCTGTCGAAGATCGGCACGTTGTTGAAGAGTTTGGTGACGAATTCCTTCACCTTGGCGTCATCGCCCTTGAAGGCCTCCTTGGCGTAGGCGGTGGCCGCGAGATAGGTGTAGCGCGCATTGCCCGACGTTTTTGGATTGGGGAAGATCACCTGGACGTCGTCGCGCACGAGATCGTTCCAATCCTTGATGTTCTTCGGATTGCCGGCGCGCACCAAAAAGGACGGCAGCGAATAGAAAGGCGAGGCATTGTCGGGGAAGTCTTTTTGCCAGTCGGCGGAGATAAGACCCTTCGAGACCAGAAAGTCGATGTCGAGGACCTGGTTGAAGGTGACGACATCGGCGCCGAGCCCCTCGGCGATGGCGCGCGCCTGCGCCGACGTCCCGGCATGCGACTGATCGATGGTGACGCCGGGGTGCCCAGCGATGAAGGCCTTGTTGACCTGCGCAAACAATTCGCGGCCGACATCGTAGGACGCGTTCAATAATTTGTCGGCCGACCAGGCTTGGGAGGATGCCAGGAACAGACCGGCCAATGTGGCGACGCCAAGCAAAAATCGCTTCATGAAAACGGGCTCCTGAAAATGTCGTTTTGTCGAATGCCGCAGAATAATCGGACGATGCCCGAGACGACGAGGCATGCAAGCCGGATCTATGGTGTTGCTGTGAGAAAAAAGATTGCCGAGACAGCCCATTGCTAGGATTTTCTTCCAAGCAGAGTCATTTCGGTGTGTTCCCGCCACACCGCCGGTGCTTTTCCAATCACCTTCCTAGTGAGGCAATGAAATAGATACACATTGTGTATG
Organism: Mesorhizobium sp. M6A.T.Cr.TU.014.01.1.1; assembly: GCF_004022765.1. NCBI lineage: Bacteria > Pseudomonadati > Pseudomonadota > Alphaproteobacteria > Hyphomicrobiales > Phyllobacteriaceae > Mesorhizobium > Mesorhizobium sp. M6A.T.Cr.TU.014.01.1.1. The sequence continues at coordinate 23,943 of NZ_RZPG01000025.1, forward strand.
CGGAGTGTTATGGTGGGAAAGAGGAGTCCTCAATGACAAAAACTGCACCTGAAACCCACGCCAAGCCTGTCAATCTGCGCATCCGAGAGGATGTGCGAGTTCTGATTGACCGCGCCGCGAAAATACGCGGTAAAACCCGCTCCGACTTTATGATCGATGCCGCCTACCGCGCGGCCGAGGACACGTTGCTCGATCAAGCGCTGATCAAGGTCGATCCCGAGAGTTACCAACACTATCTCGACATTCTTGACGAGCCACCGAGCGGCGAAGGTTTTGCACGCCTTATGAATGCGCCCAAGCCCTGGCAGGGCTGATGCTGTCGGCGCCCACGCCTCTTGCCGACAACCACGATCTCGAACTATTCCAAAGCGGGACCGAGAGCCTGGATCAATGGCTTCGCCGCAGGGCGCGGGCCAACCAGGTCAGCGGCGCGTCGCGCACCTATGTCGTAACGGAAGGCGTGCGCGTTGTCGGCTACTACTGTCTGTCCTCGGGTGGGCTCGATCTTGCGGAAGCGCCAGGCGCCATTCGCCGCAACATGCCGGATCCCGTCCCTATGGCTGTGCTCGGGCGTCTCGCCGTGGACGCAAGCTGGCAAGGGAAGGGGCTAGGCGCAGCGCTCTTGCAAGATGCCGTTCTGCGCACTGGCCATGCCGCGACGATCCTCGGGATTCGCGGCATTTTTGTTCATGCCATATCGGCTGAAGCGAAAGCTTTCTATGAGCACTACGGCTTTGCGGCTTCCCCAAAAAATCCGATGACCCTGGTGCTCTCGCTAAAGGCGCGTTGAAAGGTAGTCGATGTCGCTCAGCATGAAGAGGCGACCACCATCAGCCGGATTCACCATCGCCTTGCGGCTAAGCGGCCGGAAAAAGCTTCCAGCGCCGCGGCCGGAACGCCACCCGGCTTTTCTGCGCCGCTGGGTGGTCGACGGGCAGCTCGATCTCGACCCGCTGACGCTCGCCGCCGATTTCGAGCTCCACGCGTCTGGTGCCGGCGACGCGGCGGCTGGCGGCGACCGTGCCGGCGATGCAGCCATTGCATTCGTCCACCAGCTCGACATCGTGCGGGCGGAAGAACAGCGTCGCTTCGCCTTGCGGCGCCTGTGGCGCGGAGAGGCCGATCGGGCGATCGGCGATCCAGACCTGGCCGTCCTCGACCTTGACGGGAAGCGAGCTCGATTCGCCGATGAAGCCGTAGACGAAGGGCGAATTCGGCGTGTCGTAGATTTCATCGGCGGTGCCGACCTGCTCGATGCGGCCCTGGCTCATCACCACCACGCGGTCGGCAAGCTCCAGCGCTTCTTCCTGGTCATGGGTGACGAAGACCGTGGTGTGGCCGGTGGCGTCGTGGATGTCGCGCAGCCAGCGCCGCAACTCGCGGCGGACCTGGGCATCGAGCGCGCCGAACGGCTCGTCCAGCAAAAGCACAGCCGGTTCGATCGCCATGGCGCGGGCAAGCGCCACGCGCTGGCGCTGGCCGCCCGAAAGCTGCGCCGGATAGCGTTTTTCCAAGCCGGAAAGCTGGACGAGGTCGAGAAGCTCGGAGGCCCGGCGGCGGATTTCCTGCGCGGACGGGCGTGTCGGCCCGTGCCGGACCTTGAGTCCGAAGCCGATATTATCGGCGACCGTCATATGGCGAAACAGCGCATAGTGCTGGAAGACGAAGCCGACATTACGCTCCTGGATCGACTTTTGCGACGCGTCCTCCTCACCGAAGAATATCTTTCCCCTCGTCGGTCGCTCCAGTCCGGCGATCAGCCTGAGCAGCGTCGTCTTGCCGGAGCCGGAAGGCCCGAGCAGCGCGATCAGCTCGCCGGACTTGATGTCGAGCGAAACATCGTGGAGGGCCGGAAACCGCTCAAACTCCTTGCGCACGTTGGCAACGCGAACTTCCATCAACCGTCCCTTTTTTGTCGATGCATGTCGTTATCCCAAAACCGCTATACACTTTTGGGCAACAGGCATTAATGTCCGCGCGTCGCGGCGATCTCGGCGCCGTAGCGCATTTCGAGAAGTGTTTTCAAGACCAGCGTGACGAGCGCCAGGCCCGCGAGTAGCGAAGCGACGGCGAAGGCGGCGGCGGCGTTGTACTCATTGTAGAGGATTTCGACATGCAGCGGCATGGTGTTGGTCAGCCCGCGTATGTGGCCGGACACCACCGACACCGCGCCGAACTCGCCCATGGCGCGGGCATTGCACAACAGCACGCCGTAGAGCAGCCCCCATTTGACGTTGGGCAGCGTCACGTACCAGAAAGCCTGCCAGCCATTGGCGCCGAGCGACAGCGCTGCCTCCTCGTCGCCATTGCCCTGTTCCTGCATCAACGGGATCAGTTCGCGGGCGACAAAGGGGAAGGTGACGAAGATGGTGGCGAGCACGATGCCCGGCACGGCAAACAGGATGACGATGCCATGCGCCTTCAGCCAGGCGCCGAGCAGGCCTTGCGCGCCGAACAAAAGCACATAGACCAAGCCGGAAATGACCGGCGAGACCGAAAACGGCAGGTCGATGAGCGTGGTCAGGAAGGCCTTGCCCTTGAACTCGAATTTGGCGATCGCCCAAGCGGCGGAGATGCCGAAGACGACATTGAGCGGCACCGAGATCGCCGCCACCAGCAGTGTCAGATGGATCGCCGAGCGCGTGTCTGGGTTGGTCAGCGCCTCCGTGTAAGCGCCGAGACCTTTTGCGAAGGCTTCGTTGAAGACGACGATCAGCGGCAAGAGCAGGAAAATGCCGAGGAAGGCAAAGGTCACGATCATCAGCACGGCTTTCGCCGGGCGGCTTTCGGTCACTGCCGCCGACTGGCTTTCGTGGTGCGGTGCGTAGGATTTGATCTCCGGATCAGCCATAGCGCTTGCGGCTCCACGTCTGCACGAGATTGATGACCAGCAGCATCACGAACGACAAAGCGAGCATGATTGCCGCGATCGCGGTCGCCGCCGCATAATTGTATTCCTCCAGCCGGATGACGATCAGCAGCGGCGCGATCTCGGATTTGTAGGGCAGGTTGCCGGCGATGAAGATGACGGAGCCGTACTCGCCGACACCGCGCGCGAAAGCCAGCGCGAAACCGGTGACGATGGCGGGCGCGAGGCCCGGAAGCAGAACCCGGGCGATTGTCTGGAAGCGGTTGGCGCCGAGCGTCGCGGCCACTTCCTCCACCTCCTTGTCGATCTCCTCCATGATCGGCTGGACGGTGCGCACGACAAAAGGCAGGCCGATGAAGATCAGCGCGATGACGATGCCGAGCGGCGTGTAGGCGACCTTGATGCCGAGCGGTGCCAGCAGGCTGCCGAGCCAGCCATTCGGCGCGTAGAGCGTGGTCAGCGCGATGCCTGCGACCGCCGTCGGCAGCGCGAAGGGCAGGTCGACCATTGCATCGACGATGCGGCGGCCAGGAAAGTTGTAGCGCACCAGCACCCAGGCGACGATCGTGCCGAAGACGACATTGACCGCGGCGGCAATGAAAGCGGTGCCAAAACTGATTTCAAGCGCGTTGACGGTGCGGCGATCGGTGGCGATCGCCCAGAAATCGGCCCAGCCGAGCGCGGCCGATCGCCAGATCAGCCCGGAAAGGGGGATGAGGATGATGAGCGTGAGGTAGGCAAGAGAGAAGCCGAGCGTCAATCCGAAACCCGGAATGACGCTCGGCTGTCTGAACCGCCACCCCGCTTTTGCGGGTGCTGTGGTCATGTCGTCCTGATCTAGAGTCTAGCTTGTTAGGCCTACTGGGCCGGCTTGTAGATCTGGTCGAATATACCACCGTCGCCGAAATGGTAAGGCTGCGCCTTCTTCCAACCGCCAAAAAGTGGATCGTCGATGGTGATCAGCTTGATCTCCGGCAGTTTGGCGAGGTCCTCCGCCGGCACCAAATCGGGCTTCGACGGGCGATAGTGGTTCTTGGCGATCAGCGTCTGGCCTTCCTTGGAGTAGAGATAGCCCAGATAGGCTTCGGCGACTTTTCGCGTGCCCTTGGCATCGACATTGGCGTCGACCACGGCGACCGGCGGCTCAGCCAGGATCGAGGTCGGCGGGTAGACGATATCGAAATTGTCGGCGCCGAACTCGTCGAGCGCCAGATAGGCTTCGTTTTCCCAGGCCAGCAGCACGTCGCCCAGGCCCTTTTGCGCGAAAGTCACCGTTGAGCCGCGCGCGCCGGTGTCGAGCACCGGAACATGGGCGTAGAGGTTGCCGACGAATTCCTTGGTCTTGGCCTCGTCGCCGCCATCCTTGGCGTTGGCATAGGCCCAGGCGGCGAGATAGTTCCAGCGCGCTCCGCCCGAAGTCTTGGGGTTCGGCGTGATCACCTGGACGTCGTCCTTGACGAGGTCGCCCCAGTCCTGGATGCCCTTCGGATTGCCCTTGCGGACAAGGAAGACGATGGTCGAAGTGTAGGGCGCCGAATTGTTCTCGAACTTGGTCCGCCAGTCGGGATTGATCTTCTGCGATTTCGAGACGATGGCGTTGATGTCGCCTTCGAGCGCCAGCGTCACCACGTCGGCGTCGAGGCCGTCGATCACGGCGCGGGCCTGCGCGCCCGACCCGCCATGCGACTGCTGGACGGTTACCGTCTCACCGGTCTCGGCCTTCCAGTGGGCGACAAAGGCCTCGTCGAATTGCTTGTATAGCTCACGCGTCGGATCATAGGACACGTTGAGAATGGTGGAATCGGCAAACGCGAAACCGAGTGTTCCGAATTGGACCGATGCAGCGACAAGGGCGCCGAGCAGTTTCCTGAAATGAGGATTGGTCATTTACGCCTCCGTTGAGATCACCTCAAATCTACCGAATTGGTAGAAATTAGATGCACTCAATGTTGCTTTTTTTGTCCCTCAGAAGCAATTTTTCGCTGATCTTTGGCTTCATGAAGAAATTCTTTCCTCTCGACGCCGGGGTGCAGAATCCGGGCTCATGAAGCGATCTATCTAGAGACAGGTCGCGCCTCGGCAATGGCTGGATGTGATCTAGGCGCGATTTGCTTTCGCGGTGGCCACAGGTTCAGTCGGCGGTGACGAGAAAATCGAAGCGCTGCTTTGGAAATGGCTCGTTTTTCAGCGTGAAGTGCCACCATTCGCGCGGATAATTCCTGAAGCCGCCGGCGCGCATGATCTCGACAAGCCTCTTGCGGTTTGCGGTTGCTTCCTCGGCGAGCGGACGGTGCGCCGTTTCACTCATTGGGTCGAAACAGTCAAAGCCGGTGCCGAAATCGAGCATGTCGGCATCTGATACACCGCAGGCCGGTTTCGGGGTGGCGGTGGTGCGGTCGGCTCGCGCGATGGCGACATCGACGGTCGAGCCGCGCGAATGGGTCGACAGTTCGCCGATATAGCCCTTGGCGATGAGGTCCTTGCGCTTGACCGCCGGATACCATTGCGGGTCTGGTGGTCCGCCTTCCCTGGTCCATTCGCCCATATCAGAGACCGCGCGCGCCGGGCGGTAGCAGTCGAAGACGACCAGCGTGAGGCTCTCCGCGGCAATCGCTTTCTGGACGCGGGAAAGCGCTTCCGCCGCTCGCCCGGTGAGTATGCATACCGGCGCGTCGTAGCCGGTCGCCTTGCGGTGCAGGAAATTGTTTGTGCCGGCATAGCGGATGTCCTGCCGGATGGTGCGGTCAACGTCGGCAAGGCGGACGAAGCCGGCGGGGAGGTCTGCGGAAAAGACGGGGACAATACCGGCAGCCAACAGCGGGGCGCAAAACGCAATGCGCTGAATCGCTTGGCGCATTCTATTCAACGAACACTTTCACGCTGGCCGCGCGCCCGGCCGCGTCGATCACGGTCAGGGTCGAATAGCCGGCGCCGTCCGGCTGCCAGGTCGCGGTGCGTCGCCGGTCGATGCCGATCAGTGGCTTGCCATTTGCCAGCCAGCGGAACGGCGCGCGGCCACCTTGCAGCTTCAGCACCAGTGGCGAGGCTTCGGCGGTAGTGGTGTCGAGATCGACGCGGGCGCCGTCAGGCGGAAAGATGATCGTCGGCGCGGGCTCGGTCGGCGTCGCCTGCACCAGCCCATCGGCGCCAGAACCGAAGCGCGCCAATGTCACCGGCAGATCGTCGCGCCTGGGTCTGATGACGCCGGCCGGCCGGCTTGGCAGTTGCACGGCGGCCAGACCGGCGCGGACAAAGCCCTCGAACAGGATGGGTGCGGCCGAGACATAGCCGGACAGGCCGGGCACCGCGCCGGCATCGGGACGGCCGACCCAGACGCCCAGCACGTAGCGCCCGTCGAAACCGACCGACCAGGCATCGCGGTAGCCGTAGGAGGTGCCGGTCTTGTAGGCGATGCCGCGCTGGGCCGCACCTTCGGGCGGCTTGACGCCCGACAATATGTCGGTGATCTGCCAGCTCGCCTGATCGTCGAGGATGGTAGTGGTGGAGCGTTCGGCATTGGCCGGCTCGGTGCCGTCACGCAGCGTATGCGCCTTGCCGCCATTGGCAAGCCCGGCATAGAGCTGGACGAGGTCGCGCAGCGTCACGCCGACGCCGCCAAGGCCGATGGCGAGACCCGAAGCCTTGTTGACCGGCAGGATCGGCGTGACGCCGGCCTGCCGGAAGCGCGCGAGCAGCCGCGCCGGTCCGACCGCGTCAAGCACCCTGATCGCCGGCACGTTGAGCGACAGTTGCAGCGCCTGCCTGATGCTGACGTCGCCTTGGTAGCCCATGTCGAAATTCTTCGGCCGATAGCCTCCGAAATCCGCCGGACTGTCGTCGATCAGAGTTTCCTGCGCGACCAGTCCCTGCTCGAAGGCGAGCCCATAGATGAACGGCTTCAGCGTCGAACCTGGCGAGCGCACGATCCTGGTCATGTCGATCCAGCCGGAGCGGCTGGCGTCGAAATAGTTGGCTGAGCCGACCTCGCCGAGGATATCGCCGGTGCGGGAGTCGGCCAGCACCATGGCGACCGACAGGCGGGGCCCGAGCCTGGTGGCGGCATCCCTGGCTACCTGTTCCAGCCCTTCCTGAACGCTCTTGCGGATCGTCAGTTGCAGCTTCTGGCCGGGGACGGCCTTGGGCAGCACCGCATAGGCGGCGTGGGCGGCGAGCGCCGGCAGCGTGCGGCGGATGCCTGAAACGTCGTCGAGAGCGGCACGTGCGGCCTCGCGCTCGCCAAGCAGGCCTGATGAAACCATGCGCGCCAGCACCCGGTCGCGAGCGGCGTGAGCGATCGCGAGGTTGCGGTCGGGCCTGCGCTTTTCCGGCAATTGCGGCAGCGCGACGAGCAGGGCGGCCTCCGAGAGCGTCAGCCGCTTTGGCTCCTTGCCGAAATAGGCCAGCGAGGCGGCGCGCACGCCTTCGAGGTTGCCGCCATAGGGCGCCAGCGTCAAATAGCGTTCGAGGATCTCGCGCTTGGTGAGCCGCCGCTCGATCTGTAGCGCGCGCAGCATCTGCTTGATCTTCGAGCCGAGGCTGCGGCTGTCGCGCGGCTCTGCCAGCCTGGCAAGTTGCATCGACAGCGTCGAGCCGCCGGAGACGATACGGCCATTGGTCGCGAACTGACCGGCGGCGCGGGCCAGCGCCAGCACGTCGACGCCTTGATGGTCCCAGAAGCGCTTGTCCTCGTACGTCACCAGCATGTCGACGAGCTGTTTGTCGACCTGGTCGAGGCGGGTGGCTAGCCGCCAGTAGCCGTCCGGCGTGGCGAAGGCGCGCAGAAGCTGGCCGTCGCGGTCGAGCACCTCGGTCGACACAGTGGGTTCTGCCGGTAGCGGCGGCGGAAAGGCGCGGTCGAGCTGCCAAAGGGTGGCGGCGGAGATGGCCATGAGGCCGGCGCAAGCGGCGGCGGTGATGGCCGTTCGGCGTAGGAATTTTCTGGAGAGCATCGCGCCGCCCTTCTTCCTTCTCCCCTTGTGGGAGAAGGTGGATTGGCGCGCAGCGCCAAGACGGTTGAGGGGTGCTGGCCAGAGCGCTATCGGTGCCAAGCTGGAACACCCCTCATCCGACCGAGCTGCGCTCGGCCACCTTCTCCCACAAGGGGAGAAGGGAGAGCCGGCCGCAACCTCGGCTCTCTTTCTGCAGCGCTGAAGATTGGCGAAATCCTTTGCGAAGGTGCCATCGCCATGTTCCTGTTCGCCATCGGCGCCTTACGGCGCCTTGACCTCCATCATCCCGGTCGCGGTGCGGGCCGAATATTGCGGCCGGTACATGTCCTCGACCGTTGCCGCCGGATGGGCATAGGTGCCCGGCGTCACCGCGCGCACGACATAGGCGAGCGTGATGTTGCGGTCGCCGTCGCCGTCGTTCGGATTGAAGGCCGCGACGAAACGGTCGTCGCGGAATTCGAGATGGGCGGCGTCGGTCTGGGCCAGCCAGGAGAAGTTCGACAACTGGGCGCTGGAAACCAGGCCCGGATTGTCGATTTCGAAGCCGGCCGGCAGCAGATCGGTGATCACGAGCCGCGACGGCCACTTGTTCTGCTCATAGATCTTGAGCACGACGACATAGCGTTCGTTCTGGGTCGCCTCCGTGACATTGGCTTCGGTGCCGTCGAGCTTGTAGTAGGTGCGGCCGATGGTGAAGCCGTTGCCGCTGGCCGGCAGTGGCTGGATCGGCGAGGCCACCGTGGTGACGACTGCCTGCAGCGGGTTGCTGCCGGTGTTGGCGACGGTCAGTGGGCTATCGACCAGGTCGCTGCCGGCGATCTGCTCCGAATAGGCGCCGACATGCGGCGCGTCATTGATGGTCAGCGCGATCGCATCGTTGCCGGCCTTCAGCGCGCGGGCCGCCAGCAGCATCCAGGACTCGTCCTGGGTGCTGGTCCATCTGACGGCGGCGCGTTCCTTCGTCACCAGCGTGATCAGCGCCGGCACGATCGTCGGCACCGGCTTCGATTCGGCGGCGAGCGCCAGCATCGCCGCGCCGTCACGCAGCGGCGAGCCATAGTCGGACCTGTAGTAGTCGTATGCGGAGGTCGACTGGGCCAGTTGCAGGGCGGCCTGGAAGGTGGCTTCCGAACGCTGCGTGTCGCCATAAAGCGCCAGGCCTGCCGCCAATTGGGCAAGGGCCATCGGGCTCGTAAAGGCTTCGAGCTGCGTGTCGGCATAGTAGCGCAGATCGCCGATCGAAGCCTTTTTGTTGCGGGCCAGCACATAGAGCGCATAGGCGATCTCGCTGCCGCGACCCTTGACGTCCTGGTCGTAGCCGATCGCGTTCTGCAGATTGCTCAGCGCCTGGTTCATCGCCAGGGCCGGCACGTCGTATTTCTGCTCACGCGCCCGGGTCAGGAAATCAGTGACGTAGGCGTCGAGCCACAGGTCGCCGGAGCCCGGACCCCACAGGCCGAAGCTGCCGGCCGAGGCCTGATAGCTCAGCACCTTGTAGATGGCGTCCTGGATGCGGCCACGCAGGTCGGGGTCGCTGGCCATGCCGATGCCCGAGGCCATGTCGTTGACATAGAGAAGCGGCATGGCGCGGCTGGTGGTCTGCTCGGCGCAGCCATAGGGGTAGCGGTCGAGCGTCATCAGGAGCGACGGCACGTCAAAGGCCGCCGCCTGCGAAACGCCGACGCTGACCGAAGCGCCGTCGAGCACGCTTGCCGCCAGCAGCTCCTTGTCGACGCGCAGCGACCCGCCATTGCCCTTGAGGTCGACCACCATGCGGGTGGTCACCGGCAATTGCGCCGGACGCACCGGAACATAGAGCGTCTGTTCAACAGCCGTGCCGTCGGCATGAGCGAGCTTGATCGTGATCGAGGCGTTGCCTGGCTTCTCAGCCATCAGCGGCACGGTCAGCGTCTGCCGCTTGCCTTCGGCGAGCGTCAGCTTCTCGGGCAGGGCGGCAGTGCCGGTCGACAGCCCGCCGGTGGTATCTATCGACAGTGCATAGTCGCCCTCTGGACCATCGGTGTCGGCGACGTCGAGCCGCATGACGGCCGAATCGCCGGGCGCCAGGAAGCGCGGCAGGCCGGCAGTGATCACGACCGGATCGCGCACGATCACGTCGGACTGGGCATGGCCGACCCCGTCCTTGGTCCAGGCGACGGCCATGACGCGCACGGTGCCGTTGAACTGCGGGATGTCGAAATCGATCCGCGCCTTGCCGTCGGCGTCGAGCTGGACCGGACCGGAGAAGAAGGCGACCAGTTTTTCGGTCGGCGGACTGCCTTGCGACTGCATGTTGGCGCCGTCGCCGCCGGTGCGCAGCTTGCCTGACGTGCCCAGCGAGCCGTCGATCAGGCGGCCGTAGAGGTCGCGCACTTCAAGGCCGAGCATGCGCTGGCCGAAGAACCAGGTCTCCGGATCCGGCACCTTGTAATTGGTGAGGTTGAGGATGCCGACATCGACGGCCGCGACCATGACATAGGCATTGGCGCCCGGCTGCACGCCGGCCACCGAGACCGGGATCGACAGCTGCTGGCGCGGCATGGTCTTGTCCGGCGGCGTCAAGGTGACGGCGAGCTTCTTCGAGCCCGGATCGACCTTCAGCCATTTGACGCCGATGGCGCGCGCCGGCATGCGGGTTTCCTGCGCATCGCCCGGCCTGAACAGCGTTGCCGTGACATAGGCGCCTGCGCCCCAGTCGTCGCCGACCGGGATGTCGATGGTGCTGCCGCCTTCTGGAACGGTCGCGGTGACGGTCTTCAAGAGTTTGTCGGCACCAATGGTGACGAGCAACTCGCCGGCAAAATGCGGCGACACTTTGAGCTTAGCCACTTCGCCCGCCGCATAGGTATCCTTGTCGAGGGCGATCTCGAGGCCGTCGGGCGTTTCGGTGGTGGCGGAGCTGACATACCAGCCGGCGTCGAACTCGTAGCTGGTCGCCGGGCCTTCCGGATCCGATGTCTCGATCTCGAGCCGGTAGCGGCCCCAGTCGACCGGCAGCGAGACGGTGGCCTCGCCATCGGCGGTCAGGTCGACCTGGCCATTGGCCACCGACTTGGTGAACGTCACCGGCTCATAGTTCCAGGAATTGCTCGAGCGGTACCATTGGTAGCTGCGTTCGACCTTGACCAGCGACCATTGCGCGCCCTGCAGCGCCTCACGCTTGCCGTCGGGGTCGACGGCGATCAGGCTGAACTTCGCCGTGCCGCCTTGCGGTACCTCGTCGCCGTCGAAATCCGGACGGATGCCGATCATGTGGCCCTGCGGCCGGATGCCGATGTTGAGCGAGCGCTCGACGACGCGGCCGCCAGTCTCGCGCATTCTGACCGTAACCTTGGCATCGACGAGCTTGGTGGTCGAGGGCAACTGGTCGACGGAAACCGGGAAGGTCGCCTTGCCGTCCTCGCCGACCACCGGCAGCCCGGTGAACGGCGTGACCGACGGTTCCGCCGACTGCTCATCGGCGAGGCCGAAGGAGTAGCCCTTGAAACGGTCCCAGTCGCGAGTGGTCGACAGCGTCAGCTCGCCTTCGAGCGCCAGCCCGGCGGCCGGCGCGCCATAAAGAAAGCGGCCGTCGACGGTGACGTTGGCTGTTTCGCCCTGCGCGATCTCCTGCTTGTCGGAGGACAAGTCGAACTCGATGCGATCCGGCACGAAATCCTCGACCAGAAACATGTGGCTGGCGACCGCCGCCTGCTTGGGGTCGGTGTGGATCGCCACCGTCCAGGTGCCGCGCATGGCATTGGGTTCGAGCGGCAGGTCGACGGCATGGCCGCCGGCCGATGCGCCGTCGCTGACGATGCGGCGGTTCTCGACGCCGTCGGGACGCGTGAAGATGAAGGTCAGCGGCAGGTTCTCGACCGCCTTGGCAGCGCCGTCGCGGGCAAGCGCTGCGACATGGACGTCCTCGCCGGCGCGGTAGATGCCGCGTTCGGTCCAGGCATAGACGTCGAGCGCGCCCGGCGCCGGACGCCCGGTGACGCCACGATCGGACAGGTCAAAGCCGGCGCGGCCCATGTCGAGGAAGACGAAGTCGTTGTCGCCCTGTTTCGCCGTCAGCACGGCCGGCACCATGCCGCCGTCGCCGCGCGTCAGGCCGGGGTTGAAGACGGCGCGGCCTTCCGCGTCCGTGGTCGCGGTGCCGAGGATGTCATTGTTCCTGGCGAGCAGCGTCAGTTCAGCACCCGCGATCGGCTTGGCGGTTCCGAGCGAACGGGCAAAGACGTTCAATCCATCCTGTCCGGTATAGGTCGACAGGCCGATATCGGAGACAACGAACCATTGCGTGGCGCGGGAATCATAGTCGTCGTCATTCTCGCCGATCGGTTGTGCGGTCAGCACATAGACACCAGGCTTGCGCTGCGGCAGCGCCTCGTCGACCGGGAAGGAGGTGGTGACTTCCTTGTTCAGGTCGCTGGCGATGTCGAGCTGGCCTTGCCAGACCGGCTCGCCCATCTGATCGGAAATGTTGGAGATGTCGTAGCCGTCAAGCTGGCGCAGGAACTGGTAGCCCGAAAGAAGTTGGGTCAGCGAGCGGTCGCCGATGCGATAGAGCTTCATTTCGGCGGCGTTCATGTTGACGGTGACGATCGGGATGCCGCGGCGCGCGCCGGCGGGCAGCACAAAGCTGTCGCCGGTGAAACGGGCGGACGGGGCGCGGTCCTGCACATAGATCGACAGTACCACCGGTGCGGTGATCACCTCGCCGATGGCGGCCGGCAGGCCGGGGCGGAAGGTCACGTCGTAATGCTGGCCATGCTCGAGCCCTTCGACGCAGATCTGCTTGTCCTTGGCCTCGACGCCCTTGGGGGCGGCGTTGTCGACGGTGACGAATTGCGAATAGTCGACGCCGGTCTTGACCAGATCCTCGGAAAACTGCGCGCAGATGCGCGGCGCGCTGGTGTCGGCGTCTACCGTGTGATCGACGATGCGGAAGCCCTTGCGTGCCTTGAGATCCTGATAGGCGGCCGAGACCCAAGACGAATTGACCAGCGCGAGGCTCGCTTCGTAGGCCTGCAGGGCCGGCCGGGAGAGGTCGCGGCGATCGAGCCCGTCGCCGAGCAGTGCCAGTGCTTCGGCGCGCGTTTTTGTGGTGCGCAGCAATTTGTAGGCGTTGAAGGCGGCGGAGGTGGCATTCGCGGGCAGTGTGGAGGCCTCCGCACTGTTGGCGGTCGGCGGCACGGCGAGCGTTTCCCGCGCCAGTTCAAGCCAAAGCTGGCCGTCGTCGGGCAATACCGAAACCAAAGCCTCGTATTTTTGCATGGCCGAGCGGCGATCGCCGGTCTGCGCCGCTTGTTGCGCCGCCTGCTTCAGCGCCGCCAGCCCATCGGTAGGCTTGGTATAGGCCGGGCCGGTGAGCCTGTTGCGATATTGCTGGGCCTGGTCGGCCATCCAGGCGGGGAAGAAGGCGAGGTCCGGCGGCGCGCCGATATCGGGGTCGCCATCGATGTTGACGACCTTGCCGGCGACGGCGCCGTTGAAGGGTTTGAGCGTGTTATAGTCGGATTTGAGAAAACACCATTTGGCCTTGGGATTGTAGGTGAAGGCGCGGCAGGCGGGATCGCCGAGACATGTCGTCTTGCACTGGTCGAGGCTGACATTTTGGTCGGATCTGAGATCGAAACCGAAATAATCGGAATTGTCCGATGTCATCACCCGGCGTGCTTCGGCCGCTTGCGCGATACCGCCCCAGGCGAAAAAGAGAAGGAAAAGGATCGACAGACCACGAGCCGCGCGCATTGCCATAATACCCCTCCGGACACTGCTTACGCATCGGCCCGAAAATCGGAATCGACTTTCGGAAAGCACGATGCGCCACTTCAAAGTCTTAGAGCGTACTTTGGGCCTCCGAATGGACGCACGTCGCTCTAACGTCCAGACATGTTCAAGCTTCAGTCCAGCTTGTCAACGCGAGGACGCGGCAGGTTCCGCCTGCCAACGGTTTCCTTTCCGGCCGATGGCCGGTAGTACCTCCATGGACAGGGATCACGCTTTCTTGCGGCGACGCAGAAGGTGTGAATTCCAAGCCCTGTCTATTTCAGACAATTGGATTGTGGCTCCTTTACGAGCAATTCAGAAGTTCATTCCAATTTTAGCTTTGGGAGCTAGTGTAGAGTTGTAATGTCGGCGTGTGAAAGGCAGATGTCGGGAGGAACCGTGCCAAGGCGCGTGCTTTCGCACGCCCTGCTTTTCGCTTTGCTGTGCTCGACTGCACTGGTTGCCACGAGCGGAAATGCGGCCGCTTTCGAGATATTCGGCATCAAGCTGTGGGGGTCGTCGGACGACGAAGATGCCGATATCGTCGATCCGCTGCGCTATGCGGTGACCATCGAGGCGCCCGACGCCGACGAGGATCTCGTCAAGAAGCTCGAAAACGCGTCGGCACTGAAGGCCGACGAAGAACGCCCGGTTTCCGGTTCGCTCGGCCTGCTGGCCAAGGCGCGCGGCGACCGCGATCAGCTTATCGCCGCACTTTACGCGGACGCCCGCTACGAGGGCGTCGTCACCATCACCATCGAAGGCAAGCCGCTCGACGATTTGCCGCCCGACGCCGAATTTTCGGGGCCGCAGCCGATTCCGGTGGTGATCAACATTGCGACCGGGCCGAAATTCACGCTTGGCGACATTAGGCTGGAGGGCGATGCGGCGGGACTGCTGGGCGCCAATTTCGGCCTGATCGCCGGCGGCGATGCCGGTTCCGGTGCCGTGCTCAAAGCCGAGGCGTCGATCGTGCGGGCGCTCAAAGAGGAAGGCAGGCCGCTGGCCGAGGTGACGGACCGCGAGATCGTTGCCGACCACGCCACCTCGACGCTCGACGTGACGCTAACCGTGGCGGCCGGGCCGGTTGCCGGCTACGGCGACACCACGGTCGAGGGCACGGAAAAAGTCGACCGCGACTTCACCGAATACATGACCGGCCTGGAGCGCGGCCGCCAATATTCGCCGGAAGAGGTCGACGAGGCGCGCGACCGGCTGCTCGGGCTGGAAGTCTTCAACAGCGTGACGCTGAAGGAGGCCGACAGCCTCGACGCCGACGGCAACATCCCGATTGGAGTCGAAGTGAGCGAGCGCAAGCCGCGCTACTTCGGCATTGGCGGCACCTTCTCCAACACCGAAGGGCTCGGCCTCGAAGGTTATTGGGGCCACCGCAATCTGTTCGGCCGTGCCGAAAAGCTGCGCATCGAGGGTGCAATCAGCGGCATCGGCAGCAACGACCTGACCGAGCTCAACTACAATGCCGGCATCATGTTCGAAAAGCCGGGCGTGGTGGGGCCGGCGTCGAAATTCTTCGCCGGCGTCAACACCGTATTGGAGCATCCCGACGCCTACGACCATTTCGCGGTTAAGGGCAACACCGGTCTGTCCTATGAACTCGACAAGCAGCAGACGGTTTCTGCGGAAGTCGCGCTCGACTATTCGAAGATCACCGATTCCTTCGGCAAGCACACCTATCTGATCGCGAGCGTTCCGCTGCAATATGTCTACGACAATCGCGACAGCCGGCTGAACCCGACGACGGGATTCAGGGCGCTGGCCTATGTCGAGCCGAGCTACGACATTTTGAACGGTGCGGCCTTCGTCAAGCTGAGGGGCGAAGGATCGGCCTATCAGTCGATCGACGCGGCCTCGAAGTTCGTCTTGGCCGAACGCGTCGCCATCGGCTCGATCATCGGTGCCGGCCTTCAGGACGTTCCGGCCGACCGGCGTTTTTATGCCGGCGGCGGCGGCTCGGTGCGCGGTTATGCCTATCAGGGCATCGGTCCGAAGGACATCGACGGAGAGCCGATCGGTGGGCTTTCGTACTTCGAGACCTCGCTCGAGATGCGCATCGCCGTCACCGACACGATCGGCGTCGTGCCGTTCGTCGATGCCGGCACGGTCTCGACCGAGCAGTTCCCGGATTTTTCCGACATGAAGGTCGGCGCCGGCGTCGGCCTGCGCTATATTACGCCGTTCGGACCGCTGCGCGTGGATGCGGCGGTGCCGCTCAACCGGGGTCCCGACGACCCGCGTTTCGGCATCTATGCCGGCATCGGCCAGGCGTTCTGATGACAATGTTCAAGCGCATCCTCCGCATTGTCCTTTACACGCTGCTCATCCTAGTGGCGGCGGTGATCGGTGCGCTCGTCGTGCTGACCAAGACCGAGCGCGGCCGCGACAATCTCGCCGGCCTCATCTCGACCGTGGCGTCGACCGATGACCGGAAGGTCACGGTAAGCGGCATCGACGGCATCTGGTCCGGCGCGCTGACCGTCGACCACGTGGTGCTGGAAGATCGCCAGGGCGCCTGGCTGGTGGCGCGCAAGGTGGCCGTCGACTGGTCACCGCTGGAACTTCTGTCAAAAAGCTTCAGCGCCGGCCGCATCGCCGCCGATCGCATCGAGCTGGCGCGATTGCCGGTGGCCGGCACGCAGCCGAGCCAAGGTGGTGCCACCACACTGCCGGTGTCGCTCGACATCAAGCAGATCGACCTGCCAGAAATTGCGCTCGGGCAGGCCCTGGCCGGCAGCGGCATCGCAGAGCTGGCGGCCAAGGGTGCGTTCAAGGCCGACGCGGCGCCACTGGCGCTCGAAACCAACCTCAACATCACCCGCCACGACGGCAAGCAAGGCAAGGTCGACGCCAACATCCATTTTGCGCCCGCCGACAACAAGCTCGACCTCGATCTGAAGGCGTCCGAGCCGGCGGGAGGCATCATCGCCAATCTGCTCAATTTGCCGGATACGCCTCCGGTCGACATCGTCGTCACGGGCACGGGGCCGGTCGCCAACTGGAGCGGCATCGGCACCTTCGTCGTCGACGGCCAGATCGTCACCCAACTCACCGGCCGCCACCAGCTCACCGACAAGGGCAACTATGTCGAGGCCAAGGGCGATGGCGACTTCCAGCGCTTCATACCCGACAATCTGAAACCCTTGTTTACCGGCAAAACCAGCTTCGACCTCGCCGGAACCGCGATCGTGACGGGCGGCGTCGAAGTCGAGCGCGCCAATATCGACAGCGATGCCGTGCTTGGCACCGCCGCGGGCATCATCGACCCCAATGGCGCCAGCGATCTTTCGGTGGAGCTCGCCGCCAAGGGTCCGCCGATTGTGCTCAGCCTCGGCACTGCGGCGCAGCCGGTGACCGTCGCGATCACCGGCGCCACGGCCCGCGCGTTCGGCGGCGGCAAGGCGCCGATCGTCGACATCGGCGCGTCTCTGGTCTCGGTGGTGGCGGGCGGCACGCGGGTGGACGATCTGACGGCTGAAATCCATTCCGACGGCTTCGACATCCAGGACCGCAGCGGACCGGTCACCATCAAGCTTGCGGCCGGTGGCCTGAACACGGACGTGGCGACGCTGGCGCCGCTGGTGACCGGCAGGGTGACAGCGGACCTCGCCGGATCGGTCAGCAAGGCCGAGATCGTCGTCGATCAAGGCACGCTGCGCAGCGACGCGCTCAACGCCTCGGTGACGTCAAGGGTGACGCTGGCCGATCTGGCGATGACGCTCAAGATGAATGCCGATGCCGTCTCGACCGCGCTGCCGCCGCAGATCCGCTCGGTTCTCGGCGAGCGTGTGACATTCTCGGCGACGGCGACCCGCGATCCGCAAGGCTCATTTGCCGCCAATGCGCTGCAATTCACTTCGGGCTCGCTCAGCGCCAGCGGCACTGCCAGCGCGACGGGCACCGATATTCAGGCCGACATCAAGGGCACGCTCGGTGACGTTTCGGTGCTGTCGCCCATGGTTGGCGTACCCGTCGGCGGGGCCGTCGATTTCGCGCTGACGGCGAGCGGCGCGCGCACGGCGCCGGATTTCTCGGTCTCGGCCGACAGCGACAGCCTGACGGCGTCCGGTCATACGGTCAAGACGATCAAGCTGGCGGCGACCGGGAAGGCCGACATCGCCAACCCCGCCGCCGATGTCTCACTGACCGGATCTGTCGACGACCAGCCACTCGATCTCAGGGCATCACTGGTCACGCGTGACGGAAAGCGTTCCCTCAACGGGCTTAGCCTGTCGCTGGCGGACAACAAGGTCTCGGGTGATCTCGCTCTCGACGACAGCTTGCTGCCGCTCGGCACGTTGACACTCGAAGCGCTCGATATCGGCCCGTTGGCCGCACTTGCCGGGCAGACGGCGACGGGCGACGTGCAGGGCAGCATCCGCCTCTCGAATGATGGCGGCGCGCCGGCAGTTGCGATCGATATGACCAGCGCCTCGATTTCGCGCGGCGATCTGGCGGCGAAGACCATTGCCGTCAACGCGCTGGTCGCCAACTACCTCAAGGCCCCGGCGATCTCAGGCACCATCAAGGCCGATACGGTCACATCGGGGGCCACCGTGGTCAGCGGGATCGGAGTCGATTTGAAGCGCGACGGCGACTGGACCGGGTTTTCCGGTGGCGCCACCGTGGCCGGCATTCCGGCCACGGCCAAAGGCCGGGTGAAGATCGCGGACGGCACGACAAGCGTCGAGATCGCCTCGGGCGAAGCGACCATCCGTGGCATCAAGGCAGCGATCGCACAGCCGTCGAGCTTGAGCATCGCCAATGGCGCAGCCAGCATCGAGAAGCTGATGCTCGATGTTGGCGGCGGATCGGTGTCCGTGTCCGGCACTGCCGGCCAGACACTCGACCTCGCGGCAGAGTTTTCAGCGCTGCCGGCCGCCCTTGCCAATGATTTTTCACCCGGCCTCGACGCCGCGGGCACGCTCGGCGGAACGGCGCAAGTGACGGGACCGTCGGCTGCCCCCGACATTCGTTTCAATGCGCAACTCAACGGCGCCGAAACCAGCCAGACGCGCCAGGCGGGACTCGGTCCGCTCAATGTCGATGCGGCAGGCAGCTTCTCATCCGCCAGTGGCATCGCCATCGATCAAGCGACGCTTACCGGAGATAAGGTTTCCGGCAAGGCCGCCGGCACCATCAATCCGAACGGCATCAGCGATTTTGCGCTCGACCTGGCCTCGACCGGCCCGAGCCTGCCGCTGGCGTTTGGCAGCACCGAAAGCCCGATCAAGCTCGAGCTGCAGGCGCTTTCGGTAAAGGCTGCGGGGCAGGGCACACAGCCGAAGCTCGATATCTCCGCTTTCCTGCCTTCGGTCGCGACGAACTTTACCAAGGTCGAGAGGCTCACCTTGGCATTGCACTCGGACGCCTTCGACGTGAAAAGCCGGACAGGACCGATCTCCGGCACGGTGACGGCGGACAAGATCGGCTTGGACAATCCGACCATCGCGCCGCTGATCGCCGGCAAGATCACCGCCAAGGTGGCCGGCAGTCTCGCCGCTGACACCTTCGTCATCGACAGCGGGTCGGTGACGGGCGACGCGCTGAACACCAGCTTCAACGGAAGGGTCTCACTGGCCGACGGCGCCATCGATCTCAACCTTAGCGCGGATGCGGCTTCCGCAGCGCTGCCGGCGGCAGCGCGCGGTGTGCTCGCGGAGCGGACGGAACTCAGTGCCGCGTTGAAGCGTGGCGCCAATGGCAATGTCACCGCCAATGCGATCCGGCTGGTGTCCGGCGCGCTGACCGCCGACGGGCAGGCCAGCCTTGCCGACAACAAACTCGCCGCCGACATCAAGGGCGCGCTGGCCGACATCTCGCTTCTATCCGGGGATGCCAAGGGCGCCATCGCTTTCGCGCTGAACGCGCAAGGCGCGAGCACGGCGCCCGACCTGTCGCTGACGGTCAACAGCGACCGGCTTTCGGTGGCTGAACGCGAGATCACCGGGCTGAGGCTCACCGCCACCGGCAAGGCCGATGCCGCCAACCCGGCGGCGAATGTGCAACTGACCGGAAATGTCGCGGGCCAGGCCCTGCAAGGCAGTGCCGTGCTGGCGACGTCCGACGGCAAGCGCGCCATCAACGGGCTTCTGCTGTCGCTCGGCAAGAACCGGATATCGGGCGACCTGGCACTTGATAATGCCTTCGTGCCTGATGGCACCGTGGCGCTCGACCTGCCTGATATCGGACCGCTCGCAGCGCTTGCGCTGGAAAAGGCGGAAGGCGACGTGCGCGGCACGATTGTCTTCTCGAAGACCGGCAATGCGCCTGAAGTCACCATCAAGGCTTCGACGGCTTCGATTTCGCGCGGCGATCTTTCGGCAAAGACGGTCACAATCGATGCGCAGATCGCCAACTATCTCGCCGCGCCAGTGATCTCCGGAAAGATCCGTGCCGACAGCGTCACCTCCGGCGGCACCGTCATTCGCGGCATCGATGTCGACCTCAAGCGCGAGGCCGACTGGACCGGCTTTTCCGGCGGCGCCACCGTCAAGGATATTCCGGCCAGGGCCGCCGGCCGCGTCAGGATCGCCAGTGGCACGACGACGGTCGAGCTCACCTCCGGCGAGGCGACCATGCGTGGCATCAAGGCGGCGATCGCCCAGGCCTCGACCATCACCATCGCCAACGGCACCACCAACCTGGACAGGCTCGTGCTCAACCTCGGCGGCGGCACGGCGACGGTCACGGGCAAAGCTGGGCAGGCGCTCGATCTCAACGCGACGCTGGCCCGGGTGCCGATCTCGCTCGCCAACAGTTTCTCGCCGGGCCTCGATGCCGCCGGCTCGATCTCGGGCACGGTTAAGGTGACGGGCGCGCCGGCCAATCCGGCCGTTGCCTTCAAGATCGACGCCGCAGGCGTCCAGACGTCGCAGACCCGCGGTGCCGGTTTCGGCGGCATGGGTGTTTCGTCCTCCGGCACATATTCGGGCAACAGACTGGCCTTCGACGCCGACATGAGCGACGGCGCCGGCCTCGGTCTCAAGGGCGGCGGCACGATGACGACATCAGGCACGCCCACCCTTGATCTCGACTTCTCCGGCAAGGTGCCGTTCGCCTTCCTCACTCGGACACTCGCTGCGCAAGGCCTGTCCTTGAGCGGCACGGCCGACGTCAATTTGCAGGTGCGCGGCCCGGCGACATCGCCGGTGATCTCAGGCACGGTCCGCACGTCAGGTGCCCGTTTGATCGATGCACGCTCGGGCCTTGCGATCAACGATATCGCCGCCGATGTCGCAATCGGCGGCGGCGTCGCCAGAATCAACCGCCTGACCGGCACGCTGTCGACGCGCGGCAGCCTGTCTGCCAGCGGCACCGTCGGCATCGTTCCGGCGCAAGGTTTTCCGGCCGACCTGACGGTCAAGCTCGTCGACGGCCGCTACACCGACGGCAGGGTGGTCACCGCCAATCTCGGCGGCGACCTGACTATCAGGGGTCCGCTCGCATCGGCGCCGGTGATTTCGGGCACGGTCAACCTGGCCAAGACCGTCATCACCGTTCCCGAAAAACTGCCGGGCTCGCTGGCGGCGCTCGACGTCAAGCACAAGAATGCACCGGCCGCCGTGCGCGCGCAGGACAAGGCGTTGCGCCCGGCGACGGCGAGCGGCAGCAGCGGTGGCAGCGGCCTCAATCTTGATGTCACGGTCAACGCGCCGAGCCAGATATTCATCCAGGGCAGGGGCGTCGATGCCGAGCTTGGCGGCTCGCTGCGGCTGACCGGCCCGGCGTCGTCGCCGCAAGCGGTCGGCACCTTCACCTTGCAGCGCGGGCGGCTGACGATCCTTGCCAAGCGGCTGACCTTCACCGAAGGCACGGTCGGCTTTTCAGGGTCTCTGGTGCCTTATCTCAACCTCACAGCGACATCGACGACGAGCAGCGCCACCGTCACCATCGTGGTATCGGGCGAGGCGACCAATCCGAAATTCAATTTCTCGTCGGTGCCGGCGCTGCCGGAAGACGAGGTTCTGGCGCAACTGATTTTCGGCCGCTCGATGTCGAACCTGTCGCCGCTGCAGATCGCCCAGCTTGCCGAAGCCGCCGCGCAACTGGCCGGTGTCGGCGGCTCGACGTCGCTGCTCCAGAACCTGCGCAGCGCGATCGGCGTCGACGATCTCGACGTCATCACGGACGAGGAGGGCGGCACCGCGGTCTCGGCCGGCAAATATCTCAACGACCGCACCTATGTGACGATCCAGAAAGGCGACAAGCCGGGTTCGGGCAAGGCGGCGATCGATCTCGACGTCGGGCGCGGCGTCAAATTGCGCGGCGAGGCCACCGACGCCGGCGAAGCCAAGGGCGGCGTTTTCTACGAGCGCGAGTACTGAAGCCTGCCGCCGCCGCCGTTTTTGCACGACATCCGCGATCAACTGGCGCCGTGCAGACCTTCGCGCATGACCCCGAAAATCGAAATCGATTTTCGGCAAAAGATTATGCGCAAAATCAAAGCGCTACAGCGTCCTTTGCGCGTCCACGAGGACGCGCGGCGCTGTAGTGAATGTCTCAGTTTAATCGATGCCGGATATTCGAGCGAAATCTGCCGGGCAATAGCAATTTTGCGCCAAGACTGTCGTTATCACGCGAACTGCTTCCCTTCCAAAGTTGCACATTCCTTGGAATGTTCCCAATCCGTGCCGTTTTTGACATCATGGCCCGGATGCGGAATGGTAAAAGGCAGAAAGCCAACAATGGGAGTTCGTGATGACAATCTACAAGAGTAATGGCGATCGCGTTCCGGATCACATCCACGTAATGGCCGAAGAAGCCAGGGCCGGACGTGTCGATCGCCGCGAGTTTCTCGCTTTGGCCAGCGTCTTCGGCGCGTCCACGGCGATGGCCTATGGCATGCTCGGCCTCGCCGACCCGACGCCGGCGAGAGCGCAGGACGTGGAGGGCAAGAAGGGCGGCATATTGAAGGTCGCTATGTGGATCAAGGATCCGAAGGATCCGCGCAAGGCCGACTGGTCGGAAATCGCTAATGCCGAGCGCCAGGCGCTCGAGCCGTTGGTCAAGTACACAAACGAATACACGTTCCGCCCCTACCTGCTCGAGAGCTGGGACGTCAACGACGATGCCACCGAGTACACGCTGCATGTGCGCAAGGGCGTCACCTGGAACAACGGCGATCCGTTCACCGCAGACGATGTCATCTTCAACTTCAAGCGTTGGGCCGACAAGAAGGCCGAAGGCAATTCCATGCCCGGCCGTCTCGGCTCGCTGGTCAAGGACGACAAGCTGGATGAGAGCGCAGTCACCAAGGTCGACGATTTGACGGTGAAGCTGAAGCTCAGCACGCCGGATATCGCCCTCATCCCCAACGTGTGCGACTATCCCGGTCTCGTCGTCCACAAGACCTTCGACGAAAAGGGTGGCGATTTCAAAGCCTGCCCGATCGGCACCGGCCCCTTCGAGCTCGTCTCCTACGATGTCGGCCAGAAAGTCGTCTACAAGCGCCGCGAAGACAACAAGTGGTGGGACGGCGAGGTCTTTCTCGACGGCATCGAGTTCATCGACTACGGCACCGATCCGGCGGCCACGGTCAGCGCCTTCGAATCGGGAGAGGTCCATACCAATTTCGAGACGTCAGCCGACTATGTGTCGATCCTCGACGGTGTCGACCTGGTCAAGTACGAGGTGGTCACCGCAGCGACCATCGTCTGCCGCACCAACGTGGCCAACAAGCCTTATGATGATCAGAAGGTCCGCAACGCGCTGCAGCTCGCAGTCGACAACGCTGTCGTGCTCCAGCTGGGGGGTGGCGATGCCGGTACTGTCGCCGAAAACCACCATGTCGCCCCGATCCATCCGGAATATTACGAGCTGCCGAAGATTGCCCGCGATCCGGCTAAGGCAAAGGCGCTGATGGAGGAAGCCGGGCAGGCCGATTTCGAGCACGAGCTGATCACGGTCGACGAAGACTGGCACAAGAACACCGGCGATGCGATCGCCGCGCAGATGCGCGACGCCGGCATCAAGGTGAAGCGCACGGTGCTGCCGGGTTCGACGTTCTGGAACGACTGGACGAAGTATCCGCTGTCGATGACCAACTGGAACATGCGGCCGCTCGGCGTCCAGGTTCTGGCGATCGGCTACCGCACCGGAGAAGCCTGGAACGAAACTGCCTGGTCGAATCCCGAGTGGGATGCCAAGCTCAACGCCGCGCTTTCGGTCGCCGACGCCGCCAAGCGCAAGGAGATGATGAAGGACATCGAGCAGATCCTGCAGGATTCCGGCATCATCATCCAGCCCTACTGGCGCAAGCTGTACAGCCATTCGGTCGCGGCGGTTAAGAACTACGCCATGCACCCGACCTTCGAGCGCGATTACGGCAAGGTCTGGCTCGACGAGGCCTGATCGGATCGATCGTGGAAGGGGCGGTTCGCCCCTTCCACCCACGCCATGCATGATCCCACAACCGAAAGTCGGCGCAGCAAAAAAGCGCAAACTCTTCGGATGAGGGCGTGCAATAAGACAGGGTTGATCGCATTCTGAGGGTCCGTTTGACAGCCAGCTCCGCCGATAGCGGCTGAGCTGGTTCCAAGCCGGCCTCAACCCCAACCAGACCGGCAGGGGACCGCCATGCTTTCTTTCATCCTTCGACGCCTCGGCACCATGGCATTGACGATGCTGTGCCTGACGTTGGTCGTGTTCTTCCTGATCAATCTCGACCCCAATCTGAAAAAGCTGGCCATTAGCCAGACCGAAATGCACACCTCGGCCGAGCAGCTCGAAAGCTGGCTGGTCAATCATGGCTACCGCCAGAATTTCTTCTCCCGCTACGGCCAATGGCTGGGTGTCGTGCCCAAGCAGCCGGTCACAGACCCGGCAACGGGCAAGCCCGGGCGACGTTTTTCCTTCTGCAACGATCCTGTCGAGCCGACGTTCTCCGGCGTGTTGCAGGGCGATTTCGGCTGCTCGACCAAGTTCAAGACGACGGTCGCGTCGAAGCTTTTCCCGGCGCTCGGCGCCACCGGCATCCTGATGTTCTGGGTGCTTGTGGTGATGGTGCCGATTTCGCTTCTGATCGGCATCCTCGCCGGCATGCGCGAGGGGTCGCGAACCGATCGGACATTGTCCGTCGCCTCGATCGCCTCGACGGCGACGCCCGAATATGTGTCGGGCGTCATTTTTACCGTCATCTTCGCCTCATGGCTCGGCCTGCTGAACGGTTCGGCGGCTTCGGCCAGCCGGGGCATCACCTTCTACAACTTCACGCTGCCTGTCATGACGCTGGCGATCTACGGTATCGGCTACATCGCCCGCATGACCCGCGCCTCGATGGTCGAGGTGATGACGCAGCAATATATCCGCACCGCCCGGTTGAAGGGCCTCTCCTTCGGCAGCGTCGTGGTCAAGCACGCGCTGCGCAACGCGCTGATCGCGCCGTTCACTGTCATCATGCTGCAATTTCCCTGGCTGCTCACCGGCGTCGTCATCGTCGAGGTGATGTTCCGCTATCAAGGCTTCGGCTACACGCTGGTCGAGGCGGCCGGCAACAACGACATCGATCTTTTGCTCGGCTGCTCCCTGGTCTCGGTGTTCATCGTCCTGATCACGCAGCTCATTTCCGATGTCGGCTATGCGTTTCTCAATCCGCGTATCAGAGTTCAATAGGGGATCGGGCGGATGCAGCTTGAATATATCGGCGCCTTCAACGTGGTGCTTGGCGTGCTTGCGCGTTTCTGGCCGGTCTGGATCGCTCTCGTCCTGGTGATGGGGGCGAGCTTCGCCTACAAGAAGAGGCTCGGCCTCTACGGTCAGCTGTTCGACAGTAGCGTCGGCATCGTCGGCGTCGGCATCTGCCTATTCTGGCTGTTCACGGCGATCTTCGCGTCGACCATCTCGCCCTTCAATCCGCTTGTCCAGATCCCGATCATGAAGGACGCGCTGCCGGGCGCGGTCGAGCCGCAATCCGGACTTGTCTACCTGTTCGGCGGCGACAAGCTTGCCCGCGACGTGTTCAGCCGCATGGTCTATGGCAGCCAGATCGTGCTGATCATCGCGCCGGCGGCGACCGGTTTCGCGCTGATGGTCGGCATCACGCTCGGCCTGCCGGCCGGCTATTACGGCGGCAGGATCGACACCGTGCTGTCCTTCCTCGCCAATCTGGTGCTCGCCTTCCCGGTGATCCTCCTGTTCTACCTCTTGGTGACGCCGGGCATCATGGAGACACCGATTCCCTACATGATGGCCGGCCTGTTCTTCCTGTTCCCGATCATCTTCTTCAGCGTGCTATTCTGGACGCGCTACAAGAAGCGGCCCGACCGCCTGTACATCCTCCTGGGGCTGACGCTGATCATTGGCGGCTGGGTCTACGCCGGCCTCGTCTTCGACGCCGACCCGTTCAGGATCATCCACATTGATCCCAACCAGCTCAACATCTTCGTGGCGGTGGTGTTCGCGTCCAGCCCCGGCGTGTTCCGCATCGTGCGCGGCCTGGTCATGGACATCAAAACGCGCGACTATGTGGCGGCGGCGCAGACGCGCGGTGAATCGCCCTGGTACATCATGCTGTGGGAGATACTTCCCAATGCGCGCGGGCCGCTGATCGTCGATGCCTGCCTTCGTATCGGCTACACCACGATCCTGCTCGGCACGCTCGGCTATTTCGGCTTGGGGCTGGCGCCAGAGAGCCCGGACTGGGGCACCGCGATCAAGGATGCCAGCCGGCTGCTGCGGTCCTTCATCCATCCGGCGCTGCCGCCGACGATCGCGCTGATGTCGTTCGTGCTGGGCCTTAATCTCCTGGCAGACTCGCTGCGTGAACAATCGATGAAAGATTGATGGACGGGTCTTCGACCCTACTTAGAAGAACCAGGATTGGAGCGACCCATGAATGAGGCAGTTCGAAATCCCGCCAAGCCGACCAATGGGCCGATCATCGAGATCGAGAACCTGTCGATCTCCTTCTTCACCCGCAAGGGTGAGATACCGGCCGTTATGGACTTCTCCTGCACGGTCATGCCCGGCGAAGCGATGGGCATCGTCGGCGAATCCGGCTGCGGCAAGTCGACCGTGTCGCTCGGCATCATGCGCGACCTCTCCAACATCGGAAAGATCGTCGGCGGCCGGATAAAATTCCAGGGCAAGGACATGGGCGACCTGTCCGACGAGGAACTGCGCGCCATCCGCGGCAACAAGATCGCAATGATCTACCAGGAGCCGATGGCCAGTCTGAACCCGGCGATGAAGGTCGGCCAGCAACTGATGGAAGTGCCGCTGATCCACGACAAAGTGTCGAAGGAAGAGGCTTATAAACGCGCGCTGGAAATGGTGCGCTCGGTCAGGCTGCCCGATCCCGAGCGCATGATGCGCTCCTTTCCGCACCAGCTTTCCGGTGGCCAGCAACAGCGCATCGTCATCGCCATGGCGCTGCTGTCGAAGCCGGCGCTGCTCCTGCTCGACGAGCCGACGACCGCGCTCGACGTGACGGTGGAAGCCGGCATCGTCGACCTGGTCAAGGGGCTCGGCGAGAAGTTCGGCACCTCGATGATCTTCGTGTCGCACAATCTTGGCCTGATCCTGGAAACCTGTGACCGCATCACGGTGATGTATTCGGGCGAAGCGGTGGAGACCGGCAAGATCAAGGACGTCTTCGACCGAATGCGCCATCCCTACACGCAAGGCCTATTCCGCTCGATCCCGCTGCCCGGCGCCGACAAGAATTCTCGGCCTCTGATCTCTATACCGGGGCAACTGCCGCTGCCGCACGAGCGGCCGAAGGGCTGCAATTTCGGCCCCCGCTGCCACCATTTCGTCGAGGGCGTCTGCAACGCCGCCGAAATCCCGATGATCGCTGTCGACGGCCATGAAGGCCATTTTTCGCGCTGCGTGCGCTTCAACGAGATCGACTGGGAAGCGCTGCCGCCCGGCGCCAAGAAGGTCAACGAGCGCGTCGAGCCCGGCGCGCCGGTGCTCAAGATCGAGGACCTCAGGAAATACTATAAGGTCGGCGGCAGCGAAGTGTTCGGGTCAAGCGAAGGCCGCGTCGTCAAGGCCAACGAGACGATCTCCTTCATGGCACGCGAATCCGAGACCGTCGCCATCGTCGGCGAGTCCGGTTGCGGAAAGTCGACGCTGGCCAAGGTGCTGCTCGGGCTGGAGACGGCAAGCTCCGGCACTGTGACGCTCGGCAACAAGCGGATCGAGTCGACCGGCGTCGAGAAGCGCAGCGTCGAGACGGTGTCGTCGATCCAGATGGTGTTCCAGAATCCGTTCGACACGCTCAATCCCAGCCACTCGGTAGGCTCGCAGATCATCCGCACGCTGGAAAAGTTCAACGTCGGCAACACCGTCGCCGACCGCCGCAAGCGCATGCTGGAGCTTCTCGACCTGGTGAAGCTGCCGCGGGCGTTCGAGACCCGCAAGCCGCGCCAGCTTTCCGGCGGCCAGAAGCAGCGCATCGGCGTGGCGCGGGCCTTTGCCGGCGACGCCAAGGTGGTGGTAGCCGACGAGCCGGTCTCGGCGCTCGACGTGTCGGTGCAGGCGGCGGTGACCGAGCTTTTGATGGACATCCAGCGCAAGAACAAGACGACGATGCTGTTCATCAGCCACGATCTGTCGGTGGTGCGCTACATCGCCGACCGGGTCGTCGTCATGTATCTCGGTTATATCGTCGAGCAGGGCACGACCGACCAGATCTTTTCGCCGCCCTATCATCCCTATACCGAGGCGCTGCTGTCGGCGATCCCGATCGCCGACACCAGTGTGATCAAGAAGCACATCGTGCTGGAGGGCGACATTCCGTCAGCGATGAACCCGCCGACCGGCTGTCCGTTCCAGACGCGATGCGGCTACAAGAAGCTGGTGCCGGACAATCTTTGCGAGACGCAGGTGCCGCCGGTCAAGCATCTCGGCGACGGCCATATGAGCCTGTGCTGGCTTGCCGACGATGTGCTGGCGAAAATGGAGCCGGTGATCAAGTTCGACAAGGAGCATGCCGCCAATGAAGGCGTGCCGGACGACGCGCCGCAAGGTGTGGGTCCGGGCTTTGCCGGCACCCCGCCCAAGCGTCCACATGGAAAGCGGCCGAAGCTGACGGAGGGTTAGATCCGTGGCGCCGTCAACGCGCGCACTGGCGTAGCTGCGCGGCGTAGTCCTGCGCCATCTGCTCGGTGGCCCGCGCGTAGCGCTGCACGCCGGCGTCGCCGCGATTGCCGCGGCCGTAGGCTGTCCAGCCGAGATAATAGGCTAGATAGAGATTATAGGTGTCGTTGCGGGCGATGCCGAGCGTGTCTGATGTCTTGGAATGGTACCAGCCGACGAAATCGACGGCATCGGCAAACCTGGTGCGGCGCGCCGCCCAGCTGCCCGTCTCGCTCTGGTACTGCGCCCAGGTGCCGTCGAGCGCCTGCGAGAAGCCGGTGGCGCTGGAGACACGTTTCCAGGGAATGAAGCCGAGAAGCTTGGTGCGCGGCGGCCTGGCATTGCTCTTGAAGCCGGATTCCTTGCGCACCGTCGCCATCAGCACAGGAACTGGCACACCGTATTTCTGCTCGGCGCGTTCGGCCGCTGCCTGCCAGTTGTCAAACCAACCGTCATTCTGGTCGAAGACGGCGCAGACATCGTTGATATGGCTCGGCGGCGTCGCGCAGGCCGACAGCACGAGCAGCACGGTAACAGCTACAATTTTACTAAAACTTGACCTACGCATCGGAGGAGGATTAGGCCGAAAACATAAAGGGAATCTTGCGGCGTTTCTTAACGGCTCATCGGCTGCTTTGGCCGGGGCACAGCGAGGATGGATATTCCGACGTTTTCTGTCGCTTTTGTTGGAATGAAATTCCCAAAATGCCGCCTTGGCTAAAATCACGCCCGCAGGTGGCGGATTTCTGACAGCCCGATCCTCGTGCCGGCGCTTTGATGCGCCGCATGACCGAACCGAGACGCAAGCGCGGCGCCGAGCGAACCAGCAACAGGGGACCGGTTGCCATCCCGCAACTGCCGCTGCGGCGCGTCACCAATCCCTATCCGCCAATGGGGATGCTTTCGGCCGACCAGATCGAGGCGATCCACCAGGCGTCGATGCACATTCTGGAGAATTTCGGCATCGAGGTGATGAGCCCGCGAGCGCTTTCGCTGTTCGAGAAGGCCGGGGCCAAGGTCGATCATGCGCCGATGACAATCCGCATCGACCGGGGCATGGTCGACGAGGCACTGAAGACGACGCGGTCGAGCTACCGGCTTACGCCGCGCAACCCGGCCCATACCGTCCATCTCGGCGGCAACACCATCAACTTCACTCTGGTCGCCGGACCGCCCAATGTGCATGACATGGAACGTGGCCGCCGCGCCGGAAACTTGCGCGACTATGACGATCTCACCCGGCTGGCGCAGCATTTCAACTGCATCCACATGCTGGGCAATCAGGTCTGCGCGCCTGTCGACCTGCCGGCCAATTCACGCCATCTCGACACCTACTTCGCCAATCTGACGCTGACCGACAAAAGTTTTCACGTCTCGGCGATCGGCCGGGGCAGGGCGCTCGACGGCATCGAAATGATGGCGATTTCGCGAGGGCTGACGCTTGATGAGATGCGCGATGATCCCGGCGTCACCACCATCATCTCGGTCAACTCGCCGCGCCGCTTCGACGAGATGATGGCCGAAGGCCTGATGACCATGGCCGAGTTGGGCCAGTCGGTCGCGGTGACGCCGTTCACGCTGATGGGCGCGATGAGCCCGGTGACGCTTGCCGGCGCGCTCGCGCAGCAGAACGCCGAGGCATTGTTCGGCGTGGTCTTGACGCAGCTTGTCCGACCCGGCGCGCCGGTCATGTATGGCGCCTTCACATCCAATGTCGACATGAAGTCCGGCGCCCCGGCCTTCGGCACGCCGGAGAACACCAAGGCCAACATCGCTTCCGGGCAGTTGGCGAGGCGTTACGGACTGCCCTACCGGACAACGCCGGGTTCGGCCTCCAACGCCGCCGACGCGCAAGGCGCCTATGAGACGCTGATGGCGCTGTGGGGCGCGGTGCTCGGCCACGGCAATCTCGTCTACCACGCAGCCGGCTGGCAGGAAGGCGGGCTGACCGCGTCGTTCGAGAAGTTCATTATCGACGTCGAGATGATCCAGCACATGATGGAATTTTTGCGCCCGATCGAAGTCAACGAGGCGGAACTCGCCGTCGAGGCGCTGGGTGCTGTGCCGACCGGCGGCCATTTCTTCGGCGAGCCGCACACGCTGGAGCGCTACGCCACCGCCTTCTACCAGCCAATGCTCTCCAACTGGCAGAACTACGAGGCGTGGCAAGAGGCCGGCGGGCTCGACGCCACGGCGCGCGCAACGCGGCTGTGGAAGAAAGCGCTGGAAGATTATGTCGAGCCGACGATGGATATTTCTGTGCGCGAGGCGCTGGAGGCGTATGTGGCGAAGCGCAAGGAAGCGATTGGGGCGGGTGAGCCGTGATGGCCACAGGTTTGCGCTCGTATACCCCTCTCTGTCCTGCCGGACATCTCCCCCTCAAGGGGGGAGATTGGCTGTCACGTTTTCCTTCGCCAATCACCAACGTTGAAAGAAGCATGGCGGCGCCGTCGCTGCTGATCTCCCCCCTTGAGGGGGAGATGGCCGGCAGGACAGAGAGGGGTGGCTTGGCTCCTCCCGTCCCGATTCATCGTTCCCCTCCAACTCATTGAAATAACGAGAAAACCCATGAAATCGCATGCAAAGGTCGTGGTCATAGGCGGCGGTGTCGTCGGCTGTTCCGTGCTGTTCCATCTGGCGCGTCACGGCTGGACCGACATCGTGCTTCTGGAGCGTGACGAGCTGACTTCCGGCTCGACCTGGCATGCGGCCGGCGGCATGCACACGATCAATGGCGATCCCAACGTCGCCAAGCTGCAGAAATACACGATCTCGCTCTACAAGGAGATCGAGGAGCTGTCCGGCCAGGCGACCGGCGTGCATCTGACCGGCGGCGTGCTTCTGGCGGCGACCGAGGCGCGGCTCGACTGGCTGCGCGGCGTTGTCGCCAAAGGCCGCTATCTCGGCATCGACCTCGAGGAGATTTCGCCTAACGAAGCGGCCGAGCTGATGCCGCTGCTCGACCCGAAGCAGTTCGTCGGCGCCGTCCGCAACAAGGAGGATGGCCATCTCGATCCCTCGGGTGTCACCCATGCCTATGCCAAAGCCGCGCGGAAACTTGGCGCCGAGGTTGAGCGCTTCACCAAGGTCGAGGACATCGTGCGCCGCGCCGACGGGCTGTGGCGCGTCATCACCAACAAAGGCGAGGTGGTGGCCGAGCATGTCGTCAATGCCGGCGGCCTGTGGGCGCGCAAGGTCGGCCGCATGGTCGGGCTGGAGCTGCCGGTGCTGGCCATGGAGCACATGTATCTGATCACCGAGGACATGCCGGAGGTTGCCGCCTGGAACCAGAAGACCGGCACGGAGATCATCCATGCGGTCGATTTCGACGGCGAGCTCTATCTGCGCCAGGAGCGCGGCGGCATGCTGATGGGCACTTACGAGAAGGCCAACAAGCCATGGTCCGAATTTTCGACGCCGTGGAATTTCGGCCACGAACTGCTGGAGCCCGACATCGACCGCATCGCGCCATCGCTGGAGGTCGGCTTCAGGCATTTCCCGGCCTTCCAGAACACTGGCATCAAGCAGATCATCAACGGTCCCTTCACCTTCGCGCCGGACGGCAACCCGCTGGTCGGGCCGGTGCGCGGCCTGCCTGGTTTCTGGGTCGCCTGCGGCGTCATGGCCGGCTTTTCGCAGGGCGGCGGTGTTGGCCTCGCACTGTCGAACTGGATGATCGAGGGCGACCCCGGCGCCGACATCTGGGCGATGGATGTGTCGCGCTATGGTGACTGGGCAACGATGGCCTACACCAATGCCAAGGTGCGCGAGAATTATTCGCGGCGTTTTTCCATCCGCTTCCCCAATGAGGAGCTGCCTGCCGGGCGGCCGCTCAAGACCACGCCGGTCTACGACCTCTTGTCGGCCAAGGGCGCGCAATGGGGCGTGGCCTTTGGACTGGAAGTGCCGCTTTGGTATGCGCCCGAGGGCGTCAAAGATGAGTTCTCGTGGCGGCGCTCAAGCGATTTTGAGCATGTCGCAAACGAGGTGAGAACGGTGCGGACAAGTGTCGGCCTGTCGGAAATTTCGAACTTCGCCAAATATAGGGTGACCGGCGAGGGCGCTGCGGTCTGGCTCGACCGCCTGCTTGCCTGCAAGCTGCCAAGACCCGGCCGCATGACGCTGGCGCCGATGCTGAAGGAAGACGGCAGGCTGATCGGCGATTTCTCGCTGGCCAATCTCGACAGTCCCAATTCCAACGGGGAGGGCTGGTTTCTCGCCGGCTCCGGCATTGCCGAGCAGTATCACATGCGCTGGTTCGAGGCGCATCTGCCGCAGGACGGCTCGGTTCGTGTCGAGGCGCTGGCGGCGAAGCTGACGGGCCTGTCGATCGCTGGACCGAATGCGCGGGAACTCCTGGCAAAGGTCACGCGGGCAGATGTCGCCAATGCGGCGTTTCCGTTCATGGCCATCCGCAAGATGGATATCGGCATGGCGCCGTGCCTGGTCGGCCGCGTCAGCTACACCGGCGATCTCGGTTACGAGATCTGGGTGGCGCCGGAATATCAGCGCGCGGCGTACCAGACCCTGATGGCAGCGGGTGAAGAATTTGGCCTCGGCCTGTTCGGTTCGCGCGCGCTCAACGCGCTTCGGCTGGAAAAGAACTACGGCTCGTGGGCGCGCGAATACCGGCCGATCTACGGGCCGCTGGAGGCCGGTCTCGATCGCTTCGTCGCCTACGGGAAAGAAACCGATTTTGTCGGCAAGCAAGCGGCACTCGCCGAGCGCCAGCAAGGCGGCAAGCTGCGGCTGCGCGCCTTTGTCGTCGATGCGGCCGACGCCGACGTCATCGGCGACGAGCCGATCTGGTTCGACGGCGCCGTGCGCGGCTGGGTCACGTCAGGCGGCTACGCGCACCATTCGAAGGCGTCCGTGGCCATGGGCTATGTGCCGAAGGAGATCGCCGACGAGGCCGACGGCTTCGAGATCGAGCTTCTGGGTAAGCGCTATCGCGCGCGCGTGCAGCCGTCGCCGCTGTTCGACGCGAATCTCGAGCGGATGCGGGGGTGAAGGCGCCGCTTGTCGGCGCCTCAAGCGCTGCGGCGGTTGTCCAGCGCAAAAGCGCCGGGACCGGCGAACACCAGATAGAGGAAGATGAAACAGAAGGAGATTGCCGCATCGCCGCCATTGTTGACCGGGAAAAAGCCGCTTGGCATGTGCGCCATGAAATAGGCGATCGCCATCTCGCCGCTGAGAAGGAACGCGACCGGCCTGGTGAACAGCCCCAATACCAGCAGGATGCCGCCAGCGAATTGGAGGATGCCCGCGGTCAGCGATAGGCCGCTCAGGGCGCCGGCATGATCGCTGACGGGAAAATTGAACAGTTTCTGGGTGCCGTGTTCCATAAACTGCAGCGCGGTCATGATGCGAAGCACAGCCAGAGCCTGCCGCTGATATCTGGCGAGACCGTCGAAAAGCTTCATCGAAGCTCCATTTTACCCCGAACTGGCCATAGATTATCGCCCGGCAAGGGACCATTCACTTCGCACGGCCTGCCATCAACAATCGGTGATTGGAAATGTTCCTCGTCCCTCAATATTTTTCTCGCTATGGTTGTATAAAATCGCTATAGTTGTATTGATAGCCAGACACTCCAACCATGTGGGTTCCGTTTGCCATGAGAAAAGTCGTCGTCAGCCTATTCGCCGTCGTTGCAGGCACCAGCGTCGCCATCGCCGACGACACCGGTTGTGCTGCTTTTAAATGGCCGGTGACGCGCGAGGAGGCCTTGTTTGCGGTGGCGCCCGCCGCGCAGTCTGGCGCTGACCTTTCGGTCGGCGAGGCTGCAGATGTGGCGTTGGTGCCGGTCGACACGATCAGCTTCACCGTTCCGCCGGAACGCGCGCCGGCAGCCGGTACATTCGGCGCGATGGCAAGCGTGGCCGTGCCCCCGGAGGGAGAACTCCAGATCAGCCTGTCCGATGAGGCCTGGGTCGATGTCGTTCAGGACGGCAAAGCCGTGAAGTTGGCGGGTTTCAGTGGTATGAAGACCTGTCCCGGGATACGCAAGAGCGTGCGCTTCAAGCCGGCCGCCGGCCCGGCGACCATCCAACTCAGCGGCGCCAAGAAAGAGACCCTCAAGATTGCTGTACTGGCGCCGGAATGACTTTGCGCCCTGAGGCAATTCATCTGCTCGCATCGCACCAACGGTGCGGTGCGGCTGTTCAATTTTGATAGGTATCGGGCTGGTTCAGTGTCCCGGCGCGATCAGCGCGAAATACGGGCGAGCCTCCGCCATGGGCACGATAGATTTCGCCTAGAGCGGTTCAGCTTTTGATAGAGTCGCCGAACCGCTCTAAGTATTTGTTCTTACGCAATTCCGGACGGAAAACCGCTACGCACTTTCCTGGAATTGCTCTAAGAAAGTCGCCCGGATCGAATGGTACCTCCGGCTCCCCGAAGCTCTTTCGCTAACTCGCGCTCCCCAATTCTTGCCGTCGCCGAACGACACATAGCCGTCCAACTCAGCAGCACCAAAAAGTTGCGGTGCTGACGCTGGAATGATCCAGCGGCAGCACTCGGTTGGTCAGGACGCCTACCGCACCGGCGCCATCAGCGCGAAATGAGCGCCTTGCGGATCCGTGCACTGCACGATCCAACCGCCGCCGGGAACCTCCATCGGGCCCATCAGGATCTTGCCGCCATTGTCGGTCACGCGCTTGGCCGCCGCGTCGATGGCCGGAACGTTGAAATAGAACTGCCAGGCCGGCACCGGAATCTGCTCGGGCTTGTTCATCATGCCGCCAATAGGCTCGCCGCCGGCGGCGAAGAGCTGGTAGGTGCCCATCGGCCCCATATCCATGGCCTCGCCCTTGGTCCAGCCGAATTGCCCGGCATAGAAATCGAACGCGGCCTGCCAGTCGGTCGTATAGAGCTCATGCCAGCCGATATTGCCGGGCGTCGCCAATGGCAGCGGCGGCTGGTCGGGGCCATCCGGCTGCAGGAAGTTGAAGGC
Organism: Mesorhizobium sp. M6A.T.Cr.TU.014.01.1.1; assembly: GCF_004022765.1. Classification (NCBI taxonomy): domain Bacteria; kingdom Pseudomonadati; phylum Pseudomonadota; class Alphaproteobacteria; order Hyphomicrobiales; family Phyllobacteriaceae; genus Mesorhizobium; species Mesorhizobium sp. M6A.T.Cr.TU.014.01.1.1. The sequence continues at coordinate 59,569 of NZ_RZPG01000025.1, forward strand.
CGCGCCTTGCGGATCGGCAACGACGGCAAAGCGGCCGACGCCCGGAATGTCATCGGGTTCGCGATGAACTGTACCGCCGGCCTCCTTCAACGATTTTGTCGAGGCATCGACATCCCTGGTGTGGATGTAGCCGATCCAGGCCGGCGGCATACCCATCTTGCGCACTTCGTCCGGCTGCGCCATCAGCCCGGCAACGCCGCGCTCGCCGACATTCATGACGATATAGCGCGGCATGCCGGGCGCGCCGTCGAAGGGCTGCGCCTTCCAGCCAACGACAGCGGTGTAGAACGCTTCGGCGGCGTCGAGATCGGTGGTCATCAGTTCGTACCAGAAAAAGGGCATCGGGGACTTTGGCATTGTCGTGCTCCCTGCGTTTCCAGTTGTGGATTGTGGTTCGATCCATCCTAGGACGATCTTGGCGACGGAAATCCGACATCTGGGCCAGAAATCGATGGCGGCAAGGCGCCCCTCATTCGTAATCTTGCGCAAGTCGCGGTTTTCGACTTTGCTTGCCGCCAACGAGGGTTGTTGATCCATGCGCCGGATGTCGCTCACTTCAGAGCTTGTCGCGCTATGCCATCGGGAGGAGGCCGATCCCGGTCCCGATGGAAGCTGGACGCAACTGACCGATGAGGATTTCCAGACGCTTGCCTCCCGGCTGTCAGGCGAGGCGGACGAGGGAACCGCTATGGGTGTTCGCCTATGGCTCGCTGATCTGGAAGCCGGCCTTCGAGTCCGTCGAACAGCAGCGCGCCACCGCTTTCGGCTGGCATCGGTCTTTTTGCCTCGACATGGTCCGTTGGCGCGGCAGTGCCGAGCAGCCGGGCTTGATGATGGCGCTCGAACGGGGCGGGCGGTGCAACGGCGTGATCTACCGCTTGCCGGAAGGCGAAAAACCGCTGCAGATCGAAAGATTGCTGCGGCGCGAGATCAGCGATCACGAGAGTATCGGCTCAGTCAGGTGGCTTCCGGTGCGTACGGCTCAAGGCAGGCTAAGGGCGCTGGGCTTCTGGGTCGGTGTGACCGGCAGGGGCACCTCGCTCAACCAGCCGCTGGAGAGGGTAGCCCAAGTGCTGGCGCGGGCGTGCGGGCATGTCGGGTCCGGTGCCGAATATCTCTACAACACCGTCAGTCACCTGGAAGCGTTCGGCATTCGTGACCGCAATCTGTGGCGGCTGCAGGAACTGGTCGCGAACGAGATCAGGTCGATGCATGGCCGTGCCCCCGGAATGGGCCTCCTGTCTGCACAGTGATCGCGCGTGAAATAAAAACATGAGTATATCTATCATGTTTTTATCAAGCCTTTTCAGCGGCTTGCATCGAAAATTGACCAATTGATAAAAAAACAAAACGTGCTAGCCTTCGGCAAAACCACAAGAATGGGGAAGCGGAATGGCGACTGGTCATTTCAAGCAGGGCATTGCCGGCGGACGGCTTTCGCCCGAACAATATGCGGATAATTTTTCCGACCTGCATCCGCCGCTCGATCATCACGAGGCGCTGGTCGAGTCCGATCGCTGCTATTTCTGCTATGACGCGCCATGCATGAACGCATGCCCGACCTCGATCGACATCCCGCTGTTCATCCGCCAGATCTCGACCGGCAATCCGATCGGCTCGGCCAAGACGATTTTCGACCAGAACATTTTGGGCGGCATGTGCGCCCGCGTCTGCCCGACCGAGACGCTGTGCGAAGAGGTCTGCGTGCGCGAAGTGGCCGAAGGCAAGCCGGTGCAGATCGGCCGCCTGCAACGCTACGCCACCGATGTCGCGATGGCGCAGGACAAGCAGTTTTACCGGCGCGCTGAGCCGACCGGCAAGACGGTCGCCGTGGTTGGCGCCGGACCGGCGGGGCTTGCCGCCGCGCATCGGCTCGCCCGCCATGGTCATGAGGTGACCATCCTTGAGGCCCGCCCGAAGGCCGGCGGTCTCAATGAATACGGCATCGCCGCCTACAAGAGCATCGACAATTTCGCCCAGGCCGAGGTGGATTACGTCCTGTCGATCGGCGGCATCGAGGTTCAGAATGGCAAGGCGCTCGGCCGCGACTATCAGCTGTCGGACCTGACCAGGAACTACGACGCGGTGTTTCTCGGCATGGGGCTTGGCGGCGTCAATGCGCTGCGTGCCGACGGCGAGGAGGCGCAAGGCGTGACCAATGCCGTGGAGTTCATCGCGGAGCTTCGCCAGGCCAGTGACCTTGCCAGCCTGCCGGTCGGCCGGCGTGTCGTCGTCATCGGCGGCGGCATGACGGCGATCGACGCAGCGGTGCAATCGAAACTGCTCGGCGCCGAAGAGGTGACGATCTGCTACCGGCGCGGCCAGGAGCACATGAACGCCTCCGAATTCGAGCAGGATCTGGCCGCCGCCAACGGCGTCACGATCCGTCACTGGCTGCAGCCGAAGCGGGTCATTGCCGAAGGCGGCAAGGTGTCGGGCATCGAGCTCGAATACACGGCGATGGATGGCGAGAAACTCGTCGGCACCGGCGAGCGCCTGACGCTCACTGCCGACCAGGTGTTCAAGGCGATCGGCCAGAGCTTTGTCCCGGCTGCGCTCAATGGCAGCGGGGCCTTGCTTGCGTTGGAGGCTGGCCGCATCAAGGTCGATGCCGAATGCCGTACTTCGCTGGCCAATGTCTGGGCGGGCGGCGATTGTATCCATGGCGGCGACGACCTCACCGTCTCCGCCGTCGCTCAGGGCCGTGACGCCGCGGAATCGATCCACCGGGCACTGACCTCGAACGGGAGGGCATGAGCATGGCAGATATCAGAAACAATTTCGTCGGCATCAAATCGCCCAATCCGTTCTGGCTGGCCTCGGCGCCGCCGACCGACAAGGCCTACAATGTCATCCGCGCCTTTAAAGCGGGCTGGGGCGGCGTGGTGTGGAAGACGCTCGGCGAAGAGGGCCCGCCGGTGGTCAACGTCAACGGTCCGCGCTATGGCGCGATCTGGGGCGCCGACCGCCGCCTGCTCGGCCTCAACAACATCGAGCTGATCACCGACCGCGACCTGCAGGTCAATCTGCGCGAGATCAAGCAGGTCAAGAAGGACTGGCCCGACCGCGCCATCGTCGTCTCGCTGATGGTGCCTTGCGAGGAACACGCGTGGAAGGCGATCCTGCCGGTGGTCGAGGAGACGGAGGCCGACGGCATCGAGCTTAATTTCGGCTGCCCGCACGGCATGTCGGAACGCGGCATGGGTGCCGCCGTCGGCCAGGTGCCGGAATACATCGAAATGGTCGTGCGCTGGTGCAAGGCCAACACCCGCATGCCTGTCATCACCAAGCTGACGCCCAACATCACCGATGTGCGCAAGCCGGCGCGTGCCGCTCTTGCCGGCGGCACGGATGCGGTGTCGCTGATCAACACCATCAATTCGATTACCGGCGTCAATCTCGATAGTTTTGCACCGGAACCGACAATCGACGGCAAGGGTTCGCATGGCGGCTATTGCGGCCCGGCGGTGAAGCCGATCGCCATGAACATGGTCGCCGAGATCGCCCGCGATCCGGAAACGCATGGCCTGCCGATCTCCGGTATCGGCGGCATCACCACATGGCGCGACGCCGCCGAATTCATGGCGCTCGGCGCCGGCAATGTGCAGGTGTGCACCGCGGCGATGACCTATGGCTTCAAGATCGTGCAGGAGATGATCGCCGGCCTGGAAAACTGGATGGACGAGAAGGGCCATGCCTCGCTCGACGATATCGTCGGCCGCGCCACGCCCAACGTCACCGACTGGCAATATCTCAACCTTAACTACATCGCCAAGGCGCATATCGACCAGGAGGCCTGCATCAAATGCGGCCGCTGCCACATCGCCTGCGAGGACACCTCGCACCAGGCGATCACCGCAATGGTCGACGGCGCCAGGCACTTCGAAGTGATCGAGGCCGAATGCGTCGGCTGCAATCTCTGCGTCAATGTCTGCCCGGTCGAGAACTGCATCACCATGGAGCCGCTGGCGGCCGGCGTGATGGACCAGCGCACCGGCAGACCGGTGTCGCCGGTCTACGCCAACTGGACGACGCATCCCAACAATCCGATGGCCAAGGTGGCGGCGGAATAGGGGCGGCCGCCTGTTGTGGAAAAGCGGCGTCTGCGGCGCCGCTTTTTTCAAAAGTATATTGAAGATAAAATTTATCCACGATAGGATATATCCGTGAATTGGAGATCAGCACGATGAAGCTGGGCGAGGGCGTCGAAGCGGCCATCCACTGCGCCGCGATGCTTGCCGGCGTGGAAGGCGCGGCGACTATACCGGGTGCTGCCATGGCCGAAGCGTTCGGCCTGTCGCCGAGCTATCTCCTCAAGCATCTCAATGCGCTGACGGCGTCGCGCATTCTGGAATCGGTGCCCGGGCCATCGGGCGGTTACCGGCTGGCGCGGCGGGCGGAGCGCATAACGCTGCTCGATATCGTGCTCGCCGTGGAAGGACGCGAACCGGCCTTTCGTTGCGGCGAAATCCGTCAGCGCGGACCGGCCAGGCTCGATGCTTCCGTCTATGTCAAACCCTGCGGCATCAGCGTCGCGATGATGAAGGCTGAGCGCGCCTATCGCGCCGCTCTTGCCGAGGCCCGGCTGTCGGACATCGTGGCGGAATATGTAAGCGATGCCGATCCCCGTTCAGTCGCCGCGAACTGCGCCTTTGTCGAGCGCCATCAGCGACCACAGAAATCCAGTTCAACCAAGCAAGCGTGAAAGGCAAAGACGATGAAACAGAGGCTGCAATTCTTCGGCGCTGCGCCGGAAATCATGAAAGCGGTATCGGCGCTCAACAAGGCGGTCGACGAATGCGGGCTCGAGGAAAGCCTGTTGCATCTGATCAAGCTGCGGGCATCGCAGATCAATGGCTGTTCGTATTGCGTCGAGATGCACAGCCGCGAGGCGCGCCATGACGGCGAGACCGAGCAGCGGCTTTATCTCGTCTCCGCCTGGAAGGAATCGCCGCTGTTTTCCGAACGAGAACGCGCTGCCTTCGCCTGGACCGAAGCGGTGACGAAGATCGCCGATAACGGTGTCTCGGACGAACTCTATGCGCGCACGCTCGAGCATTTCTCGGAAGAGGAATTGGTCAAGCTGTCTGTCGCGCTTGGCATGATCAACGCCTGGAACCGGCTTTGCATCCCGTTCCAGGCCATTCATCCGATGCCGGCGGCGAAAGCTGCCTGAGCGGTCGAACCGGCGCGCGGCCTGGGCGCCGCGTGCCATTTTTGTTTGAGGATCAAGAACATGATGGCAAATTTTGAGAATGAAATTCTGTTTGCCGCCCGCCTGCTGCTTGGCGGCGCCTTTGTCTTTGCCGGTCTGCGCAACATCCAGAACGCTACCTTCCTGACCCAGCTGATGACGACACGCGGCGTGCCGCAGGCGCGGCTGATGCTGTGGCTGGGTATCGTCCTGCAGGTCGTCTCCGGAGCGCTGGTGATATCAGGTGTCTGGACCGCTGCCGCCGCCTTGTGCCTGGTGCTGTTCCTGATTGTCGCCACGCCGATGTTCCACAATTTCTGGGATCATCAGGGGCCCGAGCGGGCGTCCCGCATCAACGGCTTTGTCGGCAATGTGGCGTTGACTGGAGGGTTCCTGGCGCTGGTGGCGCAGCCGCTTTGACGGTTCGGACGGCCGCCTCGCGGCGGCAGCCGCCACGGTCTGTGGCGACATGCCAGTTTCCGCGCCGCGAGGCCGAAGCGGAAGAGCCGCCGACGATCACGGCATGTGAGGGTTTCTCGCTCGTGAACGTTATCCCTTCGATGTTAAGGTGGCCGGCTGACGCTCGACCAGATCGAGGCTCAATGTCCGCAAATGCTGTCTTGCCTTTGCATCATAGGCCTGCGCGTTGGCGCGGGCTTCCCTCAGACCGTCGAAATACAGGCCGCTCCGCCCTTCCAGGTCAGGCGATATCGCAAGGTTAAGGATGGCGTCAGCGCCGGTCTCGACCGAGTTCCACGGCGTGACGCCGGCTTGCCGGACCATGGTCGTATTCATGTAGCTTGCCGGATGGAGGCTGTTGACGGTCACATTGCTGCCCTTCAGCTCCTGCGCCAGATCGATGGTGAACATGATCTGCGCCAGCTTGCTCTGGCAGTAGGCACGGACGCCATCGTAGCTGCGGGTCAGCATGACATCGTCGAAATCGATCGCCTGCTGGCCGGCCGAGGCGACGTTGACGATGCGCGCCGGCGCGCTCGCCTTGAGCAGCGGCAGAAGCTGCGAAGTGAGCAGGAAGCCGGCGAGGTAGTTGACGGCAAAGCGCAGTTCGTAGCCGTCGGCGCTGACCTGTCGTTTGGTGCCGGCGGTGCCGATGCCGGCGTTGTTGATGAGGATATCGAGCCGATCCGTGCGGGCGCGGACAGCCTCGGCGAGACGGCGGATTTCGGCGAGCGACGAAAGGTCGGCGACGAGAAGCTCGGCCTTGCCGCCGGCGGTTTCGATCTCGGCGACCGTCGCCTTGCCTCGTGTCGCATCGCGGCCATGCACCAGGACACGCGCGCCGCCGGCGCCGAGCCTTTGCGCAACCACGCGGCCGACGCCGTCGGTCGATCCGGTGATGAGGATTGTCTTGTCGTTCAGTTCCATGCTTGAGCCTCCACATTGTTGCTCTGGGTGGAAGATGGGGCATCCGACACGCCTCAAACAGTTCAAACATTATCCTGGCATCCATACTGCTATAATGGCGTCGATGGATTCCCCGACGCAATCAGCCGATGGTTGGCCGCAGCCCCGTAAGCTTCGTCATCGCAGGGCGTAGCAGCCGCGAAGCGATGCAGCGCAGATCCCAGGATGACGAAACGAGAGTTAGGTTTTCGGCTTCAGCCCGTCGATGAACAGCTGTTCCAGAAATCTTGCCGCATCCTCGAAGCGGCCGTCACCGCCGCGGTTGGGACCGAGCACGGCGCGGACCTGAACGTCGAAATCGGCGTAATGCTGCGTCGTCGCCCAGATCGAGAAGATCAGGTGCCAAGGGTCGGTGCGGGCGATCTTGCCGGCGCGCATCCAGCCCTTGATGACGGCGGCCTTCTCGTCGACCAGCGTCTTCAACTCGCCTTCCAGCATCGGCATGATGCGCGGCGCGCCCTGCAGGATCTCGTTGGCGAACAGGCGGCTTTCCCTAGGGAAATCGCGCGCCATTTCGAGCTTGCGCCTGATATAGCTGCGCAATTCGGTCAGGGGGTCGCCGATGTCGTCGAGTTCGCGCAGTGGCGCCAGCCAGGTGTCCAGAAGCCGCTGCATCAGCGTCTCGTGAATGTCCTCCTTGCGGCGGAAATAGTAGAGCAGGTTGGGCTTCGACATGCCGGCGGCTTCGGCGATCTGGTCGATGGTCGAGCCGCGAAAACCGTTGGTTGAGAAGACCTCGAGCGCCGCCTCCAGGATGAGCTCGCGCTTTTCCTGCTGGATGCGGGTACGGCGAGGGGCGGGGGTGTCCATGTCGGCCGTCACCCTTGCAGGCCGCCGCACCGAGGGCCATCTGGACCAATTCTCTGGACCAGTTTTTCTCCGGCCTGTGGAGCGCGCTTCAGCTGCCGCATTTCCGCTAGTAATCCCTTGACCGCCGACAGGGCGGTGCTAACGTTTGTCCAATCGGTCAAAATTTGCGTAGCACGAAAACGCAACGGAGACCAAGTGTCGGGAAGACCAAGCGTTAGCCGCACCGAAACAGGTTACAAGGGGAAGTCTTGGTCATGTCCAACCGGCTGAAAGTCACGCCGAACGATCTTAGCGCATTCTGGATGCCGTTCACGGCAAACCGGCAGTTCAAGCAGGCGCCTCGCATGATGGTGTCCGCCAAGGACATGCATTACACGACGAGCGACGGACGCAAGGTTCTCGACGGCACCGCCGGCCTGTGGTGTGTCAACGCCGGCCACTGCCGGCCGAAGATCACCGAGGCGATCCAGCAACAGGCCGCCGAACTCGACTATGCGCCGGCCTTCCAGATGGGCCACCCGATCGTCTTCGAACTGGCGAACCGTTTGGTCGACCTCGCGCCGAAGGGCATGGACCATGTGTTCTTCACCAATTCCGGATCGGAATCGGTCGAGACCGCGCTGAAGATGGCGATCGCCTATCACCGCGCCAAAGGCGAGGGCTCACGCACCCGCCTGATCGGCCGCGAGCGCGGCTATCACGGCGTCAATTTCGGCGGCATCTCGGTCGGCGGCATCGTCACCAATCGCAAGATGTTCGGCACGCTGCTCGGCGGCGTCGACCACATGCCGCACACGCATCTGCCGGAGAAGAATTCGTTCACCAAGGGGGTGCCCGAACATGGCGCGGAATTGGCCAACGAGCTGGAGCGCATCGTCGCGCTGCATGATGCCTCGACCATCGCGGCCGTCATCGTCGAGCCGGTGGCCGGTTCTACCGGCGTCATCCTGCCGCCGAAGGGCTATTTGCAGAAGCTGCGCGAGATCTGCACCAAGCACGGCATCCTTTTGATCTTCGACGAGGTCATCACCGGCTTCGGCCGCCTTGGCACGCCATTCGCCGCCGACTATTTCGGCGTCACGCCCGATATCATGACCACCGCCAAGGGCGTCTCCAACGGCGTCATCCCGATGGGCGCGGTGTTCGTCAAGAAGGAAATCCACGACGCCTTCATGACCGGTCCCGAGCATATGATCGAGTTCTTCCACGGCTACACCTATTCGGGCAATCCGATCGCCTGTGCGGCCGCACTCGGCACGCTCGACACCTACAAGGAAGAGGGGCTGCTGACCCGCGGCGAGGAACTGGCGCCGTATTGGGAAGACGCGCTGCATTCGCTGAAGGGCGAGCCGAACGTCATCGATATCAGAAACATCGGCCTGATCGGCGCGATCGAGCTGGCGCCCATTCCCGGTAGTCCGACCAAGCGTGCCTTCTCGGCCTTCGTCAAGGCGTTCGAGCGCGGCGCCCTGATCCGCACCACCGGCGACATCATCGCGCTGTCACCGCCGCTGATCATCACCAAGGGCCAGATCAATGAATTGATCGACCATGTGCGTGAAGTGCTGAGGGCGGTGGATTGAGGGACGTGCCGCAGCTTTCCCTCCCCCTTGAGGGGAGGGTGGCCGCGAAGCGGCCGGGTGGGGTCGGTGCGGCAGCGCGTCGACCTGATCTCTTGCCGCGAGGTTGTTTCTGATGCCCCGTACCCGCGTGAGCTTCGAAATGCGTCAAAAGGCGCGCGCGCTTCGAGTTCATGCGACCAAGGGCGAATCCCTGCTGCGGTATGAACTGCGCGAGCTGAAATCGGCCGGCATCAAGTTCCGCCGCCAGTGTCCGATTGGGCCCTATATCGTTGACTTTGCCTGCCTTGCGGTAAAGCTGGTCGTGGAAGTGGATGGCGATCTGCACGAGCAGGAACTGGGCAAACGGCACGATGCTGTCCGTGACGCCTATCTGCGATCGCTCGGGTTCGATATATTTCGCGTTGACGAGCCCGATGTCATAAACAGCGCATGGCATGTCGCGCAGGTGGTGAAGGAGAAGGTCGTGCGCATGTTCGGCGACCCCACCCGACCGCTTCGCGGCCACCCTCCCCTCGAGGGGGAGGGGGACGCCGGCGTGCCGCAATCGATGAGGTTTTAGAAAATGGCCGCTCCCGGCGAGAATCTGCGAATCAATTCAGACCGTTTGTGGGATTCGATAATGGAGATGGCGAAGATCGGCCCCGGCATTGCCGGCGGCAACAATCGCCAGACATTGACCGATGAGGACGGCGAAGGGCGGCATCTGTTCAAGCGCTGGTGCGAAGCGGCGGGGCTCGAAATGGGCCTCGACGAGATGGGCACGATGTTTGCCCGCCGCGAAGGCACCGACCCTGATCTGCCGCCTGTCTATGTCGGTAGCCATCTCGATACTCAGCCGACCGGCGGCAAGTATGACGGCGTGCTCGGCGTGCTTGGCGGGCTGGAGATCGTGCGCTCGCTCAACGAGCTCGGCATCAAGACCAAACATCCGATCGTCGTCACCAACTGGACGAACGAGGAAGGTGCGCGCTTTGCGCCGGCCATGATGGCATCCGGCGTTTTTGCCGGCGTCCTCGACCAGGCCGATGTCTATTCGCATGTCGACAAGGACGGCAAGAAGTTTGGCGAGGAGCTCGAACGCATCGGCTGGAAGGGCGCCGAGAAAGTCGGTGACCGCAAGATACACGCCTTCTTCGAGCTGCATATCGAGCAAGGGCCGATCCTCGAGGACGAGGGCATCGATATCGGCGTCGTCACCCATGGCCAGGGGCTGAAATGGCTGCAGGTGACGCTGACCGGCAAGGAGGCGCATACCGGCTCGACGCCGATGCCCAAGCGCCGCAACGCCGGGCTCGGCATGGCGCGGGTGATCGAGCTGGTTCACGAGATCGCCATGGACTACCAGCCCGACGCCGTCGGCGCGGTCGGCCATATGGAGGTCTATCCGAACTCGCGCAACATCATCGCCGGACGCACCGTATTCACCATCGACATCCGCTCGCCGGAAAAGGAAGTGCTGGACGCGATGGACGGGCGCATCCGTGAGGGGATCGACACGATCTGCGAAGCGCTCGACATCAAATACGTGATCGATCAGGTCGGCCATTTCGATCCGGTCACCTTCGATGCGGGCTGCGTCAAGGCTGTGCGGGAAGCGGCAGAGCGCTTGGGTTATACGCATCGCAACATCGTCTCCGGGGCCGGCCACGACGCCTGCTGGATCAACCGCGTCGCGCCGACGGCGATGGTGATGTGCCCGTGCGTCGATGGCCTGTCGCACAACGAGGCCGAAGAGATCTCCAAGGAATGGGCGGCGGCCGGCGCCGATGTTTTGTTCCATGCGGTGGTGGAGACGGCTGTCATCGTGGAGTGAGCTAGAAACCAAGATTCCGAACGCCGCTCGCCAGAAGCGCGAAGAGAACAAGGGAACAAGAAAATGTCCAAAGTCATCAAGAACGGCACCATCGTGACCGCCGACCGCAGCTGGAAGGCCGACGTGCTGTTCAAGCACGGCAAGATCATCGCCATCGGCCCGGATCTGCATGGCGACCACGAGTTCGACGCCACCGGCTGCTATGTGATGCCGGGCGGCATCGACCCGCATACCCATCTCGAAATGCCGTTCATGGGCACATACTCGGCCGATGATTTCGAGAGCGGCACGCGCGCCGCGCTTGCCGGCGGCACCACCATGGTTGTCGATTTCTGCCTGCCGGCGCCGCAGCAGTCTCTGCTCGAGGCCTTGCAGATGTGGGACAACAAGACCTCGAAAGCATCCTGCGACTATTCCTTCCACATGGCGATCACCTGGTGGGGCAAGCAGGTGTTCGACGAGATGGCCACCGTCGTCGACAAGGGCATAACCTCGTTCAAGCACTTCATGGCCTACAAGGGGGCGCTGATGGTCGACGACGACGAGATGTATTCGTCGTTCCAGCGTTGCGCCGATCTTGGCGCGCTGCCGCTGGTCCATGCCGAGAATGGCGACGTGGTTGCCGCCCTGTCGCAGAAGCTGCTGGCCGCGGGCAATAACGGCCCCGAAGGGCACGCCTATTCGCGCCCGCCGGAAGTGGAAGGCGAGGCGACCAACCGCGCCATCATGATCGCCGACATGGCCGGCGTGCCGCTCTATGTCGTCCACGTCTCCTGCGAGCAGGCCCATGAAGCCATTCGCAGAGCGCGACAGAAAGGCATGCGCGTGTTTGGCGAGCCATTGATCCAGCATCTGACGCTCGATGAGAGCGAATATTTCGACAAGGACTGGGACCATGCGGCGCGCCGGGTGATGAGCCCGCCCTTCCGCAACAAATTGCATCAGGATTCGCTGTGGGCCGGCCTGCAGGCCGGATCGCTGCAAGTGGTGGCGACCGACCATTGCGCCTTCACCACCAGCCAAAAGCGCAACGGCGTCGGCGATTTCACCAAAATCCCGAACGGCACCGGCGGGCTCGAGGACCGTTTGCCAGTGCTGTGGACGGCGGGCGTCAACACCGGCCGGCTGACGATGAACGAATTCGTCGCGGTGACCTCGACCAACATCGCCAAGATCCTCAACATGTATCCGAAGAAGGGCGCCATCGTCGAAGGCGCGGACGCCGACATCGTGGTCTGGGACCCGAAGCGAAAGAAGACGATCACCTCCAAGAAACAGCAATCGGTGATCGACTACAACGTCTTCGAAGGTTTTGAGGTCACCGGCCTGCCGCGCTTTGTCTTCTCGCGCGGCGAACTGTCGATCCAGGAGGCTGAGGTCAAGGCGAAGCCCAGCCATGGCGAGTTCGTCGGCCGCGAGCCGAATGCAGCGGTCAACCGGGCGCTGTCGACCTGGAAGGAGATTTCTGCGCCGCGCAAAGTGGAACGCACAGGTATTCCGGCGACCGGGGTCTGAACATGCACGCTGTTCATGTCGCCATAGCAGCCGCGGCCCTGCTGGCCGCCGGCCAGGCTTCGGCCGCCGCGATCGACCTTTCCAAGCCCTATGGCAACAAGTCAGGCTGTATCAACAAGAACGGTCAGCAGGTCTATGCCGAGGACATGCTGCTCCTGACCGACAAGGAATTCATCACTGTGGCCAGCGCCTGCACTTTCACCGAAAAGCAGGCACAGGCCGACGGTTCGCTGGTGGTGAAATCACTGTGCGACGCGGAAGGCGAGGAAGGTCAGTCGCCAATCCAGTTCACCATCAGGCGCAGCCTGAAGAACGCCAAGAGGCTGGTGATTGCCGACGAGGACGGCATGGTCATGGGGGAAGTCTCCCGTTGCCGATGATGGCCGCTGCCTCAGCGTCGGCCTCAGGCGACCTGCCCATCCAGTTGCGGCAGCAGGACGACGCTTTCCTGTTCGTTGGGATCGGTGCGGGCGATGACCGCCGAGGCCGGGCTGGCGCTCAGATTGGCCGGCAGATGCGGCACTCCGGCAGGAATGTAGAAGAGGTCACCGGACTTGACCACGATCTGCTGTTCGAGCCGGTCGCATACCAGGTATGGACCTCGCCGGAGAGCACATAGATCGCCGTCTCATGGCTTTCATGCATGTGCGCCTTGGCGCGGGCACCGGGGGGCATGGTGAGCAGGTGCATGCAGATACCGGAGGAACCGACGGTCTCGGCGGCGATGCCGGTGAAATAACTCAGTCCCTGCTTGCCTTCATAAGAGCTTTCAGGGCGGATAAGATGACAAGTGGGTTTGGGCGACATCGGGGCGACTCTCGATCGAGTGGGAACTCTCAGCCGGATAGGACAGGGCGAGTGGAAAGCAACATCGAGGAAAGATCAACCGGATTCCGACCGGCGCGGCAGCGGTGCGAAAAGGCAGGCTGCGGCCTATGACGGGAGCATCGCCAGCCGTCGTTTCGGCAAGCAAGCTCGGCCTGACCTTCCAGACCAGTGACGGTCCGGTGCAGGCGCTGTCGAATGTCGACCTGACCATCGGCAAGGGCGAATTCGTGTCCTTCATCGGGCCGTCCGGCTGCGGCAAGACGACCTTGCTGCGGGTCATCGCCGATCTGGAGAAGCCGACCTCGGGAAGCATCTCGGTCAACGGCATGACGCCCGAGCAGGCGCGTGAGAGCCGCGCCTATGGCTATGTCTTCCAGGCGGCGGCGCTGTATCCGTGGCGTACGATCGAGCGCAATGTGGCGCTGCCGCTGGAGATCATGGGCCTGTCCAAGGCAGAGCAGGCGGCGCGGATCAAGCGCACGCTCGATCTCGTCAATTTGTCCGGCTTCGAGCAGAAATATCCGTGGCAGCTTTCCGGCGGCATGCAGCAGCGCGCCTCGATCGCGCGGGCGCTGGCCTTCGATGCCGATCTTCTGTTGATGGACGAGCCGTTCGGCGCGCTGGACGAGATCGTGCGCGACCATCTCAACGAACAGCTGCTGGAACTGTGGGAACGGACCAACAAGACCATCTGCTTCGTCACCCATTCCATTCCCGAGGCGGTCTACCTTTCGACGCGCATCATCGTCATGTCGCCGCGTCCGGGCCGCGTCAGCGACGTCATCGAATCGACGCTGCCCAAGCAGCGGCCGCTCGACATCCGCGAGACGCCGGAATTCCTGGCGATCGCCGCGCGCGTGCGTGATGGCCTCAGGGCAGGGCACAGCTATGATGATTGAGGCGGTGGAGAATGGGCTGCCTCCTGACGGGGGAGTGGCTGACCCTCCCTTCGTCATCCTAGGGCGGACCCGCCGCGAACCGGCGTGCGTAAAGGGAGCGCCAAACCACGCCCTCGTCATCCTAGGGCGAAGCAAGGAGCGAAGCGACGCGGCGCAGACCCTAGGATCCATGCCGTTACCTTCCCGCCCCGCAACGGTGCGAAACATTGCTCCCGACCTAAAGAAACCATCAGCCGTCGTGGCTTGCCCTGCGGACATTCTGAAGCGTTTGGGTTTTTCGGCCAACGTCACGGCATGGATCCTAGGGTCTGCGCACGCCGCTTCGCGGGTGCTCTGCCCTAGGATGACGAAAGCGCGGTCACCCTCTCGCGTCACGCAGAGCGTGCGCCAGTCTGGCGAGGGCCGCTGATGGACTCCTTCCGCGACAAGCTCATCCCGGTGACCTCGATCCTCGCGGGCGTGATGGTCGTTTGGTACATTATGGCCGTCATCCTCAACGCGCCGTTCCAGCGCGATCTCGATCGCCGCGCCGGCGAGACGCCTGATGTTGTGGAATTTATCGGCAAGACGATGTCGCAGCCGAAGCCGACACTGCCGGCGCCGCATCAGGTGGCGGTGAATTTCTTCGAGAACACGTTTCTGCGCAAGATCACCAGCAACCGCAGCCTTGTCTACAATGCCTGGGTGACGCTGTCCTCGACGTTGCTCGGCTTCGCGTTCGGCACCGCGCTCGGCATCGTCATCGCCGTCGGCATCGTGCATGTGGCGACGCTCGACCGCAGCCTGATGCCATGGATCATCGCCTCGCAGACGATTCCGATCCTGGCGGTGGCGCCGATGATCATCGTCGTGCTGGCGGCGGTCGGCGTCACCGGCCTGATCCCGAAAGCGCTGATCTCGACATATCTGTCTTTCTTCCCGGTCGCCGTCGGCATGGTCAAGGGTTTGCGTTCGCCCGAGCTCACTCATCTCGATCTGATGTACACCTACAATGCCAGCCCTTCGCAGACCTTCTGGAAATTGCGCGTACCGGCTTCGGTGCCGTTCCTGTTCACCTCGATGAAGGTCGCGGTCGCTGCCAGCCTGGTTGGCGCCATCGTTGGCGAACTGCCGACCGGTGCCGTTGCCGGCATCGGCGCCAAGCTGCTCGCCGGCGCCTATTATAGCCAGACCATCGACATCTGGTCAGCGCTGGTGGCCGGCTCGGTGGTGGCGGCTCTGCTGGTGATGGTCGTCGGCATCGCCGGGCGCATCGTCGATCGCGCCATGGGCGGGAGGCCGGCATGAGCGATCTCCTCAGCCTTTCGTCGATCGCGCCTCGTTCATGGCAGGGGTTTGCAGCGCTTGCCCTCCTTGCCGGCGCGTTCCTTCTTTGGCCGCTTGTCGATGCCACTCCCGGTTACGATGTGACGACTGGTGTTTTGATTTTCTTCCTGCTGCTCCTCGCAATTCAGTTTGACCATTTTCCGCCCGTAGCCAGGGCAATATTCCTTTTCATTGGCGCGCATGGCGCGGCGTGGCTGCTGCTCGCCGGCATAACCGGCAATGAGGGGAGCGCTCGCGCCTCCTTCTATCTGATGCTTGCCGCGGCATGGCTTCTGGCCTGGCGCTGCGTGACGGTTCTGTCCGCGCTTCGCCCGACCTCGCGCTGGGCGGCGACCGCTTTGAGGCTGATCATCCCGGCGATTTTCGGTGCCTGGATCCTGATCATCTGGGAGGCGGTGACGCGCGGCGCGGGCATTCCTTTCATCCTGCTGCCGCCGCCAAGCGCCATCGGCGTGCGTATCGCCAATTCGCTGCCGGTCCTGGCCGCCGACGTGCGGCAGACCATCTTCAAGGCGGTGATCTTCGGCTATGTCGTCGGCAGCGGTGCCGGCTTCCTCGCCGCCATCGCGGCCGACCGCGTGCCGTTCCTGCGCCGCGGTTTGCTGCCGATCGGGAACATGGTGTCGGCGTTGCCGATCATCGGCGTGGCGCCGATCATGGTCATGTGGTTCGGCTTCGACTGGCAGTCGAAGGCCGCCGTCGTCATCATCATGACCTTCTTCCCGATGCTGGTGAATACGGTCGCCGGCCTTGCCGCCTCCGGCCATATGGAGCGCGACCTGATGCGCACCTATGCGTCGAGCTATTGGCAGACGCTGTTCAAGCTGCGGTTGCCGGCGGCAGCCCCCTTCATCTTCAACGCACTGAAGATCAATTCGACGCTGGCGTTGATCGGCGCCATCGTCGCGGAGTTCTTCGGCACACCGGTGGTCGGCATGGGATTCCGGATTTCGACCGAAGTCGGACGGATGAATATCGACATGGTCTGGGCCGAAATCGCAGTTGCAGCACTTGCGGGTTCGGTCTTTTATGGCGTGGTCGCTCTTTTCGAGAGAGCAGTCACGTTTTGGCATCCCTCCGTCCGTGGTGGATAGGGCGGTGGCGGGTTTGGAATCAGGAGCGCATTGAAGGTCCTGATCCTAAAGGGTGAACACTTAACTTCAGAGGGTAAAGACATGAAAAGACTTGTTATTTCGATGCTGGCCGGCGCGATGTCGCTTGCCGCGTTCCAGGCGATGGCCGCAGACAAGGTGACGCTGCAGCTGAAATGGGTCACGCAGGCCCAATTCGCCGGCTACTACGTCGCCAAGGACAAGGGGTTCTATGAGGCCGAAGGCCTCGACGTCGAGATCAAGCCGGGCGGCCCCGATATCGCGCCCGAGCAGGTGATCGCCGGCGGCGGCGCCGATGTCATCGTCGACTGGATGGGCGGCGCGCTCGCCGCACGCGAAAAGGGCGTGCCGCTGGTCAATATCGCCCAGCCGTTCAAGAAGGCCGGCATGCAGCTGGTCTGCCCGAAGGATGGCCCGATCAAGACCGAAGCCGACTTCAAGGGCCATACGCTCGGCGTCTGGTTCTTCGGCAACGAATATCCGTTCTACGCCTGGATGAACAAGCTCGGCCTGAAGACCGACGGCGGTCCGGACGGCGTCACCGTGCTGAAGCAGAGTTTCGACGTGCAACCGCTGATCCAGAAGCAGGCGGATTGCATTTCGGTCATGACCTACAACGAATACTGGCAGCTCATCGACGCCGGCTACAAGCCGGAAGAGCTGATCGTGTTCAACTACTCGGCGATGGGCAACGACCTGCTTGAGGACGGGCTCTATGCGTCGGAGGACAAGCTCAAGGATCCGGCCTTCGAGGACAAGATGGTGCGTTTCGTGCGCGCCTCGATGAAAGGCTGGAAATACGCCGTCGACAATTCCGACGAGGCGGCCGGCATCGTCATGGACAATGGCGGCCAGGACGAGAACCACCAGAAGCGCATGATGGGCGAAGTCGCCAAGCTGATCGACAATGCCGACGGCAAGCTCGACCCGGCGACCTACGCGCGCACCGCCAAGGCGCTGCTTGACCAGAAGATCATCACCAAGGAGCCGACCGGCGCCTACACGACAGCCATCACTGACAAGGCGATCAAGTAGGGCGATCAACTGGGCTTCTGAAGCCTGCATTCGAAAAGGGGGCGGGCGACCGCCCCTTTTTGTTGGGACGTAAAATAGCCGTTACCGGTGGAAACATCTGCTCGCACAACCGTTGTTGCGGTGCATCCAGCTTCAGCGGATGTCATCGCCACAACGGAGATTTCCATGCGCATGCAATCCTTCTCGCCGATGCTTTCGGCGCTGGCCGTTTCGGCTTCGTTCCTGTGCGCTTCACCGGCTTTGGCCGAGATGATGAAGATGAAGGCGACGCTCGATGGCGCTCAGCAGAATCCGCCCATCACCACCGAGGGCAAGGGTACCGCCGCTCTCGTCTTTGACACCGCCACGAAACAGCTCACCTGGAACGTGACGTATTCAGGTCTCAGTGGGCCTGCGACGGCCGGACATATTCACGGTCCGGCAGCAAAGGGTGAAAATGCCGGCGTCGCCGTCCCGTTCAAGGGCGCTCCGAAAAGCCCGTTCAAGGGGGCGGCGGTGCTGACCGACGCGCAGGCTGCCGACCTGATGGCCGGCAAATATTACATCAACATCCATACGGCGGCCCACGAGGATGGCGAGATCCGCGGGCAGATCGAGAAGGCGGCGACGATGTAGCCAAGTCTTGCGCCGACGGAAGGGGCACCCCTTCCTGCCGGATCAGGACTTGTCGCGGATCTGGGTCATCGTCCGGGTCGGCGTGATGGCCTCGGGGTCGAGCCTGATCTCGACGATCGACGGCTTGCCGCTGGCGCGGGCGCGTTCGAAGGCCGGCGCGAAGTCGGCCGTCTTCTCGACCGTTTCGCCGTGGCCGCCATAGGCGCGAGCCAAAGCCGCGAAGTCGGGATTTCTGAGATCGGTGGCGACGACGCGGCCCGGATACTCGCGCTCCTGATGCATGCGGATGGTGCCGTAGATGCCGTTGTTGACGACGATGACGATGATCGGCAGATCGTATTGCACGGCGGTGGCGAATTCCTGCTCATTCATCAGGAAGCAGCCGTCGCCGGCAAAGGCAATCACATCGCGCTCGGGGAACAATTCCTTGGCGGCGACCGCGGCCGGCGTGCCGTAGCCCATCGAGCCGGAAGTGGGGGCTGCCTGCGTGGCAAAGCGGCGGGAGCGGTGGAAACGGTGGACCCAGGTGGCGTAATTGCCGGCGCCATTGGTGAGGATGGCGTCGTCAGGCAGCACCGTTTCGAGATAGTTCATGATCGGCCCCATCTGGACGGAGCCGGGACCGCTTTCCGGCGGTGTCGACCAGTCGAGATAGGCGGCGTGAAGTTTTGGCGTTTCATCCGCCCAGACCGGCGTGGCGGCCGGTTTGCGCCCGGCGAAGGCTTCGACGAAAGCGGACGGCGAGGCGTTGATCGCCAGCGTCGGCCGATAGACGCGGCCGAGTTCGCTGGCGTCGGCATGGACATGGACCAGCGTCTGGTCGGGGTAGGGGCTCTTCAGGAGCGTGTAGTCGGAGGATGGCATCTCGCCCATGCGGCCGCCGACGAGCAGCACGAGGTCGGCCTGCTTGATGGCGGTGGCCAGCTTCGGGTTGATGCCGATGCCGACATCGCCGGCATAGTTCGGGTGGAGATGATCGAACAGCATCTGGCGGCGAAACGAGCAGCCGACCGGCAGCGACCAGGCTTCGGCGATCGTCCGCATCCGCGCGACGGCCTCCGCATCCCAGCGCGTGCCGCCGAGGATAACGAAGGGGCGCTTCGCCTTGTTGAGGAGCTTTTCGAGAGCATCGAGCTCGGCCTCGCCCGGCCGCGTTTCGACCGGCGTGTGGGGCAGGGCTGCTGGCGCCTCGGCAAGGCTGGTCAGCATGTCTTCCGGCAGCGAGATGACGACCGGGCCGGGGCGGCCGGACGTCGCCACCGCGAAGGCGCGCGTGACGAATTCGGGGATGCGCGAGGCATCATCGATCTCGACCACCCATTTGGCGATGTCACCGAAGAACCTGACATAGTCGACTTCCTGGAAGGCTTCGCGTCCCTTGGCGTGGCTGGCGACCTGGCCGATGAACAGGATGACGGGAACAGAATCCTGCATGGCGATGTGGATGCCGGCCGAGGCGTTGGTGGCACCGGGGCCGCGGGTGACGAAGCAGATGCCGGGCTTGCCGGTCAAGCGGCCATGGCAGTCGGCCATCATCGCAGCACCGCCTTCCTGGCGGCAGACGATGGTGCGGATCGGCGAATCGTGCAGCGCGTCGAGCACCGCAAGATAGGATTCTCCGGGCACGCAATAGATGCGGTCGGTGCCGTTGGCTTCGAGCGCATCGACGATCAGTTGTCCGCCGGTCTTCATTTTCCTGACCCCTCCAGTTCGGCAAGGATTTCTTCGGTGTGCTCGCCGAGACGCGGCGAGGGCCGCTCATAGACCAGCGGTGTGCCCGACATGACCATCGGCGCGCGCACCGAGGGCAAGAGATTGCCGTGGCCGTCGTCGAGGTCGAGCCGCATGCCGCGCGCGATGGTCTGCGGGTCGGCGAACATCTCGCCGATCGTGTTGATCGGGCTGGCAGGCACACTTGCTGCCTCCAGCTTGGTCAGCAGCGGATCGCGATCGAAGGTTTTTAGCGCATCGATCATGTGTTCGCGCAGCTTCGCCCGGTTGGTGACCCGAGCGGGATTGGTGGCGAAGTCGGGGTTCGATGGCAGGTCGACCAATCCGACGGCCGCGCAGAATTTGGCAAACTGGCCGTCATTGCCGATGGCCAAGATGATGTGGCCGTCCTTCACCGGCACCACTTCGTAGGGCGCGATGTTCATATGCGCATTGCCCATCTGCACAGGCGATTTGCCGGAGACGAGATAATTGAGGTTCTGGTTGCCGAGCGCCGAGATCTGGGTGTCGTAGAGCGCCATGTCGATATGCTGGCCTTCGCCGGTCATCTCGGCGTGACGAAGTGCGGCCTGGATGGCGATCACCGAATAGAGGCCGGTGAAAATATCGGAGATGGCGACGCCAGCCTTTTGCGGCTCACGGCCAGCCTCGCCGGTGATCGACATCATGCCGGCCATGCCCTGGATGATGAAGTCATAGCCGGCGCGTGGCGCATAGGGCCCGTCCTGGCCGAAGCCGGTGATCGAGCAATAGATCAGCCGCGGGTTGCTCTTGCGCAAGCTGTTATAGTCGAGCCCATATTTCTTCAGGCCGCCGAGCTTGAAGTTCTCGATCAGCACGTCTGAGGTCGCGACCAGCCGGCGGATCGTCTCGGCGCCTTCGGGCGTCGAGAAATCGACTGATATGGAGCGCTTGCCGCGATTGCAGGAATGGTAGTAGGCGGCCGAAAGGTTCTCGCCGTCATGGCTCATGACGAAGGGCGGACCCCATTTGCGGGTGTCGTCGCCACCTTCCGGGCTCTCGACCTTGATGACATCGGCGCCGAGATCGGCAAGCAGCTGCCCGGCCCACGGCCCGGCCAGGATGCGGGCGAGTTCGATTACGCGGATGCCTTTCAGCGGAGGCTCAGTCATGGATCACCGTGATTGGTCGGAAGCGCAGCCTTGGATTTCTTTTTTGTGCATGTCGTTGTCCCAAAACCGCTGCGCACTTTTGGGCAACATGCACTATCAATCCCGCGTGCTGCTGTCACGGCTCTTGCAATGGGCCAATCGGATTGTGCCAATGTCGGCCATGCCTATCTCGATCGCGCTTGTTTTAGCACGCTGTCGGCCCATGCTGCGAAATCGTCCATGACGATATCTCGATTAACCTCGTTCAGGCTTTCATGGCGGGTCTCGGCGTAAACTTTTGAAACGAGATTCGAAAAGCCCATCCTGTGCAGGCGCCCAGCGAGATGGCTGACGGCCTTGCCGCCATCTGTGGCGGGGTCCTTTTCGCCGCCGACCAGGCAGATCGGCAGGGTCTTGCGGACGCCGGAAAAATTAGCGTCGTCGGCACCGTCAAAGACAAAGCCAAACAGGTCGCGCCACATCGACACCGAGGCATCCCAGCCGCAGAGCGGGTCGGCGATGTACTTTTCGACTTCGGCTGGGTCGCGCGAAAGCCAGTCGAACGGCGTCCGGTGATCGGGGACGGCTTTGCCCCAAGCCTGGAAGGTCAGTCTCGGCAGCATGCGCGACGG
Organism: Mesorhizobium sp. M6A.T.Cr.TU.014.01.1.1; assembly: GCF_004022765.1. Taxonomy (NCBI): domain Bacteria; kingdom Pseudomonadati; phylum Pseudomonadota; class Alphaproteobacteria; order Hyphomicrobiales; family Phyllobacteriaceae; genus Mesorhizobium; species Mesorhizobium sp. M6A.T.Cr.TU.014.01.1.1. The sequence goes on from NZ_RZPG01000025.1 coordinate 81,199, forward strand.
CATGTCGGAGCCGAGCCGGAACTTTTCCCAGGCAAGGATCATTTGCGCGGCGCGGCCGGCGAGCCCGGCGGAAAAATTGGCGTTCCAGATGGCGGCGGCGTGCAGTCGGTTCGAATGATGAAGCATGAAATTAAGGGCGACGAGGCCGCCCATGGAATGGCCGAAGACGATGACGGGCAGGCCGGGGTGGTCATCGGCGATCAGATCGTGCACGGCGGCGACATCGGCGATGACCTTGGCGCCGCCATCTGATTGAGCGAACTGGCCGAGCGGCGCGTCTGGCGCCTTGGTTGCGCCATGGCCGCGATGGTCATGGGCGTAGACATGGAAGCCGCGCTCACCCAGAAAGGTAGCGAAGCGGACATAGCGCGCGGCGTGTTCGGCCAGTCCGTGATTGATCTGGACAGCGGCGCGCGGGCGGCCCTCGGCGCGTTTCACATAAAGGTTTAGCGCAGCACCGGTCGGCGATCGGAGCACGCGCTGCTGGCTGAATGACATTGTCGCTTCGTCTCCAACGCGTTTTCGCGCCTACGGGGCGTTTGTGTGCGCCGACGCCGGTTTTGCGTCAATCCGTTGGCGGTGTTTTCGCAGCGCTGTTCTTGCGTCGCAACGCGCGGTATCGCAATTCTGACATGGAGAATTTGATACCGAGAGAGGGCGGCAGTCCGTTGCCGCAGCACTTTTCAAAGGGGGGTCCTTTTATGCGCATGCGGACAGGTCTGGTTTTCGGATTGGCGCTTGTCGCCGCGTTGCTGACGGGTGCTGCGCGGGCCGAGGTGAAGATGAGCGGCTCTTTCGTGGCCGACGCCAGCTGTCCAGCGACGCAGGCCATCAAGAGCGGCAAGAACCCCGGCGACATCTCGACCGATGCGGGACGGAGCTACGAGCTGCTGGCCGGCAACAAGGATGCTCCCACGCATTATCTGATCCGCGTGCCGGGGGGCGATCCGGAGCGCCGATGGGTGAAGGTCGATTGCGGCCATGTTTCGGGTGGCAGCGCATCCACGGCCGCGCCGGTGCCGACCGAAGGGGACAAATCTGCTGCGCCGGTTTCGGGAAAGCCCGAATATGTCCTCGCGCTGAGCTGGCAGCCGGCCTTTTGCGAAACCAGGCCCGGCAAGACTGAATGCAAGGCGCAGACTGCGGCCGGTTTCGACGCGACGCATTTCACCTTGCATGGGCTGTGGCCGCAGCCGAACGGAAATTTCTATTGCCAGGTGGCAGCGGCCGACAAGGCGAACGACAATCCGGCGCACTGGCAGGATCTGCCGCCGGTCGAGCTCGACCCGAACACGCGTTCGGAGCTCGATCAGGTGATGCCGGGCACCGCATCCGACTTGGAAAGACATGAGTGGATCAAGCATGGCACCTGCTACGGCAAGAGCCAGCAAGAGTATTTTTCCGATGCGCTGAACCTGACGCGCGCGGTAAATGCTTCAACGGTGCGTGATCTGTTCGCAAAGAACATCGGCAAGAAACTGACGTCGGATCAGATCCGCAGTGCCTTCGATAGCGCGTTTGGCGCCGGGGCAGGTGAGCGGGTCCGGCTATCCTGCCTGGTCGATTCGACGAGTGGTAGGCGGCTGATCGGTGAGCTGACGCTTGGCCTCACCGGCCCAATCGGTCCGAGCAGTCGGCTCGGCGACCTGATGCAGGCTGCCGCGCCGACAAGCAAAGCCGGCTGCCCGAAAGGCGTTGTCGATCCCACAGGATTCCAATAACAGGCAAGCCAGCAGGCAGGCCGGAAATTATGCTTCGGCGCTGCGCCCTGACCTGGTCCACGCGGTGAGGCTGTCGGCCTCGTGGCCGCCCGGTTCGCCGACGACGCGGTCGCGCCCGGTCGATTTGGCCTTGTAGAGGCGCTGGTCGGCCAGCGCAAAAAGATCGGCAAGGCAGCGGGTTGTCTCGCTGACGGTGGAGATGCCGGCGCTGACGGTGATGTCGAACCGGCTGGTGTTTGCGGATGTCTTGACCGCGTGCCTGATGCTTTCGCCAAGCAGCCTGGCGACCGAATGCGGACGTGAGCAGAGGATGGCGAATTCCTCTCCGCCGATCCTGAACACCTGATCCTCGGGACCGACAATCTCGCCGAGCAGGGCGGCGACGGATTTCAGCACCTTGTCGCCCTCGGCGTGGCCGAAGCGGTCGTTGATCGATTTGAAGTGGTCGACGTCGATGATCAGCAGGCTGAGCGGCTTGGCCGTTCGCAGGCTTGCGGCAACGACGGCTTCGCCGTCGCTGTCGAAGCGTCCTCTGTGCAGCAGGCCGGTGAGGCCGTCGCGGCCGACATGCTCGATCAGCGCCTCATAGCGCTCGCGGTAGGTCAGCGTGTCGAAGATGTCGGACAGCCCGCGCGGGGCCGGGATCTGTCGCGCCTCGAACCATCTGATGTAAGCGACAAGCATGATGCTGTAGGCAAGCGCCGCGCCCATCTTGGCGAACCAGCCGCCGAAGAAAACCGCGATCGGTGCGCCGGTGACGAAGTGCAGCGCGGTGAAAAACCCAGCCTGGTCGAATGTCAGCACGCAGGCGACGGAGACCAGGATGCGGGTAAAAAGCGCCTTGCGAAGATAACGCCCAAGCTTTTCGTAGAGCAGGATGATCAGGATGGCGTCAACGAAGAGCAGCGTCGTGCCCCACACCATCAGCCAGCCCATCTGGTCGATGAAGCCGATGTCGGGAAGCTTGCCACTGGGAAGCGGTGCGATCTCATGCAGGCGCAGGACGAGCACAAGCCCGATCATCAGGGCATTGCCGAGCAACAGGCCGTAGATCGGCTGCCGGACGGTTTCCGCGTCCTCCTTGATGTAAAGCAGCAGGAGCATCACAAGCTTGCCGGAAAACAGCACGGCGGAACCGGGCGAAACCATGCCGAACGGTAGCGCGACGTAAAAGACGCTGGCGAGGTAGGTTTCGAGGAAATGCATGACCCCGAGCGCGCAGACAAACACGCCGAGGCCGATACGGTGCCTGAACCGGAAAAGCGTGACCATGACGCCGAAATAGAGAACCGCTTCGGCAAGGAGCAGGCAACTGTTCAACAACGCCGTCGATCCGATCTTTCACCGCAGAAATCGCGGCTTGCCGGCGATTCCCCATCCAACACCTTTTTGACGCGGAATGGTTAACCGGAGCTTGCGCCGGGCTATGCAGCGAACCGAAAGCGGAGACGGTTCGATGAGCGTCTTCGGCCCGAAGATAAGCCACAAATGCCAAAACAGTTTGCCGTTCGGCGCGGCATCGCCTACATAGCGCGCAACTTCCATTCAATCCGACATTCCAGTCGACTTTTCAGGGAAAGCGCGCGTGGCACGCCAGTTCATCTATCACATGGCCGGCCTCAACAAGGCCTATGGCACCAAGAAGGTGCTTGAGAATATCCATCTCTCCTTCTACCCGGACGCCAAGATCGGCATCCTCGGCCCGAACGGCGCCGGCAAGTCGACGATCCTCAAGATCATGGCCGGCATCGACAAGGAGTGGAGCGGTGAGGCGTGGCTGGCCGAAGGCGCGACCGTCGGCTACCTGGCGCAGGAGCCGGCACTCGATGCGAGCAAGACCGTGTTCGAGAACGTCATGGAAGGCGTCGCCGCCAAGACCGCCATCATCGAGCGCTACAACGAATTGATGATGAACTATTCCGACGAAACGGCCGACGAGTCGGCCAAGCTCCAGGACGAGATGGACCGGCTCAACCTGTGGGATCTCGAACAACAGGTCGAGATGGCGATGGAAGCGCTGGGCTGTCCGCCCAAGGAAGCCGACGTCACCAAGCTGTCGGGCGGCGAGCGCCGCCGCGTCGCGCTTTGCCAGCTCCTGCTGCGCCAGCCTGACCTTCTGCTGCTCGACGAGCCGACCAACCATCTCGACGCCGAGACCACGGCGTGGCTGGAAAAGCATCTGCGCGCCTATCCGGGCGCGGTGATGATCATCACCCACGATCGCTACTTCCTCGACAATGTCACCGGCTGGATCCTCGAGCTCGACCGTGGCCGCGGCATTCCGTATGAGGGCAACTACACCAAATATCTCGAAGCCAAGGCCAAGCGGCTCAAGCAGGAGGGCCGCGAGGACGATGCGCGCCAGCGGGCGATCGGCCGCGAGCGCGAGTGGATCCAGTCCAGCCCGAAGGCCCGGCAGACCAAGTCGAAAGCACGCATCCAGGCGTTCCAGGATCTGCTGGATGCAGCCGACAAGCGGCGTCCGAGCGACACGCAGATCGTCATTCCGCATGGCGAACGGCTTGGCAATGTGGTGATCGAGGTCGACGATCTGTCGAAGGGCTTTGGCGACACGCTGCTGATCGACGATCTCGAATTCAAGCTGCCGCCGGGCGGCATCGTCGGCGTCATCGGCCCGAACGGCGCCGGCAAGACGACTTTGTTCCGCATGATCACCGGCCAGGAAAAGCCGGATGCCGGCACGATCCGCGTCGGCGAGACGGTCAAGCTCGGTTACGTCGACCAGAGCCGCGACGCACTCGACCCAACCAAGACCGTGTGGGAAGAAATCTCGGGCGGCGCCGAAGTGGTCAAGCTCGGCAAGTTCGAGGCCAACACCCGCGCCTATTGCGCGTCGTTCAATTTCCGTGGCGGCGATCAGCAGCAGAAGGTCGGCAACCTGTCCGGCGGCCAGCGCAACCGCGTACATCTGGCCAAGATGCTGAAGACCGGTGGCAACGTGCTGCTGCTCGACGAACCGACCAACGATCTCGACACGGAAACGCTGGCAGCACTCGAAGACGCGCTGGAAAACTTCGCCGGCTGCGCCGTCATCATCTCGCACGATCGCATGTTCCTCGACCGTCTGGCGACGCACATCCTCGCCTTTGAGGGCGATAGCCATGTCGAATGGTTCGAGGGCAATTTCGAGGATTACGAACAGGACAAGATCCGCCGGCTCGGCCCCGATGCCGTCAATCCGCACCGCATGACGTACAAGCGGCTGACGCGATAGGGTCTCGATCCGTTGCAGGTGATCGTCGTTTGACCTAAATTGATCGGATGGAGCTGCCATGATCACGGTCAAATTGCCGCAAAAAGCCGAGAAGCTGCTGGCCGATATGGCCAAGGCCAGCGGCCGTACGATCGATCAGGTCGCAGTTGAAGCGATCCTCGAAACCATTGAGGATTGGCAGGATGCCAGGATTGCGGAGGAACGCCTGAGGGATGACGACGGTGCGCGCATTCCGCTGGAGGAGATGACCCGGAAGCTTGAACTTCGCGAAGTCGAGGAACGGCGCAAGAAACCTGCCGCTGAATGAATTGGCGTGTCGAGTTCACGCCGCGAGCCGAAAAGGATGGAACGGCTTTCAACGAAAGACCAGCGGCGTATCCTCGAATTCCTGCATCAAAGAGTTTCGGCGCACCCCAATCCAAGAGCACTTGCCAAGCGCCTGACCGCGACCAAGTAAGAAGCCTGGCGTTTTCGCGTCGGCGACTACGTCGGCGACTACAGAATCATTGCCCAATTCGAGGATAGCCGGCTTGTCGTGCTGGTTGTGGAGGTTGGCAACCGTCGCGAGGTCTATCGATGAACAGCACTGCCGCTAAAGCAAAACCTGACTGGTCCGCTGCCCAATATCTCAAATTCGAGGACGAGCGCACGCGGCCGTCGCGCGATCTCGTCGCGCAAGTGCCGGTGGAGGCACCGCGGCGGGTGGTCGATATCGGCTGCGGTCCTGGCAATTCCACCGAATTGCTGGTCGAGCGCTGGCCGAGCGCGCAGGTCAGCGGCTTCGACACCTCGCCTGATATGATCGAGAAGGCGAAGGCGCGTTTGCCTGACGTAACCTTCGAGTTGGCCAATGCGGCGGCGTGGCAGCCCGAAAAACCTGTCGACGTGATCTTTGCTAATGCTGTTTTCCAGTGGCTGCCGGAGCATCCGGCGATCTTCCAGCGGCTGATGGGATTTTTGGCGCCCGGCGGCGCGCTTGCCGTGCAGATGCCCGACAATATGGGTGAACCGTCGCACCGGCTGATGCGGGAGACGGCTGCCGAAATGCCGTTTGCCGACAAGCTGAGGAATGCAGCGCGCGGGCAACTGCCGCCGGTGTCGTTCTACTACGATCTTTTGTCGCCGTTCTGCGACCGGCTCGACATCTGGCACACGGCCTACAATCACCCGCTGGCCGATGCCGAAGCCATCATCGAGTGGCTGAAGTCGACTGGGCTGAAGCCGTTCCTCGATCCGCTCGACGAGGACGAGCGGCGGCTTTTCCTCAACCGCTACACGGCAGCGATCGCGCAAGCCTATCCGAAGACGGCGAACGGCAAGGTGCTGCTGCGCTTTCCCCGCCTCTTCATCGTCGCGCGGCGCGCCGCTTAGCTCAGGCACTTGATTTAAGCCCGCATAAACTTGCTTGATGCGAAAGATGTTGCGCCGAGCTCTCGCGGCGCCCACATCAAGCCGCAACGCCTGCGCATGGGGACGAACTGGAAATGCATCGCGTCATCATCAGCGGCATCGGCGTTGAAATCCCCGAGCCTTCGATCACCAATGAAGAACTGGTCGGCAGCTTTAATGCCTGGGTCGACATGGAGAATGTCCGCCGCCGGGCCACGGGCGAGACGCTGCTGCAGAAGTCGGACAGCGCCTTCATCGTTCATGCTTCGGGCGTGCAGACCCGCCATGTGATCGAGCGGGAAGGCATTCTCGACCCGACCCGCATGGCGCCGCGCATTCCGGCGCGGCCGGACGATGCGCTGTCGCTGGAAGCCGAGTTCGGCATCGCGTCGGCGAGGAAAGCGCTCGACCATGCCGGCCTGCAGCCTGGGGATATCGACCTGGTGATCTGCTCGGCCTCGCATCACCAGCGGCCCTATCCGGCGATCGCCATCGAGATGCAGCAGGCGATGGGCACGAAGGGCGCCGGCTTCGACATGGGCCTTGGCTGCTCGTCGGCGGCGGCGGCATTGCACATTGCGGTCAATCTGGTGCGGGCCGGCGCACACAGGCGCGTGCTGGTGACGACGCCCGAGATCATCACCGGCCATCTCAATTTCCGCGACCGGCAGACGCATTTCATCTTCGGCGATGCCTCGGTTTCGATGATCGTCGAGGGGCTTGCCCAGGGCGAGAAGCGGCCCGGACGTTTTGAAGTGCTCGACACGCGCACCTGGACGCAGATGTCCAACAACATCCGCACCAATCTCGGCTACCACACGCGCACCGCCCAGGACGATCCGTATATGATCAATCTGGAAGGCAATCTGATCAAGCAGGTCGGCAACAAGGTGTTCAAGGAAGTCACCGTCGCCGGGCACAAGTTCATCGTCGAGTTCCTGGCCGAGCACGGGCTGACGCCGCAAGCAATCCGGCGCTTCTGGCTGCATCAGGCCAATGCCCGGATGAACGCCATGATCCTAAAATTGTCGTTCGGTCACGAGGTCGATCATGACCGCGCACCGATGGTGCTGGAGCGCCTCGGCAACACCGCCGGCGCCGGCGCGATCGTCGCCCTGTCGGAGAACCACGCCGACATGAAGGCCGGAGACTACGGCCTGCTCTGCGCCTTCGGTGCCGGCTATTCGATTGGCGGGGCGCTATTGCGCATGCTCTGATCTATTTTGGCGCGAACGGCACCAGTATTAGAGGGCGCCGGTACAATCGCATCAGTCTCCTTGATCGGAGCATCAGCGCTTTAGACTGGACCTGATGAGCTGACTGCGGCTAATTGCGCGGCATCACGCAAGGAGCGAAGCCTATGCTGGATCTCTTCCCCGAGGCCGAAAGTCCGGTCGAAATCATCCCGGCGCGGAAGCTTGCCGCGCAGGTGGCAGCGCTTTACGTCGCGCCATCGGGTCACTTCGAGACCCGCGCAGTGGATGAATTGCGGCTTGGCTTTGATGGCATCGACGGCGATTTCCACGCCGGCGCGACGCGGCGCTCCGGCGGGCGCGAACCCTGGTATCCACGCGGGACCGAAATGCGCAACGAGCGGCAATTGTCTGTTGTGGCAGCGGACGAGCTTGCTGTCGTCGCGGAGCGGATGAGGCTGGCGGAGATCAAGCCGGAGTGGATCGGCGCCAACCTGTTGATCGAAGGCTTGCCGCATCTCTCCATGCTGCCGTCCGGCACGCTGCTGTTCTTTAGGGGAGGCGTCACCATCAAGGTCGACGCGCAGAACGGGCCTTGCCGCATCGCCGGACGCTCGGTCGCCGAAAATGCCGGAATGGCCGACCACGAGGCCGGCGCGTTGCTGTTTCCGAAGGCGGCAAAGCGGTTGCGCGGCATCGTCGCCTGGGTCGAAAAGCCAGGCCGCATCACCGCCGGCGAGGAGATATCGGTGCGCGTGCCGGAGCAGTGGATTTACCGGGCTTAAGGCAGGTGAGGGTGGGGCTACGCCGCCATGGCGGCGTAGCGATTTCCGGAATCGGTCTTAGGCGGCCTTGCGGTTCTTGTTCTCGCCCTGCGCCATGACGGACACGTGATCCCACTTTTCCCAGAGCGCGATGCGGTTGGCGTATTCTTGGCGGATCATCGGCAGGCCGCCATCGCCGAAGAATACCCGCAGCGGCGGCTCGGCGGCATCGACAATCGCCAGCATCGCCGGGCCAGTGGCCTCGGGATCGCCGGCTACTGAGTTGGCCCGGCGCTCGGCCATCTTGGCGCGGGCGGGCGCGTAGGCCTCGATCGCTGTGGAAATCTTGGCCGACGGGCCGGCCCAGTCGGTGGAGAACCCGCCCGGCTCGACAAGCGTCACATGGATGCCGAACTCCGCGACCTCGATACTGAGCGACTGGCTAAACGCTTCCAGCGCCCATTTCGACGCATGATAGAGGCCGAGCGACGCAAAGGCATTGACGCCGCCGATCGACGAGATCTGAATGACGTGGCCGGAACGCTGCGCCCGCATGATCGGCAGGGCCGCCTGGGTCACCCAAAGAGCGCCGAACACATTGGTTTCGATCTGGTCGCGGGCTTCCTGCTCGCTGACTTCCTCAATGGCGCCGAAATGGCCATAACCGGCATTGTTGATGACGACGTCGAGCCGGCCGAAGCGGCTATGCGCCTGTGCAATCGCGGCATCGACGGCTTTCTTGTCGGTGACATCGAGCTCTATTGCGGCGATATGGTCGCCATATTTATCGACGAGGTCGGTAAGCGTGCCGACATTGCGGGCCGTTGCCGCGACGCGATCGCCGCGGGCGAGTGCTGCTTCTGCCCAGACGCGACCGAAACCCTTCGACGATCCGGTAATAAACCAAACCTTGTGTGTCATGATCCACCAGTTCCTGCCCTTGCGGGCTTTGTTGTCAGGTAAACGGAGGCTTCTCCGTTTCCGGCATATACGAAGCATTCCCGGCCCATCCAAGGTAGAGCACATTTTGTTGATGAGAGCCGACGCACGAGAGCCGGCCAGGCTTGGATCAGGGATAGCGCACCGGGCTCGACCAGGCCGGATCCTCGTGCTTCTGCCAATACATCGCCATAAGGCGCCTGGTAATCGCGCCGACCTTGCCGTCCGCGACCGGAACACCGTCGATCACCGTCACCGGCATGATGCCGCCGGCGGTTGAGGTGATGAAGACCTCGTCGGACTGACGCAGCGCAGCGACGCCGACATCGGTCGCTGTAATGACAAGCCCTGCCTCCGTGCAGAGATCGAAGACGGTGCGACGGGTGATGCCGGGCAGCACGCCGATAGCCGGCGTCGACAGTTTGCCGTCATTCACGCAAAAGACGTTGAAGCCGGGGCCTTCCGCGACATTGCCGTTGAAATCGAGGACCAGTGCCGTCTCCGCGCCGCAGTCATAGGCGTCGTAGAGGCCTCGCACCAGGTCGAGCCAATGATAGTTCTTGATCGCCGGATCGATCGAGGCCGGTGGGATGCGCACCTTGTCGCTGATCGCAACATGAAGGCCGCGCTGCAATTGCTCGGCATTGGCGACCGAGCCGAAGGGAACGGCGAAAGCCATGAAGCGGTTGACCGCTTCGCGCGGGTCACGGCTGAAGGTCGGGGAGACGCCGCGCGTGCACAGCATCTCGACATAAGCGGCGCGATGACCCGACAGCGCGACGCAATTTTGGAGGATTTCGGCCACGCCTTCGCGGTCGAACGGGATCGTCATGCGCAGCTTCTCCAGCCCGCCGAAGAAGCGATCGAGGTGCAGATCTAGGCGGAAGAAGCGACCGTCCCAGACATGCACCGTGTCGTAGGTGGCGTCGGAATGCAGGAAGCCCCAATCCAGCACCGAGATCTTGGCTTGCGACATCGGCAGATATTGCCCGTCCAGGAAGGCAACGCCATCCGGATAGGAGTGCGGGTCTGTATGATGGGCGGAGAGCTCAGGCAGGGGGTTGGCTTGCAGATCGATCGACTTGCTCATCACGTCCTCCGTCAGTTCGTTTTTCGCCGACCAGATGGCGGGATAGAGCGGCACGGTGGGTGGTACAAGACACAGGCTGGGCTCGCCGCTGGGCCATTGGCCGCTGAGCCATTGAGAACCAGTTATTCTTCCTCCTCGTCATCGAGCAGACGCGTGGCGCGCCAGCGAGTCAGCACAATATTGGTCTGTTCAATGACGAAGAAACGCGCCGCGTCGCGGTCGTAGCCTTCAGCCAGGAGCTTTTCGTAGTCGGTGTGCACATGACGGATATGGGCTGTCGTCGCCAGCCACACCGCGATCGTCGGCGGCAAGGTCTTCATGTGCACCGCTCCGGCGTCAGCGCGGATCTTTTCCATGTCGGCATAGGGCGCCAGCGGCAGAAGGGCTGTCAGCGCCTTGGCGATGGCGCGGCGGCGGCCGGTCGGCGCGCTCATCGTTCGACCCTTCCGGGCTCGTCCCGTCCGGCCATGGTTGCCTCGGGGAAGGCGTCGGTCGAGGCGAAGTAGGGCTTGATGTCGATGACCGGCGTGCCGTCGAGCACGTCGATGGCGTCGAGCTCGATGCGGCCGGTGTCGATGTCGAGGGCGACGAGCTTGGCGATATGCAGCCCGACCGGGTTCGGCCGGGCAGGGGAGCGCAGCGAAAAAACGCCTTTCGGCTCAGCCGCATGGCGGGGTTTCTGGACAATCAGGGCCCGCGGCGCGTGGTGCAGCCAGGACAGGATGATGACGTGGCTGGCGCGTTCCAGGCCAAGCAGGCCGTCACGATAGGGCTGGTCGATCGTGAGAACCGCCGGCTGTCCCGTCTCCCGCGCGGCTTTCATGTTCTTGGGGCAAGTTTCCCGCGTAGTCCAGGGCGAGGCGACGCGACCGATGAAAACGATATGGCCATCCGGCGGCATATCAGCCGGATCGGTTTCCAGAAGCTTTTCGCCGCCGCGCGTCTCAAACATGGTTTTCGCCTCGATCATGCTTCCGGCTGTGCGCGATCCGCCACGCATGCGTCATTTTCTTGTCCGGAAGCGACATAGCGCTTGCAAGGCCATCAAAATCGACATAAACATATGTTTATATCTTTTTCAAAGAGAATGCTCGCATGCATGTCGCTCTCGACACTATGGTAGATACATTGAAGGCGGCGGCCGAATCCAGCCGGCTGCGCATCCTAGCGTTGCTGTCGCGCGGCGACCTGACCGTTTCCGATCTCACCGAAATCCTCGGCCAGTCGCAGCCGCGCGTCTCGCGCCACCTGAAGCTTTTGCTGGAGGCGGGACTGATCGGCCGCTATCAGGAGGGCTCGTGGGCCTTCTTCCGGTTGTCGGATTCGGATGCGGCGCGCGATTTCGTGCTGCGGCTGGTGTCCGGCATCCGTGGCGCCGACCCGCAGGTTGAGCGTGACCTCGAGCGGCTGGCAGCGGTCAAGCGCAAGCGGCAGGATCGCGCCGCCGAATATTTCTCCGTAAACGCCGCAAGCTGGGACCATATCCGCTCGCTGCATGTGCCGGATCGCGCCGTCGAGGCAGCGCTGCTCAAGCTCGTCGGCAAGCGGCCGTTCCAGTCGATGCTCGATCTCGGCACCGGCACCGGGCGGCTGCTCGAAATCTTCTCGCCGCTCTACCGGCGCGGCATCGGCATCGACATGTCGCGCGAGATGCTGACCGTGGCGCGCGCCAACCTCGACAAAGCCGGCATTTCGAATGCGCAGGTGCGCCAGGGCGACATTTTTGCGCCGCCGGTCGAGCGCGACGCCTTCGATCTCGTCACCATCCACCAGGTGCTGCACTATCTCGACGATCCCGCCCGCGCCATCCGCGAGGCAGCGCGGCTGCTGCGCCCGGCAGGCCGGCTGGTGATCGTTGATTTCGCTCCGCATGCGCTGGAATTCCTGCGCGACGCGCACGCGCATGTACGGCTCGGCTTTTCCGACCGGCAGATCACTGAGTGGTTTTCCGAGGCCGGGCTCGACCTCGAGGACAGCCAGGAATTCGAGCCGCGCGGCGGCAACGAGGCCAGGCTCACCGTAAAGCTGTGGCTCGGCCGTGACCAGCGCATGCTGATCGCTGACCCTTCCAGCCACGCACAACCGGCCAATGCTTATCCGATAGGGGAAACCGCCTGATGAACCAGTTCCGCTTCTCCCGCCGCCCTGACATTGGCGACAAGATCCGGGTTTCATTCGAGTTCTTCCCACCGAAGAGCGACGAGATGGAAGCAAGGCTGTGGGACACAGTCACCCGGCTGGAGCCGCTCAAGCCGAAATTCGTCTCCGTCACCTATGGCGCCGGCGGCTCGACGCGAGAGCGCACGGCGCGCACGGTCAAGCGCATCCTCAACGAAACGACGCTGACGCCGGCGGCGCACATGACCTGTGTCAATGCCGCGCGTCACGAGGTCGATGAGGTCATTCAGGAATTCGCCGACATGGGTGTCACCCGCTTCGTCGCCTTGCGCGGCGATCCGGCCGAGGGCGTCGGCGCCGCCTACCGTCCGCATCCGGACGGCTACGCCAACGGTGCCGAACTGGTGGGGGCGCTGAAAGGTGTCGGCGATTTCGACATCTCGGTCTCCGCCTATCCGGAAAAGCATCCGGAGAGCCCGGATTTCGCCACCGATATCGATATGCTGAAGCGCAAGGTCGACAATGGCGCGACGCGGGCGATCACCCAGTTCTTCTTCGACAATGATCTCTATGAGCGCTATGTCGAGCGGGCGCGGCGGGCCGGCATCTACATACCGATCGTGCCGGGCATATTGCCGGTCCACAATTTCACCCAGGTCGCCAATTTCTCGTCGCGCGCCGGCGCGCTGGTGCCGGCATGGCTGGCCGAGCGCTTCGACGGGCTGCAGAAGGACCCGCAGACGCACGCGTTGGTGGCATCCGCCGTGGCGGCCGAGCAGGTGCTCGACCTTGTCGAGCGCGGCGTCGGCGATTTCCACTTCTACACCATGAACCGCGCCGACCTGGTGTTCGCCATCTGCCACATGATCGGCATCCGATCGCATGAGGTGGAAGCTGCGGGGTCTGCCGCGGCGTAGTTTCTATCGCCGTTTTGAAAACCAAAAAGGCCGGGTAAAAACCCGGCCTTTTCAATGACTTGGACTATTCGGTGCTGGCCTTCCGTCGCTTGGCGGGTCTTACGGAAGAAAGCCCATAATCAGGGCTCCGATAAATGCGAACGCAGCACAAATCATCAATGCGTTGATTGGCCTCGTGAGTCCCATGTCATAGCCTCCTCTTAAAGAGCTATGGCCAGAGTCTAGGGTCATTTGTGCCACAGGCAAGCGGAAAATATGTTGCAATGCGACGACATTGTGGAATCTACGACCGGCTCTTTGCCGTTAGGCATTGAAATTCTTCGGCAAAAGTCGGCTTCGGACCTGTGAATAAATTGTGGCGAAGCCGGGGCAATATCGAGGATGGCAGCGCTACCGCGTCGGCCAAAAAGCCGGATTCGTCTTTTGCGCGAACCTCCGGTCCTGAGATCACGATTGCCGACAGTCGGCATATGCCGACTGTCCCGATGCGCGGTTTGCTTTATCTTGACCCAGCGTAAGCAATGTAACACGAGGCGTTTTAGCCAACGTCCGGTCTGCAAGGGCGCGTTTGGAACCATGACAGCAACCATTCAAGCTCCACCGATCGCCGGCCCCGTCCTCGTCGAGAATCCCGCGGGTCCCAACTGATGAGCAGGTTCTACGAAGGCTCGCGGGTGCTGCAGATCGACGACGTCTTCCCTGATGACATCATACAGGTGGAGCAGGGGGGCCTGCTCGCTCAAGGCCAGGCTGCGCCGCTCGCCGATCATGAACCGACCGACCGGGACGCAGCTTCATCTGAGCCAACCCGTCGTTCCCGAAACCGACGTCGCAGGAATGACGCTACCGTCGGCTGAACATGCGGCCGTCGATGGTGACGAGGCCGAGCGCGATCAGCGCCATGCCGCCGAGCTCGAACAATTCAAGCCGTTCGCCCAGGAACAGGAAACCGAGCAGGATGGCGCTGGCCGGCACGATCAGCGTGACCAGCGAGGCGTTGGTGGCGCCGGCCGAAGCGACGAGGTTGAAATAGAGAATGTAGGCGAAGGCAGTGGACAGCAACGCCAGCGCCAACACCGCCGCCCAGACCGGCGGCGAGGCCGAAAACAGGTTGGCAGGACCATAGCCGAGCAGCACGACCGGGATCATGATGATGGTCGAGGCGGTCAATTGTCCGGTGGCGATGACCGGTGACGGCACGCCTTTGAAGCGGCGGGCCACCATCAGGGCGACCGCATAGGACAGCGACGCGCCGATCAGCGCGAACTTCGCCCAGACCGGTCCGCCCAGTCCGGCAAGCAGGCCGGGACCGATCATCACCGCCGTGCCGACGATGCCGAGCGCAATCCCGGCAAGCTTGTTCCAGGAGAGTTTTTCGTCTGATGTCAGCGCGTTGGCGAGGATCAACGTCCAGAACGGCGTCGTCGAATTGAGCACCGAGGCGACACCGGCGCCAAGCTCGGTCTGCCCGGCGAAGATCAGCGAGAAGGGAATGACGTTGTTGACGAGTGCCAGCAGGAAGAACAGGCCGGCATGCGGCAAGGCGAGGCGGAAGGACGGGCCGCGCAGACCGAGATAGAGCTGCAGTGCCATCGCCGCGATGGCAACCCGGAACAGCACCAGCACCAGCGGGGGAAGCTCGGCAACGGCAATGCGGGCAAAGAAGAACGAGCCGCCCCAGATCGCACCGAGCAGCAGAAGCTGCCCCCACTCTTTCAGGACCATTGGTCCGCGCATTGCAGTCGTGGTTGTGATCGCCATGGATCGTCCTCCCAGATGGCTCTGAATGCAAAGCCAGTCAGGCGTCTGTTCAGGCCATATCCTATTTGTCTGCAAGGGCCACCCGAAACCAGATCGGTGGGCTAGCTTTCCTGTCGTCTGGCCTGTCATCCGGCGTAGCGCCGCAGCGTCAGGGGCGCGAGACACAGAATTGTTTTCATTCACGCATAGGTTGGATTAATTGTGCGCAGTCTAGGTCAAGGGATTCGTCCATGCAGCGATTCGAAAATGCCCGGGAAGCGGCGCTGGCGCTTCGCCCGGACGACCCGATCTATTGCTTCCGCCCGCAGGTGCTGAAGGCGGACGCCAGGCAGTTCATGGGCATGTTTCCCGGCAAGACCGCGTATGCAGTCAAGACCAACGGCGAACAGATCGTGCTGAAGGCGCTGGTCGAGGCCGGCGTCAATGCCTTCGACGTTGCCTCGCCCGGCGAGTTCGCCGCCGTGCGCGCGGTCTCGCCCGACGCCGAGATGCTCTACATGCATCCGGTCAAGGCGCAGTCGGACATCAAGTTGGCGCTGGAGAAATACGGCATTCGCGTCATCTCGCTCGACCATGAGGACGAGATCACCAAGCTAACCCGCGTGGTGCGGGCGCTCGATATCGATCCGGGTGCGATCACCGTGTTCGTGCGCATCCAGACGAAAGGATCGGCTGCTTACGAGTTGTCGAAGAAATTCGGCGCCGGCCCGGCCAATGCGGTCGAGCTGGCCGAACGGCTGAACCGGACCGGCTACAAGGTCGGCTTGTGCTTTCATGTCGGCAGCCAGATCGAGGATCCCGACACCTATGAGCGGGCACTGGCCTCGGCCGACTGGGTGCGCAACCGCGTCAGCTTCGACATTGCCGGGCTCGACGTCGGTGGCGGTTTTCCCGCCGAATATGGCCATGATCCCAACCGCAAGCAGATCGAGATGCCGTCGCTCGGCCAGATCATGTCGCGGCTGTCGGGCGATCTGAAGGAATACCAGTTCGACCAGATGCCGCTGGTGGCGGAGCCGGGCAGGGTGATCGTGGCGCGTTGCCTGTCGCTGATCGTGCGCGTGCTGCTGCGCAAGGGCAAGCGGCTCTACATCAATGACGGCATCTGGGCGTCGCTGTCGGATTCATGGACCGGCAAGATCACACTGCCGGCGCGCTTCATTCCAGACCCGGCGATCCGTTCGCGCAATGGCGAGGAGAAGACCATCGTGCCGTTCAAGGTGTGCGGCGCGACCTGCGATTCCGTCGATATCCTGTCGCGGCCGTTCTGGCTGCCGGAAACGGTCGATACCGGTGACTGGATCGAGATCGGCCATATCGGCGCCTATTCGCTGTCGCTGAGGACACGATTCAACGGCTTCTACCCCGACACGTTCGTCGAGGTGACGACGCCGTTCGACGAAGGCGACGCGCCGCAGGGGTTTGCCAGCCTGGAGACGATGGCTGATTAGGCCATACGCAGGTCAGGCTACGCCGCCGCCGGCCTGGATGTTCTCGCCGGTCAGCCAGCGGGCCTCGTCGGAGGCGAGGAAAACGGCGACATCGGCAACGTCGCGCGGCGCTCCGATCCTGCCGAAGGGCGACATGCCGGCGGCGATCGCGCGATCTCGCTCGGGCAGCAGGTCGGTATCGGTAAAGCCTGGCGAAAGCGCATTCACGGTGACGCCGCGCTGCCCGAGCTCGCGCGAGAGGACGCGGACGAACTGCTCGACGGCCCCTTTGCTGCCGAGATAAAGGGCCGTCTGCGTGAAAAACATCTTGGTTCCACCGGTGGAGACGGCGATGATGCGGCCACCGTCGCGCACGCGGCGCGCCGCCTCCTGAAGCGTGAAGAAGGTGCCTCTGGCGTTGGCGCCGAAGGCATGGTCGAAGTCGGCTTCGGTGGCCTCGACGAACGGCTTTATGACGGCGACACCGACATTGGCGACAACGATGTCGATCGGCCCCATCTGCTTTTCGGTCTCATCGAACAGCCGGCTTATGTCGGAAACATTGGAGATATCGGCCCGAATGGCGACGGCCTTGCCGCCATTCTCGCGGATGGCGGCAACGGCTTCCTGGGCGGCTTTCTCGTTACCGACATAGTTGACGACCACGGCCGCGCCGTTTGCCGCGAGCCCCTCGGCGATGGCGCGTCCGATGCCGCGCGAACTGCCGGTCACGAGCGCGGTTTTGCCTTCAAGCGAACGATACATAGCTGTCCCTTTTTCGTCTGGGTGTGCGCCCGCACCAAATCGGGCAGCAGTTCCATGTCGAAGTTAGGGGAATGCTATTGCTCAGATAATAACCTATTATCGAATAGGCTTGTTAAGTCTGGGGTACATAATGCGAGGGAGCGAGTTTTCCGAGCTGAACGCGTTTGCGGCGATCGTCGAGGAAGGCAGCTTCGTCCGCGCCGCGGCCAGGCTGAGGGTTTCGCCGCCGGCGCTTAGCCAGACGATACGCGGGCTGGAAGAGCGTGTCGGTGTCCGGCTGCTCAACCGTACGACCCGCAGCGTGTCGCCGACCGCCGCAGGCGAAACGCTGTTTGCCCGCCTCGCACCGGCATTCAGCGAACTCGAAGGGGCTGTCGCCGACGCGCATGCATCCCGCGATCGACCGGCAGGCTCGCTGCGCATCAATGTTCCACGCATTGCCGCGATGCGTTTCATCGCGCCCATCCTCGGCGATTTCCGCCGCACCTATCCCGATATTGCCCTCACCATAATCATCGACGACATGCTGACCGACATTGTCGAGGGACGATTCGATGCCGGAATCAGGCTTGGTGAGCGGCTGCATAAGGACATGGTAGCGGTGAAACTCAGCGAGGAGCTGGAGATGGCCGCGGTGGCGGCGCCCAGCTATCTGGAGCATCACCCCGTGCCCCGCCATCCCGCTGACCTGCATCATCACGAATGCATCAATTTCCAATGGCCCGGTGGCGGCAACATCTATCGATGGGAGTTCGCGCGAGGCCAGCGCGCTTTGGAAATAGCCGTGAACGGCGGTCTGACGGTCAACGACACGGAACTGATGATCAGGGCGGCCCTGGATGGGATCGGCGTGGCTTACATGCTGGATTACCAGGTTCGGCCGTGGATCGAAGCCGGCAAGCTCATCCGTTTTCTCGAAGCCTGGTCGCCCAGATTTCCGGGCTTTTACCTGTATCATACGAGCTCCCGGCAGGTTCCGCCGGCCTTGCGTGTCTTCATCGACTTCCTGCTTGCCAGGCGATGACCCGCTTAAAGTTTCGCCAGCAACGCCGGTGTCGGCCAGCCGTCGACCGGTAAGCCTAGCCGCTTCTGCTCCTTGCGGATCGCCTCGCGGGTGTTGGTGCCCAGGATGCCGTCGACCGTGCCCACGTCAAAGCCTTTGGCCTCGAGCTTCGTCTGCAATGCCCTCATCTGATCGCCGTTGAGGCCGGGCTCGGGATTGCGCGGATCGAACTGCGGCGCACCCGCCAGCCGCGTGGCGAGATTTGCCGCGGTCAGCGCATACGTGAAGGACTGGTTCCACTCGAGATAGACGTCGAAATTGTCGTAGACGAGGAAGGCCGGCCCCTTGCGGCCCATGGGCAGCGCGACACCTGCCTTCAGGCCGTTGTCGACAAGCGGCGTGCCGTTCGGGTTGGTGACACCCCACTGAGCCCACTGCGTCAACGGCAGCTTGTTGGTGCGGCCGGTCTGGTCCCACGGCATGTCGGCGGGCACGCGGACTTCCTCGATCCAGGGCTGGTCGCGTTTCCAGCCGCGCGACATGATCTTGTTGGCCGTGGTCATGATCACATCAGGCGCGCTGCTGCGCAGGTCGACCAGACCATCGCCGTCGCCGTCGACGCCGCGGCCGAGATAGTCGGACGGCAGCATCTGCGTCTGGCCGATTTCCCCCGCCCAGGCGCCGGTGACATCAGCCGGCACGACGCCGCGATCGATGAGGGTCAGCAGCGGCGTGATCTGCGGCCGGAAGAGTTGCGGGCGGCGGCAATCATGCGAGAGCGTGACCAGTGCGTTCAGCGTGTGGAAATCGCCCTGCACGGCGCCGAAATCAGTTTCCAGCGCCCAGAAGGCGGCGATGATCGGCGGCTGGACGCCAAATTCCCGGTCGGCGCGGGCAAAGACATCCGCGTATTTCTTCAGATTGGCGGCGCCCTGCTTCAGCCTGTGGGGCGAGATCATCCGGTTCGAGAACTCGACGAAGGTCTGGGTAAAGACGCCTTGGGAGCGGTCGCGCGCCAGCACCTTTTCATCGGCGGTGGCGTTTTCCAGCGCCTCAAGGCCGGCAGTGCCGACGCCGGCGTTCCTGGCCTCCGCCGCCACACCCTGCTTCCATGCCTCGAAATCGCCGCCGCATTGCTGTGCCACCGCCGGCGCCGTGGCGGCCAGAAGCAGCGCCGCGAGAATTTCCAAGCGCAATCGCATCGCCATCCTTCCAAGAAGATTACCAGCGGTTGCAGGCGTCCTTCACTGGCTGTGTCGAAAAGCAGGCGGCAGGCCCGGTGTCAACGGGTGTTCTGCCGCAGCCACTTGTTCCAGGCTGCTTCCGAGCCGTTGAAAACGTTGATATCGGCCTTGCCCCTTATGCCCGGCACAACGCCGGTTCCGGTGTACTGCCAGAAAGTGAAGGGGTGGCTGCCGTATCTCTCGCGCGGATGGCCAGCCACCGAACGCAGCCAATAGGGGTAGCCGCGAAAAGCCGACAGGCCGTTGTCATCGAAGAAATCGATCGAAGTATAGACGATCGGCTTCTTGCCATAGTGTTTTTCGACGATTTCGAGGAATGTGCTCATCTCACTGCGCACCGTGGCCGCATCAGGGCGCAGCTTGCAGGTCGGTGATTGCGGGTTCCATTCCATGTCGAGAACCGGCGGCATCGCCGAGCGGTCTTTGGGCACGTTCTTGATGAACCAGCGCGCCTGCGTGGCGGCCGGCGTGCAAAAATAGTAGAAATGATAGGCCGCGCGCGGAATTCCCGAGGCTTTCGTGCCGCTCCAATGCTCGTCGAAATATTCGTCGAAGCGATCGCCGCCTTCAGTCGCCTTGATGAAAACGAAGGAAATGCCGCTGGCCCTGGCCGCCGGCCAATCGACCGAGGTCTGGTATTTGGAGACGTCGGTGCCGTGAACGGCATAGCTCCACGGCGCGCCGCTTTCCCACTCATGCGGGTCGGAGTCGTCGAAACGGGGTGCACGCACCGCAACGGTCGGGGCGCTCGGCAGTGACGGCGCAAGATCGTCGACGGTCGAGCAGGCGCCCAGCAACGTCAGCATGATGAAAGCCGCGAAACGGCGCATCGCTACTCCTGAACCGGATTTCAGCCGGCCGCTGATGGGTTGTTGCTGCAGGTGGCCCCTCGACAGTACCCCCAAAGCGATCACCCCACAGGACCGCTCCTATTTTTAAAGCGCGCCTCTTCGACGCGCTTTAATCTTTGTTTTCCTGCATGTCGTTATCCCAAAACCACTGCGCACTTTTGGGCGACAAGCATCAGTGATCGCCGATCATGGTTGATATTCCGTTGACGGCGCTCGACAGAAATCGCGATTTTGCCGAAGCAATGGCGCCAAATCAATGACATAGATGAGCGTCCGGGGAGAGTCGGAAAAATGCGGATTGTTCTGAGGCTGGTGAAATGGCTGGTCGGGCTGGCCGTGCTGGCGGTCGCAGCACTCGCCGCCTGGCTGTATTTGGCGCCGCCGGAGCTGATCCGTATCGGCTCGGGGTACTCGGCCAAGATCGTCTGCTCGAATGTCTTTATCGCCGGACGCAATGCTGACGACGTGCTTGCCGTCGACGTGCAGGCGCCCGGCCATCCGCTGCTGCGGCTGATGAGGATCTCCGTCGACAAGGAGCAGGGCACGGTTTCGGCGGGGCTGTTCGGCGTGTTCGGCAAGAGCGT
>NZ_RZPG01000026.1:0-99079 GCF_004022765.1 Mesorhizobium sp. M6A.T.Cr.TU.014.01.1.1
GCATACTGGCCGCCTGCGCTTACAATCTGCGCACCATGATTGGCGTCCTCTATCCACCCGATGAGAGGCGGACATGAGGGAGGAGTGCGTCCACAATCCGGCAGGATGGCTGCCTAAACCGACAAAGGCCCCGCAAGGGCCGCGGAAAACCGCTCTGCCGGCCTTCAAAAAGGCCCTCACTGACCACCGAAATCCACTTCGCTCCCCGTGCAAAGCCCTCCTTGTGGGAGAAGGTGGCCGAGCCCACGGGTCTTGCCTCCGGCAAGCCCGAGGACAGGCTCCGCTCGGTCGGATGAGGGGTGTTCCAGCTTGGCAAGGCCTCATTTCTTCCAACACCCCTCTTCCGTCTCGGCGCTACGCGCCGATCCACCTTCTCCCACAAGGGGAGAAGGGAAGAAGAGGCCGCAGCAGCGCGCCTTGCCGGTTGAATAGCCGGCTTCGATAAGGCATTTCTGAAATGGCGGGGATGGAACATTCGGAATCGCGGACAGTTTTCCCGACGCGAACCGAAAAAGGGGCAACGGGGCTGCAACGCATGATCGTCACGTCATGAATTGGAGGCGCTATTTCTGGCCGGTCGTCGGCATTGCGGCGGTCGTCTTCTCGCTGTGGCTGCTGCTGCACGAGCTGCGCGGCATTTCGCTCGACGACGTCTGGGACGGCATCGTCGCCATCCCTGCCCGCGGCTGGGTACTCGCCGCGCTGAGCTCGGTCATCGCCTATGCGTCGCTGGCCGGCTACGACCACATAGCGCTCCTGCATATCGGCAGACGAGTCTCCTGGCTGTTCGTCACCCTGTGCTCCTTCACCACCTACGCGCTGTCGCACAATATCGGCGGCTCGGTGTTTTCCGGCGCCGTGATCCGCTACCGCGCCTATGGCACAAGGGGGCTGACCGGGCAGGATGTCGGCGTCCTGGTAGCGATCTGCTGGATCACATTCGTGCTGTCGACGATCCTCGTCTCCGGCCTCGTGCTGGTCTTCGAGCCGGAGATTATCGGCCGGTTCTCCGGCGCGCCGCACCATGGCCTGACGATTGCCGCGGGCGTCGCCATGCTGCTGCTGGTGGCGGCCTATGTCTTCGGCAGCTGGCTGCATCTCCGGCCGCTGAAGATCGGCAGCTTCCAGGTTCATTATCCGGCCCTGCCGATCGTCGCGCGGCAATTGCTGATCGGCCCGATCGAGCTTCTGGCAGCGGCGGCGATCATCTTCTTCGCCCTGCCCGTATCAGGCAATCCCGGCTATTTCGTCGTGCTCGGCGTCTTCCTGGTGTCGTTCTCGATCGCGCAGATCTCGCATGCGCCGGGCGGGCTCGGCGTGTTCGAGGTGGTCTTCCTCGCCGGCCTGTCGCACATGGACCCGGTCGGCGTGCTGGCCGCACTCCTGGTGTTTCGGCTGTTCTACCTGATCATCCCGCTGGTGATCGCGCTCAGCGTGGTGCTGTACTTCGAGCATTCGCAGCTCGGGCGGGGTGGGAAGTGAGATGCCGGGCAATCGTTTCAGACGGTGATGCGCGAAGAATGGGGAAGAGGGCCGCAACGCTGAGTGAGGCGCGGCCCCCTGCTGTTCAACGCCGCGACGCCCAGAGGTAACGGCATGGATCCTAGGGTCTCCGCAACGTCGCTTCGCTCCTGCTCCGCCCTAGGATGACGAAGGCGTGTTGGCTTACGGCTAGTCGCAAATGTTGAAAATTAGCACCGGTCGCAAACCAAGCTGACGCTAATGGCAAATCTCCAACCTTGGAGATTGGCCGAAACTACACTCCTTTCGTCATCCTAGGGCGAAGCGACGTCGCGCAGACCCTAGGATCCATGCCGTTACAGTGGCCGAAGAACGCAGCGATGCAGTGGCTTCACTGTCTCGTCGAGGAATGTGTAAGGGTAAGGGACGCATCAAAAACCTGACGCGATTGCCCCAAATGAAGCATGGCACAGGCTTGACTATTTTCCGGCGGCGGCTACAAGGCACGCGCGGCGCCATCGCCGCCCTGCCCGCGCGGTTTTCTTCAACCGCGCCTGCTGGGGAATAGGTTAACGGTAGACCCACGGACTCTGACTCCGTTAGTCCTGGTTCGAATCCAGGTTCCCCAGCCAAACAAAATCAAGCACTTAGCTGCCTAAATCGCCAAAAACCATGTTGCTAGCGCTGGAATTGGCAGCAACATAAGCCATTGATTTGTAAGGCTTGGTAATGAGCGGAGGCTGCGAATAGCAACATGGCGACATGAAAAACTCCCGTCGGAGCGGGGTTTTGTCGTTTGCCGGTGCTTCGCCCACCAGCTAGGCCGCAAGTTCGGCGGCCCATTCCGGTGTTAACAAGCAAACCGCCCAAGCCGCGTCATCGATCGGCTTGAGGCTACCCAATATCATCCTGTCTCTATTCGGATCCACGGTTGCGAATGAGCGCACGCCGTAAACATCTCCTAGCTTTCCGGCTTTCGCTCGAGACAGCACCAGCGACGGCATGGGCTGGTCGCGGTGTGTGATCCATGCCCGTAGTTCGAATTGCCAGTCGGCGTCGATGCCGGCAGCGTTTACGTGGAAGTTCATTTGCAAGTCTCCAGGTTGCGGCTCTCACAAAGCCAAGCCGGAAGTGGCACCGGCAGCCGGTGGTGTGAGACGACCTGGAAATCGCCGGCAAGCTTTTAGGTCTCGACCTTGGACATAGCTATGCCACCCCGGCCAAGGTCTGGTCCGCCGCCGCGTCGACCCATGTGACCCTTCCCTCGCCAGAAAGCATGGCGGAGAATCGAAGCTGACGCAAGAGCAATATCTTGTAAGATATTGAAATCATAAGGCATTTTCGCCTTAAAAGTCCAGTCGTGATATGCGAAACCGCCTACTTGCTGATTGTGCTTGTAATTTCGAGGCGGGCCGGGCGTGAGGCTGAAGGGCTAGCGCGGGTCTCCTCACCGAACGTCGACCATTGCCGCCGCGTACTTCGCATGTTTCGATTACATTAGATTTAGCTAAAATATTAAACAGCCAGTCGAGCGCGCGCCCCGAAGACTCGCTGGTCAGGCCCAGCGGCCTCACCCCCTAACCAAGCCGCTGGGCCGCCCCAGAGCGAAGCGTGCTGTCGCTGTACATTAGCGACCTTCGGAACTGCCTGGCGCTATGCCGCGTTAATCTTCTGAATCGGGAGATAGCTGTGCAAAAAAAAGACTATCGAACGAACAGAGCCGACTATGCGATTGCCGCGAAGCATGGCCGCGCGACCGCTGAGGGTGATGAGCTGCCGGCGAGAAAAAAGAAGTCCCTGTTGGCAAGGGATCGGCGATCTGAAAAGTTGACTGAAAATCCGTCGGAAAGCGCGCCAGAACCGAAAGCCAGAACGCGCGGTTAGATTTTTTGAAAGCGGCGCCGACCGCATTCACTTCCCTACTCGTCATGACGAACAGTGTTCGTTCGAATGATGCTACTCCGTTGCCTTGAGCGCAAGTTTTTGGTCAGCCAGCACAGCGCCTCCTCTTAAGCTCGCTGGTGGTCAAGGCCCGCGATGAAACGGCCAATCAAATACTATCTTAAGCGCCACGTGCGCTACGATCCGGACCTGCTGCCCCGCACGGGGCACAGGTACAAGCCAGCCAAACCGGCCCACGATGCCGTATGGCCCAATGTCATCTCGGCAATTGCTATTGCCGGTTTCTTCCTCGCGTTCATCTGGAGCTAAGACGATGCGATCAATGGACACCACGCACACGCTGATCTAGCTCCATCTTCATGCGCACCTTCGTTGCAGCATTGCTACGGCGAAAGGCCGCAAGGCTGCGCTGGTCGCTTGTTAGGCTGGGAAGCCGGTAAGCGCTACCTCCAACAGATCGATGCCGGTCAGCGTTCTAAGCGGCAGCCCTGAGGTTTCTGTCCAATCCTCGGCCCTGGCCATGAATCCAGACGACATGCCGGTTGGCGTCTCGACGTCGAACCAGCCCAAGGGCCGTCTGCGACTATGCTCACGCGGCCGCATCCAGCCCCTGCGCCGGCACATAGTTGAGGATCGGCCCGAGCCAGCGCTCGACCTCGGCTAGTGGCATGGCCTTGCGCCGCGCATAGTCCTCGACCTGGTCGCGTTCGACCTTGGCCACGCCGAAATAATAGCTTTCGGGATGCGACAGGTAGATGCCGGACACCGAGGAGCCCGGCCACATCGCAAAGCTCTCGGTCAGGCTCACGCCCGCATTGCGCTCGCCGTCGAGCAGGCGGAAGAGCGTCGCTTTCTCGGTGTGATCGGGCTGCGCCGGATAGCCGGGCGCAGGGCGGATGCCGCGATAGGGTTCGCCGATCAGCGCGTCCGGTGCCAGATCCTCGTCCGGCGCATAGGCCCAGAAGTCCTTGCGCACGCGTTCGTGCATGCGCTCGGCGAAGGCTTCGGCAAAGCGGTCGGCCAGCGCCTTGACCATGATCGACGAGTAGTCGTCGTTCGCCCGCTCGAAGCGCTCGGCGATCACCGCTTCCTCGATGCCAGCGGTGACGATGAAGCCGCCGAGATAGTCGGCCTTGCCGCTGTCGGCAGGCGCAACGAAATCCGACAGCGCGACGTTCGCCTTGCCGTCGCGCTTGGTTAGTTGCTGGCGCAGCGTGTAGAAGGTCGCCAGCTCCTGCGATCGCTTATCGTCCGTGAACAGCCTGATATCGTCGCCGACGGTATTCGCCGGCCACAAGCCGATCACGCCCTTCGGCGCGAACCATTTTTCGGCGATGATCTTGGCCAGCATCGCCTGGGCGTCCTCGAAAAGCTGGCGTGCCGCCGGCCCTTGGGCCTCGTCGTCGAGGATTTTTGGATAGCGCCCCTTCAGCTCCCAGGTCTGGAAGAATGGCGTCCAGTCGATATAGCGCGCCAGCTCGGCCAGATCCCAGCCTTCGAAGATTTTCAGGCCGAGGAAGGACGGCTTCGGCGGCTCATAGGCCGACCAGTCGATCCTGTGGGCATTGGCCCGCGCCTTGGCCAGCGGCAGGCGCTGCTTGTCGGCTTCGCTGCGCGCGTGCGCATCGGCAACCTTCTTGTACTCGGCACGGACGTTGTCGACATAGCCGCCCTTGGTCTCGTTCGACAGCAGCGCCGACACCACGCCGACCGCGCGGCTGGCATCGGTGACGTAGACCGTCTGGCCCCTGGCATAGCGCGGATGGATTTTTACCGCCGTGTGCACACGGCTGGTCGTCGCGCCGCCGATCAGAAGCGGAATGTCGAAACCTTCGCGCTCCATCTCGGCGGCCATGTGCGCCATCTCGTCGAGCGAAGGTGTGATCAGGCCGGACAGGCCGATAATGTCGACCTGTTGCTCGCGCGCCGTCTGCAGGATCTTCGCCGCCGGCACCATGACGCCGAGGTCGATGATCTCGTAATTGTTGCAGGCGAGAACCACGCCGACGATGTTCTTGCCGATGTCGTGGACATCGCCCTTCACCGTCGCCATCAGGATCTTTCCGGCGGTCTGGCGCTCGCCGGTCTCGACGCCGTTGGCGGCGTTCGCCAGCTTCTCCGCCTCCATGTGCGGCAGCAGGCCCGCCACCGCCTGCTTCATGACGCGGGCGGACTTCACCACTTGCGGCAGGAACATTTTTCCCGCGCCGAACAGATCGCCGACGACATTCATTCCTGCCATCAAAGGACCTTCGATGACATGCAGCGGGCGCTCGGCGGCAAGTCGCGCTTCGTCCGTGTCCGCGTCGATGAATTCGGTGATGCCGTTGACCAGCGCGTGCGAAATGCGCTGCTCGACCGGCCAGTCGCGCCAGGCGAGATCGCGTTCCTGCGCCTCCTTGCCCGCCGTGCCTTTGAAGCGCTCGGCGAGTTCCAGCATGCGTTCGGTCGCTGTGCCGCCGCCCTTCGGCTGACGGTTGTTGACGACATCCTCGCAGGCTTCGCGCAGTTCCGGATCGATCGTGTCGTAGACGGCAAGCTGCCCGGCGTTGACGATGCCCATGTCCATGCCGGCCTGGATGGCATGGTAGAGGAACACGGCATGCATGGCCTCGCGCACCGGCTCGTTGCCGCGAAACGAGAAGGAGAGGTTCGACACGCCGCCCGAGATATGGACATGGGGAAGCGTCGCGGTGATCTGCCGTGCGGCTTCGATGAAGTCGACGCCGTAATTGTTGTGCTCGTCGATGCCGGTGGCGATGGCAAATATGTTCGGATCGAAAACGATGTCCTCGGGCGGGAATCCGGCCTGCTCGGTCAAGAGCTTGTAGGCGCGGGTGCAGATTTCGACCTTGCGCGCTTGGGTGTCGGCCTGGCCGTCCTCGTCGAAGGCCATGACGACCACCGCCGCGCCATACGCGCGGACGAGCTTCGCATGGTGCAGAAAGGCTTCCTCGCCCTCCTTCATCGAGATGGAGTTGACCAGCGGCTTGCCCTGCACGCATTTCAGGCCGGCTTCGATGATCTCCCATTTGGAGCTGTCGATCATCACGGGAACGCGGGCTATGTCAGGCTCGGCGGCGATCAGGTTGAGGTATTCGACCATCGCCCTCTTCGAATCGATCAGGCCCTCGTCCATGTTGATGTCGATGATCTGCGCGCCGTTGGCGACCTGATCGCGGGCGACGTCGAGCGCGGCGGCATAGTCGCCCGCCGTGATCAGCTTCCTGAATTTCGCCGAGCCGGTGACGTTGGTGCGCTCGCCGACATTCACGAACGGAATTTCGTCGGTCAGCGTGAACGGCTCGAGCCCCGACAGGCGCATCTTCGGTTCGATGACGGGAACAGCGCGCGGCGGGTATTTCTTCACCGCCTGTGCGATGGCGCGGATGTGGTCCGGCGTCGAGCCGCAACAGCCGCCGACGATGTTGACCAATCCGTCGCGCGCAAAATCCTCGATCTGCGCGGCCATGAATTCCGGGCTCTCGTCATAACGGCCGAATTCATTGGGCAGGCCGGCATTGGGATAGGCACAGACAAAGGTGTCGGCGACGCCTGATATTTCGTCCAGATGCGCGCGCATGGCTTTGGCGCCCAGCGCGCAATTAAGGCCTATCGTGAACGGGTTGGCGTGACGGACCGAGTGCCAGAAAGCCGTCGGCGTCTGGCCGGACAGCGTGCGGCCGGACAGGTCCGTGATCGTGCCGGAGATCATGATCGGCAGATGCACGTCCTTCTCGATGAAGATCTCGTTGCAAGCGAAGATCGCCGCCTTGGCGTTCAGCGTATCAAAAATGGTCTCGATCAGGATGATGTCGGCGCCGCCGTCGATGAGACCGCGCAGCTGCTCGCCATAGGCGAGGCGCAATTCATCGAACGTCACGGCGCGGTAGCCGGGATTGTTGACATCCGGCGACATCGAGGCGGTGCGGTTGGTCGGTCCCAGCGCACCGGCGACGAAGCGACGCTTGCCGTCCTCCTGCTGTG
This sequence comes from Mesorhizobium sp. M6A.T.Cr.TU.014.01.1.1, assembly GCF_004022765.1. Taxonomy (NCBI): domain Bacteria; kingdom Pseudomonadati; phylum Pseudomonadota; class Alphaproteobacteria; order Hyphomicrobiales; family Phyllobacteriaceae; genus Mesorhizobium; species Mesorhizobium sp. M6A.T.Cr.TU.014.01.1.1. Next base: position 7,351 of record NZ_RZPG01000026.1, read on the forward strand.
CCCTCACCGCTGCCCTGCGCACCAGCCGCGCACCATCGCGGTTCAGCGCGTAGACCGCGTCCTCCATGCCGTAATCCGCCTGGGCGATGGCGGTCGAGGAGAAGGTGTTGGTTTCAAGGATATCCGCGCCTGATATGGCGTATTGATAGTGAATCTCCTCGATCGCCTTGGGCTGCGTCAGGATCAGCAGATCGTTGTTGCCTTGCTGGTGGCATGCGCACTCCGCGAATTTGTCGCCACGGAAGTGGTTCTCGTCGAAGCCGAGGCCCTGGATCTGCGTGCCCATGGCGCCGTCGAGGATGAGGATGCGTTCGCGCGCCGCCGCCGTCAGTGCTGCAAGGACTTCCGATCCGTCGGGCTTGGCCGCGACGGGGCCGAACAGGTCGTCCAACGATGATGGGTTTTGCGACATATTTCATCCTCGGCGCGACAGTCGCGCCTAAGTCACATAAAGACATCTTTATGTCAATATACGCCGTTGTTGTACCAAGAGCAATCGCTTCAGGTTCGCGCTTCCCTCAGCCATCTGCGTTTCAGCGTTGGTGGTTGGCGAAAGCCGAAGTGTCATCCGATCTCCCCCCTTGCGGGGGAGATGTCCGGCAGGACAGAGGGGGTGGGAAGGATCGCCAACTCGACTTCAGCCATTCCAACCGGTAACCAGGCTGAGGGTGTCGCCGCGATCGACTGACAGGCCGGAGGGACAGCACCCCCCTCTGCCCTTCCGGGCATCTCCCCCGCAAGGGGGAGATCGGCAGCTTCGCCGCCGGCGCTACACCGCCGCCTACCCCGCCTTAGCCACCACCGCCGCCCTGAGCAACATCCCGAACAGGTCGCGCGGCTCGTCGGGGTCGGCCAGCATGTCGAGTTCCTGGTAGAGGCCGGTCGAGCGCAGCTGGTCCCTGATATAGCGCAGCGCCGAGAAATCCTCGATGGCGAAGCCGACCGAATCGAACAGCGTGATCTGGGCCGGGTCGCGCCGGCCTTGTACGACGCCGGTGATGACCTGCCACAGCTCGGTCACGGGATGGTCCGGAGCAAGCTGCTGGATCTCGCCCTCGATGCGGGTCTGCGGCGGGTACTCGACGAAGATGTCGGAGCGCAGCAGGATATCGCGATGCAGTTCAGTCTTCCCTGGACAATCGCCGCCAACCGCATTGATGTGCACGCCCGAGCCGACCATGTTGTCGGTGAGGATGGTGGCGTACTGCTTGTCGGCGGTGACGGTAGTGATGATCTCAGCCCCTTCGACGGCCTCTTCGGTAGAGCGGCAGGCGACCATTTCGAAGCCAAAACCAGCGAGATTGCGGATGCACTTTTCCGTCGCCGAGCGGTCGATGTCGAAGAAGCGCAGCTTGCGCACACCCAGCAAGGCCTTGAAGGCCAGGGCCTGGAATTCCGCCTGGGCGCCATTGCCGATCAGCGCCATGCAGTCAGCGCCGGGTGGCGCCAGATGCTTGGCCGCGAGCGCCGACATCGCCGCGGTGCGCAGCGCGGTCAGGATGGTCATTTCCGACAGCAGCACGGGGTAGCCATTGTGGACGTCGGCCAGCATCCCGAAGGCGGTCACGGTCTGGCGGCCCTCGCGCATGTTCTTGGGGTGGCCGTTGACATATTTGAAGCCGTAGACCTCGCCGTCGCTGGTCGGCATCAGCTCGATGACGCCCTCGGCGCTGTGGGAGGCGACGCGCGGCGACTTGTCGAAGGCCTCCCAGCGGCGGAAGTCATCCTCGATATAGACGGCAAGCTCGGCGAGGAAACGCTCGACCCCGATCTTCAGCACCAGCTTCATCATGTGGTCGACGCTGACGAAAGGGACGATGTTGAGATTGGGGATCACTTTTGTCCTTGCCCGCATTCTTGCGACCGTCAGTCCTTGCGATGCGCGTTGTGCGCCTTCATCATCGTCGCCAGTGCCGGATCGCTCCGCTCCAGCGTGCCGATCGCGGCATTGGTGTCGTACAGCCGCTCGTCCTGCCCCATTTTGAATTTGGCCTCGAGCCGTTCGATCGGCAGGTGGAAGCCAAGGATGTGCGGTATGCGCCGCTCCATGCCGCCCGGCCCGAGCTCGCGCATGCGCCAGCGGTCGGCGCGGTCCTTTTCCAGCACGTCGACGAGCCGCAAGAGGTGCCGGGCGGTGGCGTGATCGTCGAGTCGCGCCGGCCGGCCGTGGCAATGGACGACGGCGAAGTTCCAGGTCGGCGCGCTGTCGCGCGCCGGGTTGCGCGGATACCAGGACGGCGAGATATAGCCATGCGGCCCGTGGAAGATTGCGATCGTCTCCCGGCCCTCCGCAATCAACGCGCTGTGCGGGTTCTGCCGGGCCAGATGCGACACCAGCGTGCCGTTCGCTCCCCGCTTTCGGTCGAGCACGATAGGCAGATGCGAGGCGACGAGTCCCTCCGGCCCTGACGTCACCACCGTGGCGAAGGCCGCCGCCTCGATCAGGCCGAAGACGTCGTCCTGCGAGAGCGGCGCGAATTCGGGCTTGGTGTACATTATGGGGCTAGTTCCTCGACATGAGTGATCTTGACAGTCGCTGCCGTGCTGGCCATCTCCAACGTTCGGGATTGGCCGAGGCTTCTCCAACTTCGTCATCCCTGGGCGAAGCAGGAGCGGAGCTCCGTCGCGGAGACCCTGGGATCCATGCCGTAATCTTGGCCGAAGGGCGCCGCGGAGCAGAATTCTGCACCGTAGCAGCGCTCTGAAGTCGCGGCATGGATCCTGGGGTCTGCGCCGCGTCGCTTCGCTCCTTGCTCCGCCCCAGGATGACGAAGCGATGGGTGTTTTCAGCCAATCTCCAAGGCTTGCGATCTGCCAACGTAAGCACTATCCGACCTTTCAGAACTTTTGCACTAAGGAACTAGCTTCTCTGCACGCGAACCGCCGGGATCAGGCCTTGCGGCCGCACCAGCAGCACGGCGATGACGCCGGAGAGCACGATGGCGTCGCGATAAGGTGCGACCGCTGCCGGCAGCGTCGCCTGCAGCAGCACTTCGATGATGCCGAGCAGGAAGCCGCCGGCGACCGCGCCCGGCAGGCTGCCCAGCCCACCGACGACCGCGGCGATGAAGGCCTTCAGCACCGGGGTGAACCCCATCAGCGGATCGACGGAAGCGCGCTGCGCCACCCACAGCATCGCCGCCAGCCCGGCCAGCAGGCCGGAGAGCAGGAAGGCGGTGGCGATGATGCGGCTGGCCGGGATGCCCATCAGCCGGACGACATTGAAATCCTCGGCCGCGGCGCGCATCGCCGTGCCGGTCACGGTGCGGCGCAGGAAGAGTTCCAGCGCAATCAGGGCCAATGCCGAGACGACGATGGAGATGCTCGGGCCGACGCCGATGGTGAAATCGCCGAACGAGAAGGCGCCGGTCATCCAGCTGGGCATGGCGACGGCCTGCGGCCGGGCCGAGATGCCGTTCTGGAAGACGACCTTCAGCAGGCTCGAAACGGCGAAGCTGGTCAGAAGCAGGCTGGTGACGCTGGCGCCGCGCATCGGCCGGAAGGCGACGCGTTCCATGGCAACTGCCGCGAGCGCGCCGCAGGACACGGCGACGAGCACCGCCGCCGGAAACGGCAGACCGAAAACCAGCGCGGCAAGCAAGGCATAGCCCGACAGTGTCATCAGCTCGCCATGGGCGAAGTTGATCAGGCCGACGATGGAAAAGACGATCGCCAGCCCCAGTGCCAGCAGCGCATAGACGCCGCCGAGGCTCACCGCATTGATGATCTGCTGCGCGATCATGGTTCAGGCTCCGAGATAGGCTTGGCGGACAAGGTCCGAGGTGGCGAGCTCCTTCGCGGTGCCCGACAGCACCACCTCGCCATTGGCGAGCACGATGGCGCGGTCGGCGATCTCCAGCGCCAGCGCCACGTTCTGCTCGACCAGAAGGATGGTCAGGCCGTTGCGGCGCAATTCGGCGATCAGGTCGAAGACGGTGTCGATCAGCTGCGGGGCAAGGCCGAGCGACGGCTCGTCGAGCAGCACCATGCGCGGTTTGCCCATCAATGCGCGGGCGATGGCCAGCATCTGCTGCTCGCCGCCGGAGAGATTGCCACCCTTGACGCGATGGTAGCGCCGCAGAATCGGAAACAGCTCCAGCATCTCCTCTTCGCGCGCCCTCGCCTCCACGGCCGGCAGGTGCATCGCGCCGCCGAGACGCAGATTGTCGGCCACGGTCAGGCCAGCGAAGATGCGCCGGCCCTCCGGCACCAGCGACACGCCCTTGCGGGCGATCGCCTCCGGCGCCAGGCCGGTGATGTCGACGCCGTCGAAGACCACTTTCCCCGACACAGCCGGCACCAGCCCGGCGATGGCGCCGAGTGTCGAGCTCTTGCCGGCGCCATTGGCGCCGACCAGCGCGATGATCTCGCCACTGTCGACGGCAAGATCGACGCGGCGCACCGCCTCGACCTCGCCGTAGCGTATTTTCAGGGCTTCGACGCTCAGCATGATGTCACGGCGCCGGCACGTCGGCGGCGTCGGGGATCAAGGTCTGGATGTGCTTGCCCTCGCCGCTCTCATAGCGCATCAGCGCCACAGGCCTCAGCGGCATGCGGTCGGTGCCGGCATAGGTGATCTTGCCGGTGATGCCGTCAAAGTCCTTGAGGCCGGCGATGGCATCGCGGATCGCCTTGGGATCATCGGAGCCGGCCGTCTTGACCGCCTGGTCGAGGATCAGCCCGATCTCGTAGCCATTCACCTCATAGGTCGATTCCGGCGCGTGGCCGGCATATTTTGTGAAGGCGGCGTTGAAGGCCTCCAGCTTGCTGCCCGGCTCGGCATAGCCGGCCGCCGTGTAGACGACGCCGTCGACCAGTTTGCCCAACCCCTTGATGGTCGGCGTGCCGATGGCGTCGGCGCCATAGACCGGAATGGTGACGCCGGCGCCGCGCAATTGCTGGATGAAGGCCGGGAAATCAGGCTCGTAGGCGGCCGTCATGATCAGGTCCGGCTGGTCGGCGAGGCTCTTGATGTTGGTGATCTCGGCAGAAAAGTCCGGCTGGCCCATGGTGAAAGTACCGCGGCCGACGACAGCGCCGCCCTTCTTTTCAAACACCTTGCCGAAATATTCGGGCAGGTTGGCGGTGTAGGTGGAATCCGGCGACGTCAAGAGAAAGACCTTCTTCTTGCCTTCGGCGACGGCGAAGTCGGCGACCGCGGTCGCCTGCACATTGTCGGCCGGATAGGTGCCGAACATGACGTCGCCGACCGCGGCGGTGAGCACCGGGGCGGAGCCGCACAGCGTCAATGTCGGAATGCCGAGCGGCTGGGTGAGCTGGCCGGCCGAGATCGAGGGGTCGGCGTCACACGGCGTGATCATGATCTTGGCGCCGGCGTCGATCAGTTCCTGCGCGACGGTGGCGGTCTGCGCCGTGTCGGAGCGGGTGTCCTTGATGAACAGCTTGACGGTGTATTTGCCTGCGAGACCGCCCTTGGCGTTGAGTTCGTCGAGCGCCATGCGCAGACCGGCAAGTGCCGGCTGGTCGTAGGGAGCAAGGCCGCCGGTCTGCGCGGTCGCGGCGCCAATGATGATCTCCTCGGCGGAAGCCGTGGAAACGATGGCGACAGTCGTGCCGAACACCGCCGCATAAAGAGCGGCGCGGTGAAGGCGATAAAGCTTTGGCATGTCGGTTCTCCTTCTGGATTTGTTATCGTTGGCTATGCGGTTTCACTTGTAGGCGTTACGTTTAGGCGTTTCGTTGGCAGGCGTTTCTTGTCCCGTCTTGGCGCGAGCGGTGCGGCTGCCGAGGTAGGCGGCGATGACGGCAGGGTTCTTCTGCACCTCGGCCGGCGTGCCGTCGGCGATGACGCGGCCATGGTCGATGACGACGATGCGTTCGCACAGGTTCATCACCAGCCGCATGTCGTGCTCGATCAGGACGACACCGATGCGCCGCTCGGCGCGGACGGCCGAGAGGATGGAAACCAGCTCGGCGGTCTCGACCGCGTTCATGCCGGCGGCGGGCTCGTCGAGCAGCAGGAAGCGCGGTTTCAGCGCCAGCGCCCGCGCCACCTCCAGCCGGCGGCGTTGGCCGTAGGCGAGCCTGGCGGCGGGCTGATCGGCAAATTTCTCCAGGCCCATGCGGGAAAGCTCGCGCATCGCGGCCGCCTCGGCACTGGCAAGGTCGGGCTCGACCGAGCGGGCGGCGACCACGACATTTTCCACCACGGTCATCTGCGGGAAGACGCGGATGTTCTGGAAGGTGCGGGCAACGCCGGAGCGGGCGAAGCGGAAGGCCGAAGCCTGCCTCACCGAACCGCCGATCGACACGCTGCCGGCGCTCGGCTCGACGTCGCCGGCGAGCATGTTGAGCAGCGTCGTCTTGCCGGCGCCGTTCGGGCCGATGATGCCGGTGATGCTGTCGGTGTCGAAGGCGAGCGTGACGTCGTCGACGGCGACGACGCCGGCATAGCGCCGCGACAGACGATCGGCCGCCAGCCGATCCTGCTCGGCGTGCATCAGCGGCGCGGCCGGGACCGTCGCGGCCTGGCGTCCGGGCCGGCGCAAAAGGTTCAGCTCGCGCTCGCCGAACAGGCCGGTCGGCCGCCGCCAGATGACCAGGATCATGGCGATGGCAAGCACGCCCTGGGTCAGGCCGAACAGCACCGGCAGATGCAGGCCGAACACCTCGCCGCCGCCTTCGAAGCGACGCACCACCTCGATAACGACGATGGTGACGACGACGCCGGCAAAGGCGCCGAGCGAGGAGCTCATGCCACCGACGATCAGCATGGCCAGCAAGGTGAAGCCGAGGTCGAAATAGAAGTCGCGCGGCGAAAAGGCGCCAAGGAACTGCGCCATCATGGCGCCCGCGGCCATGGCGGCGACCGCGCCCACAACCCAAGCGGCCAGCCGCGAGGTGCGCTGGTCGACGCCGACGGCGGCGGCACCGCGCTCGTCATTGGCGGCGGCGCGGGTGGCAAGGCCGAAGGCAGTCTCGCGGAACAGCCTAGCCACGACCAGCGCCACCGAAGCGACGCCGATAGCGGTCCACAGACCGACCTCGCGCGGCACGCCGTAAAAGGGCTGGCTGCCGCGGGTGATCTCGCGTCCGGCAACCAGTAGCGTGTAGACGATGATCAGCATGGCGAGCGTGGCGATGGAAGCGCTCGATCCGGACAGCCTGAGCAGAGGCGTGCCGGTCAGCAGGCCGATGACGATCGCAAGGATCAGCACGACGGCGAGCGCGGCGAAGAAGGAGAGTTCATAGCCAGCGAGAAACTGCGGCAGGTCGCGCAACGCGGTGCGCTGCAGCGCCGCCGGCATGGTCAGGATGCCGGTGGCATAGGCGCCGAGACCGACAAAGGCGGCGTGGCCGAAGGAGACGATGCCGCTGTTGCCGGAGAATATCTGCAAGCCGAGCACCGCCGTCAGCATGATCGCGGCATAGGTGACGACGCGCTGCATGGCGGCGCCGCCGAAGAAGAAGACAATGAGCCCCGCCAGCAGCAGCACCGCCACCATGCAAAGCGCATCGGCTGAGGCGTTGCGGAACGCGGCCGGCATGAAGGACCGGCTCGGGCTTTCGCTCATCGCCACCTGCGCCATCACGCAGCCTTGAAGCGGCTGGGCGAGAATGGCGCCAGGATCGGCTGGGCGCCTTCGGTGATCAGCCTGGCCACCGCTTCGCCGACCGCCGGGCCGGTCTTGAAGCCATGGCCCGAGGAGCCGGCCGAAACGAACAGCCCATCGACGCCTGACATAGCGCCGATCACCGGCAGGTCGTCGGGGCTCATGTCGTAGAGCCCGGCATAGCCGGGGCGGATGCCGAGATCGGCCATCGCCGGCACGCGCGTCGCGAAGGTCTCGAGGATCTCGACCGATTCCGATTCCTCGACGCCTTCCATGTAGTCGTCCGGATTTTCGACGAAACGCGGCCGGCCTGCGTGCTCATGACGCAAGCCGGTGCCGCCGCCGGCCCAGGTGCCGGCAAGGATTACGCCGTCATTGTCGGGCCGCGCATAGTTGCAGGAGACGTCGTCGCACCAAGCGAAAGGCATGATTTGGCGCGCCTTGCCGGCGGCGTCGAGCACGGCCATCGGGTGGCGCTCGACATGCAGAGGCAGATCGAGGCCGACCGTCGCCAGCAGCCGGCGTGTCCATGGCCCGGCGGCGAGCACCACGGCATCGGCCTTCAGCACCGTTCCATCGGCGAGCGCGACGCCGCTGATGCGGTCGCCCTCTTTCACCAGCCGTTCGACGAGGCTGTTCTGCATGATCCTGGCACCGCGTGCCTTGGCGGCGCGGGCAATTGCATTGGTTGCGCCGAAGGCGTCGGCATAGCCGTACTCGGGCTCCCATAGCGCCAGCGCGACATTGTCCAGCGCAAAGCCGGGCGCAGCATCGGCGAAGGCTTGCGGCGACAGCGTCTCGAGCAATGCGCCCTCGCCGCGAATCCGTTCGGCGGCGGCCTTCCAGCTCGCTTCATTGTCGTTGCCGCAGACCCACATCATGCCGATCTCGGTGACGAAGGCGCCCTCGCCTGATATCTCCGGCAAGGACACAAGGATCTCGCGGCCACGAATGGCAAGCTGCGACAGTTCCGGCATCAAATAGAAGGCGTGCAGCAGCGCCGAGGACTTGCCGGACGGCCCGCCGGCCGGATGCGTCTGTTCGACAAGCGTCACCGTCACGCCGGCCGCGGCCAGTTGATAGGTCGCGCTCGATCCGACGATACCCGCGCCGACGACAATGACGTCGCTTCCGTTCCGCATGGCTGTTCCCCACAGTCTCTTGGCTGCTTTCCAACAAAGCTAAGACCAGTCGTCCGGTTATGTCAACATCTCTTCATTGTTGACCGCAATTAAAATCTCTGTAATAAACTCGACACAACGAGGCAGGTAAGCCCAACACCGATTTTGGGGAGGCCAATGTCGATACGCGATGTTCTGATGCGCGGGGATTTTGCGCTGACGCCGTCGGAGGAAAAGATCGTCCGGCTGCTTTTGACCGACTATCCGACCTCCGGCCTCGGCACCGCTTCGTCACTCGCCCGGCGCGCCGGCGTCAGCGACCCGACCGTGGTCAGGCTGGTGGTGAAGCTCGGCTATGATGGCTTTCCGGACTTCCAGGCGAAGCTTCTGGCCGAAGTCGAGGCCAGGCTGCATTCACCCCTGCTTATGATGGAAGCCAAGCGGCCGACAGGCGCGGAAGACAGCGCCATCCTCGCCTATCTCGGCTCGGTCGGTGCTGCGCTCGAGAAATCGGTCAGCCTGACGCCGTTGCAGAGCTACGAGCGCGCCGCCCGTTTGCTGATGGAAGCCAAGGGCGAGGCGGTCATGCTCGGCGGCCGTTTCAGCCGCCATATCGCCAGCATGTTCGCCGGCTACATGCTGCAATTCAGGCCGGGTGTGCGCGACCTCGGCACGTTGTCGGCACAGGCCTTCGACACGCTGGCCGATCTTGGCCGCCGCGACGTGCTGGTCGTTTTCGATTATCGCCGCTACCAGTTCGACGTCATCGACTACACCCGGCAGGCGGCGGCGCGCGACGTGCGCATCGTGCTGTTCACCGATCAATGGCTGTCGCCGATCGCCGATCTCGCCGAGGTCACCATCGTCAGCCCGCTGGAAGTCGCCTCCCCATACGACACGCTGGCGCCGGCGATTGCGCAGATGGAGGCGCTGGTCGCCCATATCGTGTCCACGCTAAGCGATGGCGCCCGCGAACGCATCGAAAAGTTGGAGGAGGTGCGGCATGCGAATGCCGTGACCCTCGACAGTGCCGGCCCCGAAGAAACCGGGACACGCAGGATGCCCGGGCCCAAATCAGCCCAACCTAAATCAGTCCAATCCAAATCAGTGAAGCAGGACCAGAAAGCATGACGCAGGCATTGCCAAAACGAAACGAGCCCTTCCGGGCCGGCGAAACCGCGCTGCTTCTGGTCGACATGCAACGTGTTTGGCTGGAGCCCGGCGCCGATCCGGCGCATCCGGAGCGCGGCCCTGACCACTATTTCTACCGGCAGACGGCGTCGCAGACGATCCCCAACCAGGAACGCCTGCTGGCGGCCGCCCGCGCCAATGGCGTCGAGGTGATCCACACCATCATCCAGAGCTTAACGGAAGACGGCCGCGACTGCTCGCTCGACCACAAGCTGACGCCGATCCATATCGCGCCCAGCCGGCCGGAAGGCCTGCCAGTGTCGTCGCTGGCCCCGGTTGGCGACGAGATCATGCTGCCGAAGACGTCGTCTGGCGTCTTCAACTCGACCAACATCGATTATGTCTTGAAGAACCTCGGCGTGCGTTACCTGATCGTTGCCGGCATCATGACCGACCAGTGCGTCGACATGGCGGTGCGCGACGCCGCCGATCGCGGCTACCTCGTCACCTGCGTGTCTGATGCCTGCGCGGCCGCCACGCAGGAGCGCCATGATGGTGCCCTCAAGGCGTTTGGCGGCTATTGCTGGGTCACTGATACCGCCACCATAGCCGCCCGCTTCGAAGCCTTGGGAAAACCTGCATGACATCGACCGTCGAACCGCTCGTTGCCGTCGTCACCACCGATCTCTCCGCCATCACGCGCGGCCGCTCGGTCGTCGAAAGCAAGCTGCAGAAGATCGCCGCCACCGGCGTCGGCTGGCTGCAGGCCAATCTGTCGCTGACGCCGTTCAATTCCATCGTCGATCCCAATCCCTGGGGCTCCTCCGGCGATGTGCGGCTGGTGCCTGACCTCAACGCCCGTTTTCGGACAGTGCTGACCGGATCGGCGACAGCCTTCGATATGGTCGCCGGCAACATCGTCGAACTCGACGGCAGCCCATGGGTCGGCTGCACACGCACCATGCTCATAGATGCGCTGGCGGAGTTGAAGGCCGCAACCGGGCTTTCCGTCGTCGCCGCCTTCGAGCATGAATTCCATATCGCCGACGCCGACTTCGCGCCGGCTCATTCTATGTCGTTCGCCGCGCTACGCCGCGCCGACCCGTTTGCTCCCAATTTGATGGCGGCGCTGGAAGAAGCGGGCGTCGCACCCGAAGTGGTCATCGCCGAATTCGGCACCGACCAATTCGAGGTGACGCACGAGCCAACCGATGCGCTTGCCGCAGCCGACCGCGCTGTCGCCATCCGAGAAATCACCCGCGAAGTCGCGCGCAGTGCCGGCTGGCGCGCCAGCTTCACGCCGAAAGCCGCTCCCGACGCCGTCGGCAACGGCGTCCACATCCATTTCAGCTTCGTCGATGCGGCCGGCAAGCCGGCGACCTACGACCCAGCACGACCGGGCGGCCTTTCCAGCCAGGCCGGCGCCTTCTGTGCCGGGGTGCTTCGCCATCTGCCTGGTATCACCGCGATGACGGCGGCGAGCGTGTCATCCTACTACCGGCTGAAGCCGCATAGCTGGAGCTCGTCCTACACCTGGCTTGCCGATCGCGACCGTGAGGCGTCCTTGCGCATCTGCCCGACGGTGACGATCGGCGGGCGCGACCCGGCGCGGCAATACAACATCGAATACCGGGCCGCCGACGCCACCGGCAATCCCTATCTGTCACTGGCGGCCATCGTGCGCGCGGGACTGGAAGGGCTGAAGGCAAAGCTGCCGACGCCGCCGCTGGTGACTGGCGACCCGACGCTGATGAGCGAGACGGAGCGCAAGAAGCTTGGCCTCGTACGCCTGCCGGAAACCCTGCCGGCGGCGCTCGACGCGCTCGCCACCGACAGCACCGTAACCGGATGGTTCGCACCGGTCTTCGTCGAGACCTTCGTCGGCCTCAAGCGGCATGAGACCGAGCGCCTTGCCGGTCTCGATCCGGTGGCTGTCTGCGACCTCTACCGGACGCTTTATTGATGGCTGCGCAGCTTGCAACTGGGTGGCCGGCTGCCGTCGACGTGCTCAACGAAAATGGCCGCTCCGACATCGTGCTGTTGTGCGAGCATGCGTCCAACCACATTCCGGCGGAGTATGGACAGCTCGGGCTCGATATCGGCCATTTGCAGCGCCACATCGCCTGGGACATCGGCGCCGCCGAAGTGACGCGCCGTCTGTCGGTGCTGCTCGATGCGCCGGCCTTCCTCAGCGGCTATTCGCGGCTGCTGATCGACCTCAACCGGCCGCTGGGCACGAGCGGCAGCATTCCGGTGCTCTCCGAAGACACCGATATTCCCGGCAATATCGGGCTCGATCCGTCCGAGCGGGCACGGCGCACCGAAATCATGTTCGCGCCTTTCCATGACCAGGTGGCCGCCCATCTCGACCGCCGGGCGAAGGACGGCAGGCCGACGCGGATCGCGACGATCCACAGCTTCACGCCGGTCTTCCTCGGGGTTCCCAGGCCCTGGCATGCCGGCGTGCTTTACGATCGCGCCGGAGATTTCGGTGAAACGATCCTTTCCAGCCTGCGCATCGACACAGCTCTCAACGTCGCGGCGAATGTGCCTTACGTGATCAGCCGCGATGCCGACTACGCCGTGCCCATCCATGGCGACGATCGCGGCATTCCCGCCGTCCTCATCGAGATCCGGCAGGATCTGTTGTCGAGCCGCTCCGGCATCGAGGCGTGGGCGAACCGTCTGGCCGCCGCCTTGCCCGCGCAGCAGAAGGAGAAGGCGTCATGAGCAATCTGCGCGAGCGCGACGCGGCAACCATCGCCCAAATCGGCAAGCTGCGTTTCTCGCCGCTGAGCGTCGTCGGCGGCCAGGGCAATCGGCTGATCGAGGAAGGCGGCCGCTCGCTGCTCGACCTGTCCGGCTCGGCCGGTCCGGCAATCCTCGGTTACGGCCATCCGGCCATCGTCGCCGCGGTCGAAGCGTCGATCCGCGACATGGCGGGCGCCAGTCTCCTGCTCTACCCGAACGAACCAGCAGTTTCGCTGGCCGAGCGGCTGCTGGCGATCACACCGGGCAACGGCGAACGGCGCGTCTGGTTCGGCCATTCCGGGTCGGACGCCAATGACTGCGCCGTGCGCGTTCTGCAGGCCGCGACAGGCCGCTCGCGCTTCATCTCCTTCATCGGCTCCTATCACGGCAATCTCTCCGGCTCGATGGGCATCAGCGGCCATACCGCCATGACCCACACGCTGCCGAGGCCAGGGGTGCTTTTGCTCCCCTACCCCGATCCGTACCGGCCGCAGTTCAGCGCCGAGGCTGTTCTTGCTCTCCTCGACTACCAGTTCGAGACCACCTGCCCGCCGCATCAGGTGGCTGCCGTATTCATCGAGCCACTGATGTCGGATGGCGGGCTGATCGTGCCGCCGCCCGGCTTCCTCAAAGCGTTGCAAGAGCGTTGCCGCAGGCACGGCATCAGAATAGTCGTCGACGAGGTCAAGGTCGGGCTGGCCCGCAGCGGCATGATGCACTGTTTCCAGCACGAAGGACTGACGCCCGATCTGGTCGTGTTCGGCAAGGGTATCGGCGGCGGCCTGCCGCTTTCGGCTGTTATCGGCCCGAAGGAGATCATGGATCACGCGCCGGCCTTCGCGCTGCAGACGACCGCCGGCAATCCCGTGGCGACGTCCGCCGGCAACGCTGTGCTGAAAACAATCGACAGCGAAGGCCTGGTCGAACGCTCGGCGCGCGTCGGCACGCTGTTTACAGATGCGCTGCGGGCGCTCGGCGCAAAACACGAGATCATCGGCAACGTGCGCGGGCGTGGCCTTGCCGTCGGTGTCGATCTGGTCAAGGACCGCAAGACACGCGAGCCGGTCGCGGCGACGACGACGGCCAAGATCATCTATCGCGGCTACGAACTGGGTGCGGCCTTCACCTATGTCGGGCTGAAGGCCAATGTGCTCGAATTCATGCCGCCGCTGACGCTGACCGAGCACGAGGTGGCTGAGGGCGTGGCCATCGTCGACCAGGCGATCGCCGACGTGATGGCAGGCAAGGTCTCCGACGCGGACGTCGCTTCCTTCATGATGTGGTAGGCGGGGGCCAGATGAAGGGCGGCGCCCGCCATTGGGAAAAGCTACCCTACCCACTTCTCGTAGTCGGACACCAAGAGGTGCAGCGGCGCGACATCCTCGTCGATGTCTGCGAAGCGGCCGATCGGTTCGCGGAAGACATTGTCGGTAAGATCGTCGTTGACGGTCGACACCTCGCCGATCAGCACATCCTTGCCCTCGGCCCAGAAGGCGTGCCAGACGCCCGGCAGCAGCGTGACGCTCTGGCCTGGGTCGAGCTTCAGCAGCCCGCCCGCCGGCAGCCTGTGGATGGTTCCGTCGACAGGCACCGATACCTCGGCCTTCGGATCGATGCCGCCATCGCGATCATGCATGAACAGTTCCAGCACCAGTCTGCCGCCGCCACGGTTGATGATGTCTTCGGCCTTGATGTTGTGGCGATGCATTGGTGACAGCTGATCCTTGCGCGAGATCATGATCTTCTCGGCATAGAGCATGCCCATGCCCTTCTTCATGTCCTCGTAGCGACCGTTGCGAACGGTGAACAGGAAGAGGCCGAGTTCGCCAAACTTGCCCTGGCCGTAATCGGTGATGTCCCAGCCGAGCCGAGAGGAGAAGATGGCCGACGAATCCTGCCGGCGCGCCTTCATCTCTTCCGGCGACCAATAGGCGAAGGGCGGCATGATGTAGCCGAACGAACGGATGAAGGCATCGGCGTCGCGGATGATGTCGTTGACGGTGGAACGTTTCATGGTCGTGATCCTTCTTCAGGCGGCGCCTACAGCGCATAACCGAACACCGCTCCGGTGTCGACGCAAACCGCATGCTGGCCTCATGACATCCGGTTCGATCAAGGCCATAAGTCCAGGTAAATTCCTAGGGTGGCATTCCATGCTGAGCATAGACGACCTCGATACGCCGGCGATCCTGATCGACGTAGACCGCGCCGAAGCCAATATCGCACGGGCGCAGGCCCATGCCGACCGCCACAGGCTGAAGCTCAGGCCGCACATCAAGACCCACAAATTGCCTTACTGGGCAAAGAAGCAGATCGCAGCGGGTGCGGTCGGCATCACCTGCCAGAAGATCGGTGAGGCCGAGGTGATGGCCGATGCCGGCCTCACCGACATTTTTCTCCCTTACAACATTCTGGGCAAGGCCAAGCTGGAGCGCCTCAAGGCGCTGCACGGCCGTGTGACGCTGTCGGTGACGTCAGACAGCATGGAAACGCTTGCGGGTCTCGCCGCCACCTTCACCGATCCCGGCCAGCCGCTACAGGTGCTGGTGGAATGCGACACCGGCATGGGCCGCTGCGGCGTCCAGTCGGCCTGCGAGGCGGTCGCATTGGCCAGAGAGATCGACAAGGCCAAGGGGCTCGCCTTCGGCGGGCTGATGACCTATCCGGCGGCAGGCCGCGCTGCCGAGGCCGAGGCGTGGCTCGCCGATGCGCGCCAGGCGCTCGCCGCATCCGGTCTTGCCTGCGAACGCATCTCCAGCGGCGGCACACCGGATATGTGGCGCTCAAGCGAGGCTTCCGTCGTCACCGAGTACCGTCCCGGCACCTACATCTATCTCGACCGCTACCAGGTCGCCAAAGGCGTTGGAAGCCTCGACGATTGCGCGCTGACGGTGCTGTCGACGGTGGTCAGCCATCCGACGCCGACACGGGCCATCCTCGATGCCGGCAGCAAGGCCTTGTCGAGTGACACGCTGGGGCTGCCCGATTTCGGCGAATTGCTGGGCGTTCCGGGCGCCACCGTCACCGGCCTCAGCGAGGAACACGGCAACATCACGCTTTCCGGCGACGCCAGGCTGCATATCGGCGAGCGCGTGCGCGTCGTGCCCGACCATTGCTGTGTGGTCACCAACCTGTTCGACGAGGTGCATCTGGTCGACGGAGAACGGGTGCTGGAGACGCTGCCGGTGGCGGCACGCGGCCGCATGAGCTGAGATCGAGGCCGTTCGGACCGAACGACCGTTTGGATCAGGGTTGGACAAGCGGACCCAGCGCAGCCCTCAGCGGATCGAGGGCATCGCCGTACAGTTTCCAGCGCTCGACCGAGGACGAATAGATCGGCTGGCGTACCTGCCAGCGGCTCGGCGTGCGCACCGTGCGCTCGGTTTCGTGGAAACGAAGACACGCATCGTCCCATTCGACGGCAAGGAATCCGATCAATCCGCGGGCTTGGGTCTCGAAATCAGCCACCGTTTTTTCGTAGGGCATGTCGTGGATGGCAAGCGGCACGACCTTGGCCCAATGGCGCATCAGGCGATCATATTGCCGGTAATACTGCCCAAGCTTGGTCAGATCGGCATTGTAGCCGTGGGTATCGGAGAAATTGTGCATGAAACAGGACGTGCAATTGTCCATCGGGTCACGCCTGCAGTGGACGATGCGGGCATTCGGCAAAATCAGGCTGATGAAAGCCAGCAGCTCGAAATTATGCGGCATCTTGTCGACGACACACGCCGCCTTGCCGTTGCGCTTGTTGAGATGGTCGAGATATTTCGAGCCAAGCTCCCTCGCCTTCGCCGGTGTGAGCGCCTCCATGGCCTTGGCGAAAATCGCCGGATCAAGCTGGTCGAATCCAAGTTCGCCGGCCAATGAACGGATGGTCGGCAGTTCACCGGCACCATGGATATCGTGATGGCTGGCGCATATTTGCTCGGTCAACGTCGTTCCTGAACGTGGCATACCGACAATGAAGACCGGCCGTTCGGACGGATTGCCGAATTTTGGCCGCGCTTCGAAAAAACCGGCGTCGAAAGTCTCGATGAAACTGTCATAGAGCCGCGTGTGCAGGGCAATGTCGAAATCATTGCCGGAGATTGCCTTGGCCCGGGCGAAATGGTGGATAGCCAGGCGATACTCGCGCTGGTCGTTGAGGATTTTTCCGGCGGCGTGATGCAGGATAACCCGCTCGCGATCGGTGGTCATCGGCAGTTCGAGGCGGCCCCGCACCAAAGCCAGAGCTGGATCGCCCTTGACGGCCCGACGCGCGAGCGCCAGCCCGGACAGCGCCTCGACATTCGCCTTGTCGATGGCGATGGCGCGGCCAAAGCATTCGACCGCCTCGGCTTGCCGGCCCATGTCGGTGAGCAACTCGCCCATGCCGACAAGCGCTGTCAGCGACTGGCCGTCGACCGCCAGTGCACGGCGATAGAAAGCCTCGGCGATGTCGCCCTCGAGCTGGCTCCGGTAGGATTTGCCGAGATTGCATAAGGCCTCGACAAGCCGCCCGTCGAGCTCGATCGCTTTTTTCAGCTGTTTGCGCGCCTGCTCGATGTTGCCGACCAGGTTGTAGGCGTTGCCGAGATTGTTGCGGAAAATGGCGTTGCCCGGTTCGAGCTTGACCGCACGCTTCATAAAGTCGATGGCCGTCTCAATTCGTTGGGCCTCGATCGCCAGCGTACCCATCAGATTGAGCGCCATGGCATTTTTGGGCTGCCGGCGAAGCACGGTCTGATAGCAGAACTCGGCTTCGCGAAAGCGCTTACGGCGCTGCAGGTCGATACCGCGCTGCAACGTCTCCGGCGCCGACTCGCCGGCGGCCGGGAGAAAGTCCTGGACCATGGCCGGTAGACCGACAGGCTGCCGGCGTGGCAAGAGCGGCATGCTTCACCCCCAATCGCCTGCAACGGCAGTCAGCCTTCAGCAAGAATTCGAAGCAATCAGAATTTGAATGTAACGCCGAGCTGCAGATTGTGGGAATTCAACTTCCCGTCCGAGAATACAGCATCGCCTTCGCGGGAGGAATCGAAGTCGACGGCGGAGACGGCCTTGAACCTGTAGCCGAAATCGAGGTCGATATTCTGCGCCAGCGCGTAAGTGACGCCGGCTCCCACCTGGCCGGCAAAACCCCACCCACCAGATCCGTATCCATATTCGTGACCGCCCCAGGTTGTGTCGGCGGTCACATAGGCGGCGCCGATGCCGCCGCCGACATAGAGCTTGGCATCTCCAAAATGAGCAACGTCGGCCCAGACGTTAGCGAGCAGATAGGTGGCGGACAAATCGCCGTCAGCCGGATACCCGTGAAAGATACCCTCGTCATACGTACTCGCCTTGTATCGCGCATAGGACAGTTCGCCTTCGACGCGGAACACATCGTTGAGCCGCTTACCGACGACGCCGCCGATCACGAAGCCGGTGTCGAAGTCCATCGAAAAGTCATTGTTGTAGGTGTCGGAATGCGTTTTCACGTCATTCGGAAAGCTGGCGCCACCAAACAGTGTGACATACCAGAGATCCTGGGCCGCCGGAACTTCGACCGCCGCGTCGGCGGCATTGGCTGAGTTCCAGCCAAGCGTCAAGGCTATTGCGGAGACACCGGCAAGCAGACGCACTTTCATCGACAAAATCCCCCACGACAATTAACAGGCAAATATAATGCATCACTTCCGGTGCATGGCTTAGCTGTCAACAGTGAAAACGGGGTGGGATCGAGGTTATAGAGATCGCTGTTGCAGCATTGCAACATGCCTACTTCGGCCAGTCACAGACAATGTTGACGGCAGACACGTGGTTGTCGGCGAATTAGAGTGAAATGACGGCCAAGTCAGGCGCCTCTAATGGTGTTTATCGGCCTGCCGGGCCGCAACGCGGCGCATGGAAATGACACGGCGACGTCGGATTTCCGTGCGCATCGCCATCAGATGCAGCGCGAAGAACAGCACGGTAAAGCCCAGAGCCATCACCAGCAACGGCCGCAACAGGCTGGGATCGATGGTCGGCCCGCCGAGCCGGAACACCGAAGCCGGCTGATGCAGCGTGTTCCACCAGTCGACCGAGAATTTGATGATCGGGATGTTGATGAAGCCGACCAGGGTGATGATTGCGGCGGCCCAGGCGGCGCGCGCCGCATCGTCGAGTGCCCGCGTCAGCGCGATGATGCCGAGATACATCAGGAACAGCACGAAGACCGAGGTCAGCCGCGCATCCCACACCCACCAGGTGCCCCACATCGGCTTGCCCCAGATCGAACCGGTGATCAGCGCGAGCGCTGTAAAGACGGCGCCGATGGGTGCCGCCGACTTCAGCGCGACATCGGCCAGCGGATGGCGCCATACCAGCGTGCCCAACGCGGCAACCGCCATCAGCGTGAAACACATCATGGCCAGCCAGGCGAAGGGCACATGGATATACATGATGCGCACGGTGATGCCTTGCTGGAAATCATCCGGCGCCGTGAAGCTCATATAGAGCCCGGCAGCCAGGAGGAGTGTGGCGATGGTCGCCAGCCATGGCACCACCCTATCGGCCAACCCGACAAATCGCGTCGGGTTGGCGAAATCCATCCAGCCGCTGAGGCGTGAAGTCAGGTCACTCATGCGGCTTTACATAAACCGGCGACGCGTTTGGGGCAATCGAGCGGTGGTGTCGCAGGCGGGGCTTTCCCTTCTCCCACAGGTGGGAGAAGGGAAAGAACTCAGGCGGCCTCGTCCGTGATGGTGCGGCTGAGGCGGCGGACTTCCTCGTCGTTGAGCAGGCCGCCGGCTCGCAGCAGGCTGGCGAAGCGGCCATTGCGCATCGACAATTCGGCAAACCCGCCCATTTCGACCACCTTGCCCTTGTCCATGAATACGACCAGATCGGCATCGCGAACGGTGGTCAGGCGGTGGGCGATGATGAAGGTGGTGCGGCCGCGCCGCAATTCATCGATCGCCTCCTTGACGCGGTCTTCCGTCTCGACATCGAGCGCGCTGGTCGCTTCGTCGAGCACCAGGATGGGCGAATCCTTCAGCACGGCGCGCGCGATCGCGATACGCTGGCGCTCGCCGCCCGAAAGCTGTCCGCCGCGTTCGCCGACGACCGTGTCATAGCCATTGCTCTTCGACAGGATGAAATCCTGCGCGGCAGCAGCATTGGCGGCGGCGTGGACCTCATCATAGGTCGCCTCGGCGCGCCCGACGCGGATATTGTCCTCGATCGAGCGGTTGAGCAGGCCCGCATCCTGGAACACGGTGGCGATCGAGTGGCGCAGCGACTTGCGGGTCACCGTGCGGGTATCGATGCCGTCGATCAGGATACGGCCGCTGGACGGCGCAAAGACGCGCTGCAAAAGATTGATGAGCGTGGTCTTGCCTGCGCCCGTCGGACCGACGATGGCCACGGTCTGGCCGGCACGGACCTCGAACGACACATCGTTCACGCCCTGGCCCGAATTGGCGAATTCGAAGCTGACGTTTTCGAAACGCACATGACCGGTGACGTTGCCGAGGTCGCGCAACCCGTCCGGCTCGGCGGCGTCGGCCGCGGAGTCCTCAAGGCGATAAAATTCCTCGAGCTTGGCCCTGGCTTCCGAAATCTGGTTGGCGAAGGCCGACATCTGGTCGAGCCGGGCAATCAGCAGCGTGGCAAAGCCGGTAAAGGCAATGACGTCACCGATACGCAATTGGCCATGCATGACCAGATAGGAGCCGATCAACAGCACGACCATCATCGAAATGGTCGACGACAAGCGGTGCAGAGCATTGGCCAATGCCCACCAGTCAAGCACCGGATATTGGGCATCAAGCAGATTCTTGACATAACGCTTCAAGGCGTCGGTCTCGTGGCCGATGCGATTGTAGCTCTGCAGCACGGCGACATTGCTGACCGAGTCGCTCACATGCGCGAACACCTTGTGAAAGTGCCGCTCCACGGACGCTTGGCCTTCCTTGGTACGACGCATCACCAGCCGCCCGATTCCGACGTAGAGCGCGCCCAGCGCCAGCAGGACCATCGACATGCGAATATCCATGCTGATCGCCGTCGGCACCAGCAGAACCAGCGCGACAACAGTGGACAAATGCTGCCTCATGAACTCGAGCCAGAGGCTGAACAAGGTCTCGACCGCGCGCAGAAGCGTATGCAGGGAATTGGAGGTGCCGCGCTGATGATGCCAAGCAAGCGGCATGGTGATCACGCGCTCGAATGACTGGCAAAGGACCTCGCTGCGCCGCGCATGGGCAAAGCGGTCCGCGCCGCGCGCCACCAGAACGAAGGCGACGACGTTGAAGACGCCGATACCGGCCCATACGCCGAGCGTCGAAAAGACCGAGCCGCCGTCCGAAATAGCATCGATCACCCGTCCGAACATGATCGGCTCAAGGATGGCGATAATGGCAAGCGCGATGTTCGCTCCGCAGATAAACGCCACGCGTTTCCGGTCGGCAGCGAGATAACCGAGCGCTCTCCAGTAGATTTGCAGAAGGGACACTTCAGCTACTCCGGCAAATTGTTATTGTGCACTGCATCATTTTCTGACTCGTACCTGTTGACGTGTCGCGAAACAATGCTCGTGTACCCCTTCAGTTCCCAATTCGCGAACAAAAGATGGCGACGCTGCGAAATCTGTCGTGATCACCTAACAGTTTGAGAAAAAAGGTAAAATGTCAGCCTTACGGCAAAATCATGGCAGGCTGCAAGCACTGCCGCAATTTTAATCAGCAAATGGTTATGTACGAGTTTCTAAAGCCTGCATCGGCTTTTCGGAAAGCTGATGCGCTGTAGAATTGCCAGAACATCCTTAAACAACGCCCGTCCCCAAGACGTGTAAAGACGCTCAAAATCCTTGAAACTACGCCGGTATCCTGACGACCACCTCGGCCTTGTCGCCGGCTTTCGGTTCGAAAGACGAAGCCTTCGTCTTTTTACCATCTACCTCAAGCGAGATGGCTTTGACCTTGGCGTCGCGGACAACGCGAACCCTGATCTCGGCCCCCAGCACCTTGAGGGTTGCCGCATAACCGTCCCAATGGCTGGGGAGTTTCGGCTTGAACTGGATGCGCGCTCCCCTGCGCTCAATGCCGAGGATGCCTTCGACCGCCGCGCGATAAAGCCAGCCGGCCGAGCCGGTATACCAGGTCCAGCCGCCGCGGCCGCCCTTGCCTTGCCCGGCATAGACATCGGCCGCAACGACGTAAGGCTCGACGCGGTAGTGCTCGGCAGCGGCCTCGTCGAGCGCGTGGTTGACCGGGTTGAGCATCGAGAAACAACGGTAGGCGTCGTCGGTGCGCCCCATTTCGGCGAGCGCAATGACGAACCATGACGCCGCATGGGTGTACTGGCCACCGTTTTCACGAACACCCGGCGGGTAGCTCTTGATGTAGCCCGGGTCCTTTTCCGTCTTGGAGAAGGGCGGGGTGAAAAGCTTGACGATCTTGAGCTCGTCGTCGACGAGCATTTTCATCGCCTGCTGCATCGCCGTCGTCGACCGCGCCGGATCGCCCTCGCCCGACAGCACACTCCACGACTGGGCAATCGAGTCGATCTTGCACTCCTGTGAACCGCGCGACCCCAGCGGCGTGCCGTCGTCGAAGCTGCCGCGACGATACCATTCACCATCCCAGGCCGTGCTTTCCAGCGCCCGCTTCAGCACGTCTGCGTGTTTTGTCCAGGCCTGCGCGCGCTTGGTGTCGCCTTCCGCCTTGGCGACAGGTGCAAAGTCGCCCAGCGTCTTCAGCAGGAACCAGCCCAGCCAGACACTCTCGCCCTTGCCGTGCTCGCCGACACGGTTCATGCCGTCGTTCCAGTCGCCACCGAGGATCAGCGGTAGTCCGGCGGGGCTGCTGCGCTTGATGGCAAGGTCGAGTGCGCGCGCGCAATGATCATAGAGCGAAGCGGTCTTCTTCGATATCTCCGGGGTGAAGAAGGCATCGTGCTCGCCTTCTTCCAGCGGCGGCCCGTCGATGAAGGGCAGTTGTTCCCTGAGGATCGCGGTGTCGCCGGTCACCTGCAAGTAGTGCGCCGTGGCATGGGCGAGCCAGACCACGTCGTCGGAAATCATGGTGCGGACGCCTGCCTCGGTGCGCGGCAGCCACCAGTGCTGCACATCGCCTTCGGGGAATTGCCGCCGCGCCGCGTTGAGTATCTGGTCGCGCGCCAGTTTCGGATCATGGACAAGCAGGGCCAGCGTGTCCTGCAACTGATCGCGGAAGCCAAAGGCGCCGCTCGCCTGGTAAAAGGCGGAGCGGGCGCGGATGCGGCAGGCAAGGCTCTGATAGGGCAGCCAGTGGTTGACCATGGCGTCGAGCGCCTTGTCCGGCGTCTCGACCTGGATGGTGTCGAGAAACCCTCGCCACGTGCGTTCATTGTCAGCCAGCCGCTGATCGAAATCCTTGCTGCTATGGTGCTGCACCAGGGCGCTGGCTTCCTCGGCAGAGGCTGCATCGCCAAGCAGCCAGAGCAGCGTCACGTCGCCGCCGGCAGGAATGTCGATGTCGCGTGCAATCGCAGCACAAGGATCGTCGCCGGCTTCGACGCGGCCCGTCAGGCTGGCGCCGTTGAGCACGGCATGCGGAAGTTCGCTGGTGCCGTGCCGGCCGATGAACTCGCCGCGATCGGCCGTCACCGAATGTGCCGCGCTGTCGGCGGCCAGGAAGGCGACCCGCTCGCTGAAGTCGAGCCCGTAGGGATTTTGCGCCAGCAACGCGCCCGTCGCAGCATCTCTGGACGGAACGATGGTCGCCGCCGTACGCGAACGATGGCTGCCAAGGACCCATTCCGCATAGGCATAGACGCGCAGGCGCGCCGGCACCGAACCGGTATTCTGGATGCGCAATCGGGAGATTTTCACCGGATCGACAGGATCAACCACATGGGTAAGATCCATCGACAACGGCCCGCGCGTCGAACGGAAGGTCGAAAAACCCTGCCCATGCCATGTCTCGTAGGTCATGGCGGGATCGCGCACCACGGCGGCCAACGGCGAGAACGCCCGGCCGCTGGCATGATCGTAAATATAGATGCCCTCGCCGGGCCGGTTGGTGACCGGGTCGTTCGCCCAAGGCGTCAGTTGATAATCGCGGCTGTTTCGGCTCCAGGTGAAGGCAGCGCCTTCAGCCGAAACATGGAAACCGAACGAGGCGTTGGAGACGACGTTGATCCAGGGCTGCGGCGTCGTGCGCCGCCCAGCAAGGCGCACGACATAGTGGCGTCCGTCGCCCTCGAAGCCGCCAAAACCGTTCCACTGGTTGAGCCCGCTGCCGTCGGCACTGCCTTCGGTCGAAGCCTGAGCAGCCCATGTCTGTAGCGCCGGCGGAGACGGTTCACGAAGCGCTGGTGCACCCGCCGGCTGCAAGGCGTCCCGCGCTTGCAGCGCAGCGGCCTCGGCGCGCTCGATCTGATCGAAGATGGTGCCGTTGCGCGTGTGCAGGACGACGCGGGCGACGGCGAGCAGCGTCTTGTAGGTCGTCTCGTCCATCAGATCGCGGCGCACCGCGAAGATGTGCTGGCGGGGTCCAAGCTCCTTGCCGCGCAGGCGGCTGTTTTCGCACAGCGTCTCGACCGCCCGTTGCAGGTCCTGCACGTAGGATGAAGCCTGCTCGTTGACCACGACGAAGTCGATCATCATGCCGCGGGCGCGCATATATTCCTGGAAGCGGAGCGCCTGGGCGACGATTTCGAGGTCGGCGACATCGCCGATCCTGACCAGGAAAATCGGAAAGTCACCGGATATGCTGGTCGGCCACAGGCCCGACTGCTTACCAAGCCCGGAAGCGATCGATTCGGCCGGAAGGCGTAAGAACGGATCAGGATAGATCAGATAGCGCGCCAGATTCTGCACGTTGGCGGCATCGGCGAGGCTGAGACCGAGATGACGGGTCTGGACCTGCGAGCGGGTCCAGGCGAGCATCGCCTGGCGGGCGAAGGCTTCCGGATGATCGAGCCGCGCAATGGCGTCTTCGAGTTCGGCACGGTTGGCGCCGACGGCCGTCCAGAAGGTCAGCGAGATCTTCTTGTTGGCCGGCACGCGCACCTGCCGGCGAAGCGCTGCGATTGGATCCAGCGTGAAGCCGGAATGGCCTCCAAGCTTGGCGCCGGGATCGAAGGCGGCAGCTTCGACAATGGTGCGGCCGCGGCCGATAAAAGCGCGCCGGTCGGTTTCGGCCTCGGCGTCGCGCGTCGATCCGGACGGGTCGGTGACGAAATGCACCAGGGTGACGTCAGGCTCGTCCGTTTCCCGCTTGCGTCTTGTGGCGAAGATTGCCCCGTTATTCGCAGCGATTTCGGTTTCCACGAACATTTTCGAGAAGGCCGGATGCGCGTTATCGGATGCCTCTGAGCCCAGCACCAGTTCGGCAAAGGAGGTCACTTCGATATGCCGGTCGACCGGGCCGTCATTGTAGAGCGTCACCCGCCGGCCTTCGCCGTTTCCTTCCGAGATGACGATGCATTCAACTTCCGAACGCAGTGATCCCACCGATTTGACGAAGCTCGCCTTGTCGTCCGAAAAAAGCGTCTGCACCTCTTCGTGGGTGGCACGCTTCGGCTCGGCGGTGGCCGACCACCAGTCGCCGGTGCCGGCGTCGCGCAGGAAGATATAGGAGCCAAGCCGATCCTCGGTCGGATCCGGCTGCCAGCGCGTGATCGCAAGCTCGCCCCAGCGGCTGTAGCCGGAGCCGGTCGCGGTGACCATGACCGAGTAGCGGCCATTGGACATGACGCTGGTCGAACGCAGCGCCTTGAGCGGGTTGAGCACGATGCGCGTATCGGGGCTCTCGACTTCCGTTTCGTCCTTCGATCGTTCGTCGGCCTCGGTCCTGACGGTGGCGGTCGGGATGTCGCGCGGCGCCCTTTCCTGCAGCAGCAGTTCGGCCGACTCGATGACCGGATCACTGTGGAAGCGGTCGCGCAGGCGTCCCTCGAAGATGGCGTCGGCGACGGCGGCGATCGACATGCCGGAATGGTGGGCCATGTAGTTCAGCACGACGACGTGGTCGGTGCCCTCCGGCACGCGCTGCGGCGTGAAGTCGACCGCATCGTAGAAGCCGTGCCGGCCAAGGGCGCCGATCTGCCTCAGCCTGGCCAGGTTCTGCACCGATTCACGCGGGGTGAACTGTGCCGCCAGCACGGTTGCATAAGGCGCGATCACCGTGTTCTGGCCAAGACCTCGCTTCAGGCCGAGCCCAGGCACGCCGAAATTGGTATATTGGTAGGTCAGTTCGCGGTCGCGGGCGTTGTAGGCCGCTTCCGAAATCCCCCAGGGCACGTTCTTCGAGCGGCCGTACTGGATCTGGCGCTTGATGATGAGCTTGCTGGTCTGGTTGAGGATCGAGCCTTGCGGCTCCTTCATCACCAACGGCGGCATCAGATACTCGAACATCGAGCCGGACCAGGACATCAGCGCGCCCTTGAACCCGATCTCGACAATCGGCCGGCCGAGATGGAACCAGTGCTCGGTCGGCAGATCGCCCTTGGCGATGGCGAACAGGCTGGTCAGCCGCGCCTCGGACGCCAGGAGGTCGTAGCAGCTTTCGTCGAGCTGATGCTCCTCGACCCGATAACCGATCGACAGGAGCTTGCGTTCCGGCCGCATAAGGAAGGAGAAATCCATCTCGAAGGCGAAGCGGCGCGTGCGCTCGCGCAACGAAAGAAGCTTGGCCCGCAAGGCTCCGATGGCATTGTCGTCGCTGTGCGCGTCATGGACATGCGCCTCGCAGGTGGCTTCCAGCCTTGCCGCCCAGTCGGCGATGGTGTCGCTCTGTGTCGATGCGGCCTCGGTATGGATGGCGATGGCGAGCTTGCGGATCTCGCCGGCCAGAACGGCCAGGTTTATGGTCCGGATCGACGCCATCTCGGGCTGCGCTTTGACCGATTCGACCGCCCGCCGCATGCCGTCAAGGCGATCGGCGAGCCGCTGGCGCAACGGCCGCAATTGGCGGCGGTCGTCAGGCAACTCCGCCAGGCTTTCGTCGAGGATCGTCACCGTATCGAGGATACCTTCGAAGTCGCCCTGAAGGTGGACTGCAGGCGCTTCCGCCCATTCGGCGCAGGCTGCCGCCACCGCCACCAGATGGCCTGCGAGATTGCCGCTATCGACTGCGGAAATGTAGAGCGGATAGAGCGGCTTCAGCGTCGTCGTGTCATACCAGTTGAAGAGATGGCCGCGCTCACGCGGCATGCTCTCGATGGTCGACATCGTGGCGTCGATGCGGGTGGCGGCGTCGGACAGGCTGATCCAGCCGAAATCGCGCGCCGAAATCACCGACAGGAGATAGACGCCGATATTGGTCGGCGAGGTGCGGGGCGCAACGACTGGCGCCGGACTTTCCTGGAAATTGTCCGGCGGCAGATTGTGATGCTCGGCCGTCACGAAGGTCTCGAAATAGTGCCATGTGCGCCGCGCAACCGTGCGCAGCGCATGGATGTCGGCCGCCGATATGCGCAAACGGTCCTCGGTTTCGGCCGAGCGGCTGATCCAGAAGGCGAAGGCCGGCGAGCCGATCCAGAACAGCGCGAAGAAGAAGGCGACGAAAGCTCCGGTGGAATCGGCCAGAACCGGGATGGCAAGGCCGACGACGCCGATAATCACCGCGCCATACATCATGCCGTAATAGGAGCCGAGATCGTTGTCGCCGTTCTTGTGCGCCTGCGAGGCAGTGCGCCATTCGAGCAGGTTCTGCCGACTGACGAACAAGCGGTAGAGCGTGCGGATGATAGCGTCGCCCATCATCCACGCCAGATGCGCCATCAGCACGATCTTCAGAGCCACCAGGGCGGTGCCGAAGACAACATCGCGTGCCAGTGCCGAGAAATGGCCGCGCGGTGTCTGGTCGCCGCTTTTCGGCAGGATGGCGTGGATGATGTCGAACGTTGGCGCCATGAACAATGTGAGGATCAGCAGCGCCTGCCATTGCGCGGCCTGTGTGAAGGGCAGCAGCGTCCAGCCGGCGATCGCCGCCATCACCCAGAAGATCGGCGTCAGCGAGCGGCGCAGATTGTCGACCATCTTCCAGCGCGACAGCGCCGGCACGCCGGAGCGTGGATCGAAAAGGAAACCCAGAAGCTGCCAGTCGCCGCGTGCCCAGCGATGGTGGCGCGACGCGTCGACCGAATAGCGGGTCGGATAGTCCTCGACCAGTTCGACGTCCGTGACCAGCGCCGCGCGTGCCAAGGCGCCTTCGAGCAGATCGTGGCTGAGGATGGTATTTTCGTCGATGCGGCCCTTCAGCGCCGCTTCGAAGGCGTCGACATGATAGAGACCCTTGCCGGTGAAAGAGCCGTCACCGAAGACATCCTGGTAGATGTCCGAGACAGCAAAGACGTAAGGATCGAGGCCGCGATTGGCGGAAAACACCCGCTGGAAGAAGGATGCGTCGTCGCCGCTGGTCAGCGAGGCGGTGATGCGCGGCTGCAGGATGGTGTAGCCGGCGGTGACAAGGCGCTTTGCCGCATCGAAATGCGGGCGGTTGAGCGGATGGCAAAGCTTGCCAACCAAACTGGCGACGGCATCGCGGGTGGTGCGCGTGTCGGCGTCCAGCGTCATCACATGGATGACGCTATCCGGCAACGGCACATCCAGCGGCAAAAACGTGGTGTCGCTATCACCGCGCAGCAGAAGATTCAGTTCGTGCAGCTTGCCGCGCTTGCGTTCCCAGCCCATCCAGACGCCCTGGGATTCATTGTAGAGCCGCCGGCGGTGCAGAACGTAGAAACGCGGCGCGCCTTCGCTGGGATAGCGGGCGTTCAACCGCGCGATCTCGTCGCGAGCATATTGGAGGATCTCAATATCCGCGGCATCGATTTCGGTCTTCGAGTCCGGCCAGTCCGAAAGCAGAGCGAAATGGATTTCGTCAGCCGTGTTGGCCAGGTGATGCACTTCGATGTTGCGGATGTTTTCTTCGACGTCGTCGCGTGAGCCGATCAGCGACGGCACTACCACCAGTGTGCGAGCCTCGGGCGGCATGCCGCGTCTGTAGTCATAGCCGACAAGGCGCGTCGGCTTGAGGAACAACGATACGACGGTGTTGAAGAAGGCAAGCGCGCCTTCGCTGGCCGGCACGGCAAACAGCGCCAGCATCAAGACGATCGACGGCACGGACAGGCCAAGATTGGCAAGGGCGTTGCCTGAGAGGACCAGCAGCAGCACCGTCAGCGCGAACACCGGTACGACAATGCCCAGCCATCCGGTCTTGCGGAACGCCCGTTTGGTCGTGACGCTGATGGTCGGCCGATAGCCGATCGCCTTTTCCAGTTCCAGCCGGCGCGGGCCGACCAGAAAGAAGCCGACGTCGGTGTGAGCGGTTGGACCGGTGCCGGTGGTATCGGCGACAGCGGCATGGCCGGCAAGTTCGATCGCCTTTTCGGCGACGCGGAATTCGGAACGATCGGAGCGACGCGCCAATTCCTCGATCGCGGTCCGGTACTGGTCGCGCGAGAAGAAATCGAGCGCGGCGAAATCGGTGCGCTCGCGCAGCAAGGTATCGATGCGGCTGACACCTTCGAACCAAACCGTCCAGTCGATATCGTTGATGAGTCTGAGGCCGCGGATGATGTTACCGGTGGTTACATTGCCGCCGGACAGCGTGCGATGCTCGCTGATGATGATTTCCTCGGCATCGGAGCCGGACTTTTCAAGCTCGCCCTCCAGCCATTCCAGCGCCCTGCCGGCATTTTGCGACCCGTCGCGCAGGCGGTAGAGCAATTGTGTGGCGAAGGTGGTGTCCTGCGCATGGGCGACGTAGTTCGACAGGATCGCCTGACGGTCGGCGTTGTCGTCGATCGCCAGCACGCGGTCGGCGACCTCGTTGGCAATCTGACGCATCTGCCGGGTACGGTTGACCCGGACCGCGATCCGGCGAAGATTTTCGATCAGAACGAAGCGCAGCAGTGATGGCAGCGCCCACAGCTCGCCGATCTTCAGTGGCTCGACGGACTGAAAGCCTTCGACGATCGCCTTGAACATGGTCGCCGAAACGGAACTGTCGGAATGCGCGACATAGGTCCAGGCCAGCGCAAGCGCGCGCGGCACGCTGGCGCCGTCGGACAGCTTCAGGGTCGGCAACTGCCGATAGAAACGGCGCGGCAGGTCGCGCTTGACCTGAAAGATGGTTTCCTCAACCAGATAGTTGTTGTCGAGCAGCCATTGCGCCGCCGGCGTGATCGTCTCGCCCTTCGCCTGCGCGGCATTGGTCGAGCGGTAGACTTCGAGGATCTTGCTGGCACTGTCGCGGACGCGTGGCTGGAAATCGAACGGCTCCAGGCCGAACAGATCCTTGACGTCGCCCTCGGCAAGGCTTGTACCCAGCGTGCGCAGGCGCTCTTCCGGCAGGAAATTGGAGCGTATCGGCTCTTCGGTGATGGCCGGGAAGCCCGCGCTCGTCTTTTCCATTTGGGTGGAGTTCGTCTGGATATTCATTGAAAATTCCGCATGGGGGGACGCATAGCGGCGTCACCGCCACGG
This sequence comes from Mesorhizobium sp. M6A.T.Cr.TU.014.01.1.1, assembly GCF_004022765.1. NCBI lineage: Bacteria > Pseudomonadati > Pseudomonadota > Alphaproteobacteria > Hyphomicrobiales > Phyllobacteriaceae > Mesorhizobium > Mesorhizobium sp. M6A.T.Cr.TU.014.01.1.1. Next base: position 37,359 of record NZ_RZPG01000026.1, read on the forward strand.
CAATGTCCCTAAAACCGATTCAAATGCAATTGGTTGCATTGAAACACAGGCCGAAAGTTTGTTTTCGCACTACAACTTTCAGACGATCACCCCTTCGCTTCCGCCGAGACCTGATCGAAGGAAGGATTCGGGCTTTTTCGTGATGTGGGCTTGAGCTTACGGCATATTTCGCCGGTGTTGCGATCATGTTTCGAAACAGGCGTTAATCGTTCGCAGCAACCCGATCGATGCGGATCACGAACAGCGTGGTCGTTCGAACAGGCTCCAGGCGCCATTTCAAGGCGTCCGGCCCGAGCAACACAGTGTCGCGCGGTCCGATGCGGACAGGCGTCGCGCCGGCAACCGTGATCTCGCCATCAAAACACAGGATGAGGGTCGCATCGGCCACTGTGTGGATGTCCGCTGGGGCCGAAATCGCCATGCGCTCGACGGCGTGGGTCATCCGTCCGCGCCGCGTCATAATGTTGAGATCGGTGATCGGACCGGCGATCAGCGTCGCTTGCGTCGGCACATCGGCCGGAAAGGAAAGCGGGGCGGAAGCCCTGGTCATCGTAGCCGCCGAGCGGCCGGCGATATCAAGGATAATCCCCTCGCCTTCCAGCACGGCCAACGTTCGGTCCACTCCGGCAAACCCGGAGAATGGCCCGCCGCTTTCGACGCGCGCCATGGAGACGCGCCAGTCGAAATCCTCGAGCGCGGCACCTGCCGGCGAGACGGCGATCTCCGTCGTCACTCCGCCGCGGTTCTTCCACGGCATAGACCGGTATTCGGCTGCCCGGAGGATGTGCAAGGCGCGGCTCAGCCGAGGATGCCTGGCAGGTTGAGTTGGTGCTCCCTGGCGCAGTCGATGGCGATGTCATAACCGGCGTCGGCGTGGCGCATGACGCCGGTCGCAGGGTCGTTCCACAGCACCCGCTCCAGGCGTTTGGCCGCTTCGCGTGTGCCGTCGGCGACGATGACCATGCCGGCATGTTGCGAAAAGCCCATGCCAACGCCGCCGCCATGGTGCAGCGACACCCAGGTTGCGCCGGAGGCGGTGTTGAGCAGCGCATTGAGCAATGGCCAGTCCGACACCGCGTCCGAGCCGTCCTTCATTGATTCCGTCTCGCGGTTCGGCGAGGCAACCGAGCCGGAATCGAGATGATCGCGACCGATGACCACCGGCGCCTTGAGCTCGCCCTTCGCCACCATCTCGTTGAAGGCGAGGCCGAGCCGGTGGCGGTCGCCGAGACCGACCCAGCAGATGCGTGCCGGCAGACCCTGGAAGGCGATACGCTCGCGCGCCATGTCGAGCCAGTTGTGCAGATGGCTATTGCCGGGCGTCAGTTCGCGCACCTTGGCGTCGGTCTTGTAGATGTCCTCGGGATCGCCTGAGAGGGCTGCCCAACGAAACGGGCCGATGCCGCGGCAAAACAACGGTCGGATATAGGCCGGCACGAAACCCGGGAAGGCAAAGGCGTTCTCGAGCCCTTCCTCCTTCGCCACCTGGCGGATGTTGTTGCCATAGTCGAGCGTCGGTACGCCGGCGTTCCAGAACGCCACCATGGCCTCGACATGTTCGCGCATCGATGCGCGCGCCGCCTTCTCGACCGCCTTCGGGTCGCTTGTGCGCTTCTCGCGCCATTCGGCGAGCGACCACCCCTTGGGCAGATAGCCGTTGAGCGGATCATGCGCTGATGTCTGGTCGGTGACCAAGTCGGGGCGCACGCCGCGCCGCACCAGTTCCGGCACGATGTCGGCGGTGTTGCCGACCAGACCGACCGATTTCGCCTCACCGGCCCTGGTCCAGCGCTCGATCTTTTCCAGCGCTTCGTCGAGCGTATCGGCGCGCTCGTCGACATAGCGGGTGCGCAGCCTGAAATCGATGCGGTCGGGATCGCATTCGACCGCCAGGCAGCAGGCGCCGGCCATGACCGCTGCCAGCGGCTGGGCGCCGCCCATGCCGCCGAGACCGCCGGTCAGGATCCATTTGCCCCTGAGATTGCCGCCATAATGCTGGCGGCCGGCCTCGACAAAGGTCTCGTAGGTGCCCTGCACGATGCCTTGCGTGCCGATGTAGATCCACGAGCCAGCCGTCATCTGGCCGTACATCATCAGGCCCTTTCTATCGAGCTCGTTGAATTTTTCCCATGTCGCCCAGTGCGGCACGAGGTTCGAATTGGCGATCAGCACGCGCGGCGCATCGGTGTGCGTCCGAAACACGCCGACCGGCTTGCCGGACTGCACCAGCAGCGTCTCGTCATCTCCAAGCGTCTTCAGAGAGGCGACGATGCGATCGAAATCGTTCCAGGTGCGCGCCGCCCGGCCGATGCCGCCATAGACGACCAGTTCGTTGGGGTTTTCGGCGACATCGGGATCGAGGTTGTTCATCAGCATGCGCAACGGCGCTTCCGTCAGCCATGTACGGGCGTTGAGTTCGCTGCCGCGCGGGCTGCGGACTTCGCGGATGTTATGACGAGGATCGGTCATGGCGTCAGTCCCTTTCGAATGAGATGCGGCGTTGCGCGTCAGCCGTGTACCCAGACAATCGCGTTTTCGAGGATCTTCTTCAGCGTGACGCGGATAGGCGCCGCGAACGCAGCATCGTACGGCACCGGCCAATTGTCCGGTGCGCCCTTGCCTTCCGGTTCGCGCATATAGCCACGGTTGGAGAGTTCCATCTGCAACGCATGGACGCCATCTTGCGGCTGGCCGAAATGGCGCGTGATCCAGCCGCCCTTGAAGCGGCCGTTGACGACAAAACTCTCGCCGGTTTCGGCGAGAATCTGGCCGACCGTTGCCTGCAAGGCCGGATCGGCGCTCTTGCCGTCATTGGTGCCGAGATTGAACACCGGCAGCGTTCCCTCGAACAGGCGCGGCAGCACCGAGCGGATCGAATGGCAGTCATAAAGGACGATCTTCTGGTGCAAGGCGCGCAGCCTGTCGATCTCGGCCTGTAAGGCGGCATGGTAGGGCATGAAGAATTTTTCGCGCCGTTCGTCGATCTCCGACGCATCAGGCTCCTCGCCCTCGCGATAGAGCGGATCGCCATCGAAGGTCTCGGTCGGGCACAGACCCGTCGTCGCCTGGCCGGGATAGAGTGAGGCGCCGGACGGATCGCGGTTGACGTCGATGACGGTGCGCGAAATCGCCGTATGCACCACCGTCGCGCCGAGGTCTTCGGCGAAATCATAGAGCTTGTCGATCCACCAGTCGGCGTCGCGGCGGCCAAGCCAAGGCGACACCAGCCGGTTTTCGAGGCCGGCGAGATCGATGCCGGTGTGCGGGATCGAGACCAGTAAAGGTGCCGTGCCGCGCGTAACCGTGAGCCAGCTGTCCATCATGCCGCTCCAGAAATTGCCGGCAGCGCCACCGCGCCCGCCGCTTTCACCGCAGCGCCGCTGCGCACCATGGCGATGGCTTTTTCCATGTCGGGATGGAAATGCCGGTCATTGTCGAGATGCGGCACCTCCGCCCTGACCAGCCTGCGCACTGCTTCGAGCGGCGCACTCGACACCAGCGGTGCATGGAAATCGCAGCCTTGCGCGGCGGCCAGCAATTCGATGCCGATGACGGCCGTCGCATTCTCGACCATGCCGATCAGCCGGCGCGCGCCGTGTGCTGCCATCGAGACGTGGTCTTCCTGGTTGGCCGACGTCGGGATCGAATCGACGCTGGCCGGATAGGCCTTCTGCTTGTTTTCCGAGACGAGTGCTGCCGCCGTCACCTGCGGGATCATGAAGCCGGAATTCAAGCCGGGCTTCGGCGTCAGGAAGGCCGGCATGCCCGACAGTGCCGGATCGACCAGCATGGCGATGCGCCGCTCCGACAGTGAGCCGATCTCGCAGACGGCAAGCGCGATCATGTCGGCGGCGAAGGCCACCGGCTCGGCGTGAAAATTGCCGCCGGAAAGCGCTGTGTCGTCCTCGGCGAAAATCAGTGGATTGTCGGTGACGCCGTTGGCCTCGGTGCCCAGCGTGTCGGCGGCCTGGCGCAGGACGCTGAGCGCCGCGCCCATCACCTGCGGTTGGCACCGCAGGCAATACGGATCCTGCACGCGCTCGTCGCCGAGCCGGTGCGATTCACGGATGGCGCTGCCGGCCATCAGGTTGCGCAGCGCTTCTGCCGTCTCGATCTGGCCAGGATGCTTCCTGAGCAAATGGATGCGCGGATCGAAGGGGGCGTCGGAGCCCTTGGCGGCATCGGTCGAAAGCGCGCCGGCGACCAGCGCCGACTGGTAGAGCACTTCGGCATCGAACAGGGCGGCCAACGCATAGGCGGTCGAGAACTGCGTTCCGTTGAGCAGCGCCAACCCTTCCTTGGCGCCAAGCGTGACCGGTTCCAGCCCGTGCGAGACAAAGGCGACCTTGGCCGGGAACCGGCCATGCGGGGTAAAGCACTCGCCGACGCCGATCATCACCGCCGTCATGTGCGACAGCGGCGCGAGATCGCCGGAGGCGCCGACGGAGCCTTGCGCAGGAACCACCGGAATGACGTCATTGGCCAGCATCGCTTCCAGCAGCTCGATCGTCTGCGGCCGCACACCGGAAGCACCTTGGGCCAGGCTGGCCAATTTCAGCGCCATCATCAGCCGGGTGATCGCAACCGGCATCGGCTCGCCGACACCGGCGGCATGGGACAGCACGATGTTGCGCTGAAGGGTCTCGAGGTCGGCGGCGGGAATGCGGACGCTGGCCAATTTGCCGAAGCCGGTGTTGATGCCATAGACCGGCTCACCCTTGGCGACGATCCGCGCAACCGCCTCGGCGCTCGCCTTGATCTTCGGCCGGCAGGCGGCATCCAGCTTCGGCACGGCACCACGATAGATTTCACGCCAGTCGGCCAGGGTTGTGTTGCCCGGCTTGAGTTTGAGTTGGCTCATTGTCCTCTCCAGATGCGGGCATGCAGCGGGTTGAAGCCCATGCGGTAGACGAGCTCGGCCGGGCGCTCGATGTCCCAGATCGCCAGATCGGCTGACTTTCCGACCTCCAGCGTGCCGGTTTGCCCGAGCAGTCCGAGCGCGCGGGCAGCCTCACGGGTGACACCGGCAAGGCATTCGTCAATGGTCAGGCCAAACAAAGTCGCCGCCATGTTCATGGTCAGCAGCAGCGAAGTCAGCGGCGAGGTGCCGGGGTTGCAATCGGTGGCGACCGCCATCCTGACGCCGTGCTGGCGAAACAGTCCGACCGGCGGCTTCTTGGTCTCGCGGATGAAATAGTAGGCGCCGGGCAGGATCGTCGCCACGGTTCCCGCCTTCGCCATCGCCGCAGCACCCGCTTCGTCAGTGTATTCTAGGTGGTCGGCCGACAGGGCGCCATAACGCGCCGCAAGTTCGGCGCCGTGCAGATTGGACAGCTGGTCGGCGTGGAGCTTGACCGGCAGGCCTGCTGCTTTCGCCGCGTCGAACACGCGAGAAATCTGCTCGGGCGAGAAGGCGATGCCTTCGCAAAAACCATCGACCGCGTCGACCAGGCCCTCGGCGGCGGCGGCCGGCAAAATCTCGTTTGCGACCAGGTCGATAAAAGCGTCCTTGTCGCCTTTCGCCTCGGGCGGCAGGGCATGGGCGCCGAGGAAGCTCGTCCTTACTGTTACTTGACGACGTTCGCCCAGGACCCGCGCTGCACGCAGCGATTTCTTCTCGTTTTCGAGATCGAGCCCGTAGCCCGATTTGATTTCGACTGACGTGACGCCTTCGGCGATCAGCGCATCGAGGCGCGGCAGCGACTGCGCAACCAGTTCGTGGTCGCTGGCGGCGCGCAGCGCCTTGACCGACGAGACGATGCCGCCGCCGGCCTTGGCGACCTCTTCATAGCTGGCGCCGGCGAGCCGCATCTCGAATTCGTTGGCGCGGTTGCCGGCATGGACCAGATGGGTGTGGCAGTCGATCAGGCCTGGCGTGATCCAGCGGCCTTCGCAATCGGCAATCTTGGCGTCTTGGAAAAGTGCTGACGGCATGTCGGCCTCCGGGCCGGCATAGACGATCAGGCCATCGCGTGCGGCGATTGCGCCGTGTTCGACGATGCCAAGTCCAGCGGCGTTTTCGGCCATGGTTGCCAAGCGCGCATTGCGCCAGAGGCGAACTTCCCCTGCCCGGCTTTTGCTCTCTCCAGCCATGATCTTTTCCGTTTCAATCGATGGCGATTATGTATATACATATTGAAAGGCGCTGCAAGTGCTATGATCATACTGCCAAATGGGATTTTGGAGAAAAACGTGACGGCGATCTTTGCAGAACAGGTGCTTCTGCCCGACGGCTGGCATTCCAATGCCCGAATCATCGTCAGTGATGGCCGCATCGCCACGGTCGAGCCGAACACCACATCTCGGCCCGGCGACGAACGCCATGCCATCCTGCTGCCAGGCATGCCGAACCTGCATAGCCACGCCTTTCAGCGCGGCATGGCCGGCCTTGCCGAGCTGCGTGGCCCTTCAGCCGACAGTTTCTGGAGCTGGCGCGAGGTGATGTATCGTTTCGCGCTGTCGATGACGCCGGATCAGGTCGAGGCGGTCGCCGCGCAGCTCTATGTCGAGATGCTGGAGGCCGGCTTTTCGCGCGTCGGCGAGTTTCACTATCTCCACCACGATCGTGACGGCCAGCCCTATGCCAACATCGCCGAAATGGCCGAACGCATCACTTCCGCTGCTGCTGACACCGGCATTGGGCTGACGCTGCTGCCGGTGTTCTATGCGCATTCCTCTTTCGGCGGCGCTACGCCGAATGAAGGCCAGCGGCGATTCATCAACGATGTGAATCGGTTCTCGCGGCTTGTTGAGAAATGCCGCGAATCCGTTCGCGCCTTGAATCAAGGCGTCGTTGGCGTCGCACCACACAGTCTGCGCGCCGTGACACCGGAAGAATTGGAAGACATCGCGGCAATGGTGCCCGGCGGGCCGATCCACATCCATATCGCCGAGCAAGTGAAGGAGGTCGAGGACTGCCTTGCCTGGTCGGGGGCGCGACCGGTCGAATGGCTGCTCGCCAACGCCAAGGTCGATGAGCGCTGGTGCCTGATCCATGCCACCCACATGACCGATGCGGAAACGATTGGCATGGCGAAAAGCGAGGCAATCGCCGGTCTCTGCCCAATCACCGAGGCCAATCTCGGCGATGGCACCTTTGCAGCACCCTTATTCAAACGACATGGCGGCCGCTTCGGCATCGGCTCCGATTCCAACGTGCTGATCGGCCTGCCGGACGAATTGCGACAGCTTGAATACTCGCAGCGCCTCGCCCATCACGCCCGCAATGTGCTTGCGGTCGCCGGCGGCTCGACCGGCCGCGCGCTGTTCGATGCAGCGCTCGACGGCGGCAGTGCCGCCCTTGGTGCTGGCCCCTCGCGGATCGCCGCTGGTGCCTCAGCCGATTTCGTCTCGCTCGATGGCAAGCACCCTTCGCTGGCCGGCAAGACGGGCGATGCGGTGCTCGACGCCTGGATCTTCGCCAACGGCGCCAAGGTCGATTGCGCCTGGGTGCATGGCAAGAAACTGGTCAGCGGCGGCAGGCATGCAAGGCGCGATGCCATTGCCGAGCGTTTTCGCAAGGTGATGACGGCGCTTTCGGCATGAGCGCAATCGAGGCAGTGGATGTGGACGTCGGCGAGTCTGTCTCGCTGCATCAGCGCATCCTGTCCGACATTAGCGAACGGATCCTGTCCGGCGCCTGGGCACCCGGCCACCGCATTCCGTTCGAGCACGAGCTGACGGCCGAGTACAAATGTTCGCGCATGACGGTGAACAAGGCGCTGTCGCAGCTTGCCAAGGCCGGGCTGATCGAGCGCCGCCGCCGCTCCGGCAGCTTTGTCCGGCGGCCGCAGTCGCAAGCCGCGGTATTGGAAATTCACGACATCAGGATCGAGGTCGAGGCGCTCGGCCTGCCCTACCGCTACGAGCGTCTGGCGCGACATAAAAGGCGCAGCAGCGCGGAGGATCGCGCCTTGCTGGAACTTGACTCCAACGGGCCGGTGCTCGCGCTGGAATGTCGGCATTTCGCCGGCAAACGGCCGTTTGCCCACGAACAGCGGCTGATCAACCTAGCCGCCGTGGCCGAAGCCGCCGACGAGGAATTTCATGCCATCGCGCCCGGGCCGTGGCTGATTGCCCGCGTGCCGTGGAGTGCCGCCGAGCACCGCATTCGCGCAGTCGCCGCCGACAGGCACATTGCGGCCGCGCTCGACATCGAGCCCGGTGCGCCGTGCCTGGTGGTCGAGCGACGGACATGGAGCGCCGAGCACCCGGTCACCCATGTCCGGTTCACCTATGCGGCCGAGAGCCACGCGCTGGTCGCACGGTTCACGCCCTCGCAGGGCTAGCTTCCCCCCTCGAGGGGAGGGTCGCGGAGCAAATGCCGCATGGCGGCACGGGGTGGGGTCGGTGCAACCCACCGACCCCACCCCGTCTCGCAAGCTACGCTTCGCTCCGACTACTCGCCGACCCTCCCCTCAAGGGGGAGGGTAAAGCGCTCTGCCTCAAATCGCAGCGGTAACAATGATCTCGACCAGATATTCCGGTCCGGCAAGCTTGGCCTCGCCGGTAGCGCGGGCCGGGGTGTGGCCCTGCGGCACCCACTTGTCCCATTCCGCGTTCATCTCGGCGAACGTGCTCATGTCGGCCAGCCAGATGATCGCCTGCAGGATCTTGGTCTTGTCGGTGCCGGCCTTGGCCAGCAATTCGTCGATGGCCGCCAGAATGTCACGTGTCTGGGCGCCGACGTTTCCGCCCGGCTGGCCGACCTGACCGGCCAGATAGACGGTGTTGCCGTGGATGACGATCTGGCTCATGCGCGGGCCTACATCGATGCGACGAATGCTCATGGGACGTTCCTTCCTTTGTGGGTCGCGCCTCTTTAGAGTCGCGGTTCGCCGGGGGCAAGGTTGCACGAGCGAATCCTCTTGAGCCAACCGCCAAAGAGCACAGGGCAAATTGCCTCGGTCGCCGCAATTCCGCCCGATTGACTTGTTGACTAATGTAATAACATCACATATCCAATCGCCGCCGCCGTACCAGCAGTGCCCCCACGGATCGTCACATGACCAAAACCTGCCTGACCTTCCGCGACCTGACGCTGGGCTACAACAGCCATCCGGCGATCCATCATCTCGACGGCACGATCCGCCGGGGATCGCTGACCGCCGTCGTCGGCGCCAATGGCTCGGGCAAGTCGACCCTGATGAAGGGTATCGTCGGCGTGTTGAAGCCGATGGCCGGCACGGTTGTCCGCGCGCCCGGCGTGCGCGCCGCCTATCTGCCGCAGCAGTCGGAGCTCGACCGCTCGTTTCCGGCCAGGGTTGTCGACCTGGTTTCGCTCGGACTCTGGCCACAGCGCGGGCTGCTCGGCCGCCATACCAAGGAAGACCGCGATTCGGTCAGCCAGGCGCTCATGGCCGTCGGCCTCGGCGGCTTCGAGAAGCGCCCGATCGACACGCTGTCGGGCGGCCAGCTACAGCGCACGCTGTTTGCCCGCGTTCTGCTGCAGGATGCCGACCTCATCCTGCTGGACGAGCCGTTCAACGCCGTCGACACCAAGACGGTCGGCGATCTGATCGCGATGATCAAGCGCTGGCATGGCGAGGAGCGCACCATCATGGTCGTCGTCCACGATCTGGATCTGGTGCGGCAGAATTTCCCCGAAACGCTGTTGCTGGCGCGTCAGCCGATCGCCTGGGGCGAGACCAAGGAAACGCTGCGGCCGGAAAACCTGTTGCGCGCGCGCCGCTTCCACGAAGCCTGGGAGGAGAACGCGCCCTGGTGCGAGCCCGACAACCATGAGCACGGTGATCACGCTCATGACCCTGGGCACGACCATCAGCACGGTTCCGGGCCGAGGGCGGCATGATGGACACGCTCTACGGTCTTCTCATCGCTCCGTTCGCCGATTTCGCCTTCATGCAGCGCGCGCTTTTCGGATCGCTGATGCTGTCGCTCGGCGCCTGCCCGGTCGGTGTGTTCCTGATGCTGCGGCGCATGAGCCTTTCCGGCGACGCCATGGCCCACGCTATCCTGCCGGGCGCTGCGGCCGGTTTCCTGTTCTATGGGCTGGAGATCCTGCCGATGACCATCGGCGGCCTGATCGCCGGCATCATCGTCGCACTCGGCGCCGGCGCCGTCTCGCGCTTCACCATCCAGCGCGAGGACGCCTCGATGGCGGCCTTCTACCTGATTTCTCTGGCTATCGGCGTGCTGATGGTGTCGATCCGCGGCTCCAGCGTCGATCTCATGCATGTGCTGTTCGGCACCGTGCTGGCACTCAACAATGAAGCGCTGACACTGATCGGCGGCATCGTCGTGGTCACGCTGGTCAGCCTCGCCATCTTCTGGCGGGCGCTGGTCGCCGAATGCCTCGATCCACTGTTCCTGCGCTCAGTCAGCCGGCTGGGCAGCCCGGTGCATTTCATCTTCCTCGGCCTCGTCGTGCTCAATCTTGTCGGCGGCTTCCAGGCGCTCGGCACTTTGCTTTCGGTCGGGCTCATGATGCTGCCTGCAGCCGCCGCCCGCTTCTGGACCATGCGCGTCGAGCCGATGTGCGCGCTGGCGGTGCTGATCGGCTTTGCCTCCTGCGTCGCCGGGCTGCTTCTGTCCTATCACGTGTCGCTGCCTTCCGGCCCGGCGATCATCCTGTCTGCAGGCGTCGTCTATTTCGCCTCGATCCTGTTCGGCACGCGCGGCATCCTGCGCGCCCGTATCATCCATCACCGCCACAGAACCGCCTGATCCCAACAAAGGAGACCCGTCCATGCTGAAATCGATCCGCGCCGCTTTGGCAATGAGCGTTATAACATTAACCGCCTTTGGTGCATCGGCGGCTCTCGCGGAGCCATTGAAAGTGGTCGCCAGCTTCACCATCATCGCCGATTTCGCCAAAAATGTCGGCGGCGACCGCATCAATCTGACCACCATCGTCGGGCCGGATGGCGATGCCCATGTCTACGAGCCGAGCCCGGCGGACGCGGTGGCAATGGCTGGGGCGGACGTGGTGCTGGTCAACGGCCTGCATTTCGAAGGCTTTCTGCAGCGCCTGGTCGACGCCAGCGCCACCAAGGCGACAATCGCCGTTCTGACCAAGGACGTCACGCCGATCAACTTCAAACCCGAATTCGCCGATGCCGACGCCGCTGAAGGTGCAGACACCGATCCACATGCCTTCCAGTCGATCGCCAATGCCAAGATCTATGTGAAGAACATCGCCGATGCCTTCTGCACGGCCGACGCTGAGGGTTGCGACAGCTACAAGGCCAATGCCGCCGCATACACAGCGAAGCTTAATGCGGTCGAAGGCGAAGTGAAAGCGGCAATCCAGTCCATACCGGAAGAGAAACGCGTCGTCATCACCTCGCATGACGCCTTCGGCTATTTCGAGAAGGCCTATGGCCTCACCTTCCTGGCCCCCGAAGGGGTGTCGACCGAGTCGGAGCCTTCCGCTGCCGACGTCGCCAAGCTGGTCAGCCAGGTGAAGCAGGACAAGGCGGCGGCGGTCTTCATCGAGAACATCACCAACGCGCGGCTGATCGAGCAGATCGCCAGCGAGACCGGCATCAAGGTTGGCGGCACGCTCTATTCGGACGCGCTGTCGCAACCCGACGGCCCGGCCTCGACCTATATCGACCTGATGCACAACAACATCGCCCAGATCAAAGGCGCGATCCTCGGAAGCTGAGCGGTCGACGCCGTTCGCTCGGTGGGGCTTGCGCACGTGCGGGCAACAAAGTGCTACAGCGTCCTTTGCGCATCCAAAGGACGCACGGCGCCTTAGGTAGCCCGGCTGGATTTCCCGCATGAGAATGTCTATCTGCGCAGAGGGATTTCTTTCTGCGCGGATTGCCGCCCAGGCCTGGGAGCGGCAAGACTCCGCCCCTGGCCAGCAGGCATCGAACATTGCGAGGACGCCATCATGGAATATCGTCAGATCAGCGAGGACTATTCGGTCTCCGGCCAGATCCAACCCGAAGAAGTCGCCGCCATCAAGGCCGCCGGCTTCAAGAGCGTCATCTGCAACAGACCTGATGACGAGCAGCCCGGCCAGCCTTCGGCGGACAGTGTCAAGGCGGCGGTCGAAGCCGCCGGGCTCGCTTTCCGCTACATCCCGGTCATCAGCGGCCAGATCACGCATGAGAATGTCGAGGATCAAGCCGAGGCGCTCGACGAACTCGAAGGCCCGATCTTCGCCTATTGCCGTTCCGGCGCACGCTGCACCAACCTTTATGGGCTGATCCAGCAATCGAAGGGTTAAATCGGCAGCGCGCCGGTTTCCTTCAGCGTTTCGAGCACGATCGCCGTCTTCACATGCTGCACAGATTCGTGCGGCAGAAGCACGCCGTTGACGAATTCCGACAGCGACTTCAGGTCCGGCGTTACCACTTTTAGGATGTAGTCCATCTCGCCGGTCAGCGCGTGCGCCTCCTGCACCTCCGGCAGCCGCGCCACCAATTCGCCGAACCGCTGTGCATTGTCGCGGTTGTGGGTGGCGAGCGTCACCGAAATGACGTTGACCAGCGAGAAGCCGAGCTTGTCGCGGTCGAGCACAGCCCTGTAGCCCCTGATATAGCCGTCCTCCTCCAGCCTCTGGCGGCGGCGCGAACATTGCGACGCCGACAGGTTCACCCGTTCCGATAGATCGTTGTTGGTCAGCCGCGCGTCGCTCTGCAGTAGAGCCATTATCTTGCGGTCAAACTGATCAACGCGCGCGTCATCCATAAAGTTTCCTTCGATCATGCACAATTCCCGCATAATCTGATCATTTCAAGCGTTTGAATGCAAGCACCATGCAGCTGCTTCGCGCTATAATAGCGCCGAAATGGCCTTTCCGGCCACGCCAAGCTTTTTGGAGGACAATGCCATGGGTCCCTTCCCGCACGATGCACCGCCCGCAAAGATCAGCAAGGCCAATCCCGCCGGCACAGACGGCTTCGAATTCGTCGAGTTCGCCCATCCCGAACCGGAAAAGCTCGCCGAGCTTTTTACCCGCATGGGTTATGTGCCGGTGGCCAAGCACCGCACCAAGGACATCACCGTCTGGCGACAAGGCGATATCAACTATGTCGTCAATGCCGAGTCCGGCTCGCATGCAATGAAGTTCGCCGACAAGCACGGCCCCTGCGCGGCCTCGATGGCCTGGCGAGTGGTCGATGCCAAGCATGCGTTCGACCACGCCATTGCCAAAGGCGCCACCCCCTATGAGGGCACCGACAAGGCGCTCGACGTGCCGGCAATCGTCGGCATCGGCGGTTCGCTGCTCTATTTCATCGAGGTCTATGGCGAGAAGGGCTCGGCCTATGATGCCGAGTTCAACTGGCTGGGCGCGCGCGACCCGAAGCCGGAAGGCGTCGGCTTCTATTATCTCGACCACCTCACCCACAATGTCTATCGCGGCAACATGGACAAATGGTGGGACTTCTACCGCGACCTGTTCGGCTTCAAGCAGATCCATTTCTTCGACATCGACGGCAAGATCACCGGGCTGGTCAGCCGCGCCATCACCTCGCCCTGCGGCAAGATCCGCATCCCGCTCAACGAATCCAAGGACGAGACCAGCCAGATCGCCGAATATCTGAAGAAGTATAATGGCGAAGGCATCCAGCACATCGCCGTCGGCACGGACGAGATCTACGGCGCCACCGACAGGCTGGCCGCCAACGGGCTAAAATTCATGCCCGGTCCGCCGGAAACCTATTATGATATGTCCCATGCCCGCGTGCACGGCCATGACGAGCCGATCGAGCGCATGAAAAAGCACGGCATCCTGATCGATGGCGAAGGCGTGGTCGATGGCGGCACGACCAAGATTCTGCTGCAGATCTTTTCCAAAACCGTGATCGGCCCGATCTTCTTCGAATTCATTCAGAGGAAGGGCGACGAAGGCTTTGGTGAGGGCAATTTCCGCGCATTGTTCGAATCGATCGAGCAGGACCAGATCAAGCGCGGGGTGATCAAGGTGGACGGCAAGGCGGCGTAGCCAGTTCGGCCGAGGATGCCTTGTGGTTTGATCAGTTATGACCTAAATTCTGGTCATAAGAGGTCTGACCATGAATGTTCCGATGGCAAAAGCAAAGGCCCAACTCTCCGAGTTGGTGAAACGCGCCCAGGCCGGCGAAGAGATCCATCTGACGCGGCATGGAGAGGTGGTGGCGACCTTGAGCGCGCCCGCCCGGGCTGGCGGGAGCAAGGGCCTTTTTGGGGCCCTGAAAGGCCAAATTCGAATATCGGATGATTTTGATGAACTCGGTCCCGAATGGGACGAGTACACTAAATGAGCCACCAATATCTGGTGGATACTCATATTCTGCTTTGGGTACTCAACGCAGACTCACGCCTTTCGGACCACCATCGCGACATCTTTCTTGCGGGCGAGGATGTGGTCGTCAGCGCCGTCTCGGTAGCAGAGATCGCCATCAAGAAATCGCTCGGCAAAGTCACGCTGACAGGCAACATAGTGGAAATCTTGCGATCGAACGGCATTCCGATCCTCAGTGTGAATGAACTACACGCGGCGAGGCTTGAGCATTTGCCGCTCCATCACCGCGATCCTTTCGACCGTCTGCTCATCGCGCAGGCTCAAATTGAAGGCCTGACGTTGGTCACTGCGGATCGGCATTTTTCAGCCTATGACGTTGCGTTGGTTTGATCATTCCAGGTTCAGCCGCTCGACCTCCGCTTTCCGCAGCTTCAGATCATAGTCGAGGAAGAACTCGTCGAGCTGCGGCGGCTTCACCGACGTGCCGGACAGCATTGCGTGCACCTGGCCGCGATGATGGATATCGTGGATGAAGAGGTGGGCGAGCAGGTCACCGATGCGCTCCGGTATTTTTCCGTCCTCGCGCCGGTCGGTGATGACGCGCCGCTCGAGATCGTCCGGCGACAGACGGTCGCAAAAAGCGATCAGCCGCCGGTCGGCCGCCGCTTGGGCGGTAAACAGCGCTTGTGGTTCATCGAACGGCGCGAAATCGTCATGGGCCGCGGCGCCAACGCCACCCTCTTCGAGAAAATCGAGATAGAGATGATCGACCGCCAGGATGTGGTTGAGCGTCGCCTTGATCGAAGGGAAGAAGCTGGTTCGCTCGGCTTCGAATTCACCGGGCTGAAGCTGCAGCACAGCGCGATAGAGCCGGTCGTTCGACCAGAGATTGTTGCGCGCCATGCGGCGGAGATAGTCGAGCAGGTCCACGTCACACACCAGTCCAGGCAACCAAATTCACGGCGATACCGATAGCACCTATGGCTAGCAGACGAGCGATCATACCACGGCGCAGCGCCTGCGTTTCAACATCGCTCGCAACGTCCCGATTTATAGCGACGTTAACAAGCTTCGGCAGCCGCGCCACGCTACTGAAGTTACGCAGTCTTTCAGATCGATCCTCGATCTGCCGGCAGAGCCGGATCGCCGAAATCAAAAGCCAGGCAGTAACGATGCTGCAAATTCCCACGAACCAAAGGTAAGTAGCGGTGTAAGGCATCTTGGGTCCCCCCGCGTTTGGAACGATTAAGCTAGATCACTCCACTGACTGGACCAAGGACACGCCCGCCCACAGAAGCGCAAATCCGGCGAGAACGATCAGCAGAAGCCGGTTCATGCGCCGCCGCATGGCTTGCGTTTCCTGATCCCGCGCGACGTTCATGTTGGTGACGGTGTGGAACATCATCGCGTTGCGCGGAAAGCCGCTGCGGTTGGTCAGGTCGGGGGAGCGCGCCTCGATGCGATAGCTCAGCCGGATCGCGTGGATGAAGATCGCCAGCATGACCAGGGCCCAGACACCGCACAGCATATAGAAAGACGTGCCTGTCATTGTCCTAGCTCTCGTATTTCTCGACCTTCTGCTCGATCGCGCCGAAGATCGAATGGCCGGCCTTGTCCTTCATCTCGATGCGCACAGTGTCGCCAAAGCGAAGGAATGGCGTTTTCGGCGCGCCAGCCTCGATGGTCTCGATCATACGCAACTCGGCAATGCAGGAATAGCCGGCGCCCCTTGCCGAGACAGGTTTGCCCGGGCCGCTGTCGAGCTTGTTGGAGACGGTGCCAGAACCGATGATCGTGCCGGCGGCCAGCGGCCGGGTTTTCGCGGCATGTGCAATCAGCGCCGGAAAATCGAAGGTCATGTCCACACCGGCGTTCGCCCGGCCAAACGGCTTGCCGTTGAGATCGACCAGCAGCGGCAGGCTGACCTTGCCGCCATCCCAGGCCTCGCCCAGTTCGTCCGGCGTCACCGCGACGGGCGAAAAAGCCGAGGACGGTTTCGACTGGAAGAAGCCGAAGCCCTTGGCAAGCTCTGGCGCGGTAAGGGAGCGCAGCGTGACGTCATTGACCAGCATGACCAGCCGGATCGCCGCCCGCGTCTCATCCAGGCTTGCCCCCATCGGAACATCATCGACGACGACGGCGACCTCCCCTTCCATGTCGACGCCAAAAGCCTCGTCGGTCGCCCGGATCGGATCACGCGGCGCGATGAAACTGTCGGAACCACCCTGATAGATCAGCGGATCGGTCCAGAAGCTTGCTGGCATCTCGGCGCCACGCGCCTTCCGCACCAACTCGACATGATTCACATAGGCCGAGCCATCCGCCCATTGATAGGCGCGCGGCAACGGCGACTGGGCGTCATGCTCGTGAAAGCGCGCTGACGGCACCGCATTGTTCTCCAGCGATTCCGCCATGGCGGCCAGATGCGGCGCGATCCGGCTCCAGTCGTCGAGTGCCGCCTGCAGCGTCGGCACCAGAAACGAGGCATCGGTGAACCGCGTCAGGTCGCGCGAGACGACGACCAACTTTCCGTCACGCGATCCGTCCTTCAATGTGGCAAGCTTCATGCGGTTTCCTCTCCTGGTACAGTTTTCTCGCTGCTTAAGCCCACAACAAGGCCGTCACGGGCAATCGTCAAGTCGCCAGCCCATGTTTTCCTGACAGCGGCGACCCAATCGGCTTCGCCGATCTCGGGGTCGTCAGCCGGAATGAGGTGATTGAGCACAAGCCTCTTCACTCCGGCATCGCTGGCGATGCGTCCAGCCTCCTCGGCGAAGCTGTGGCTCGCAAGCAGATGTTCTCTCAGCCGTGCGCCGTTGCCGGTCCGAGCAACCAACCGCTCGATGCCTTCTTCCAGCATGGCTTCGTGGACGAGGATGGCGGCGCCTCTGGCGAAATCGGCCAATGGCGGAAAGAATGCCGTATCGGCGGAGAACACCACGCTTTGTCCGGCATGCTCGAAGCGCAATGCAAAGCAGTCGGTCACCGGCGGATGGTCGACGCGCAGCGCTGAAACCTTCAGGCCGCGCTCCTCCATCACCCGGCCTTCGCCGAATTCGACGATCGAAACGATGTCTGCGATATTGGGCCGGCCTTCGTCGACGATGCGGATCTCGATGTCGAATTCCATCGCCTGGCAAAAGCGCTGCCAGTAGTGGCCGGTGCCGGGCGGGCCGAACACAGTGACCGGTGTCGCCAGACCCGCCGTCCAAGCGGTGTGGATCAGCGGACCGAGTTCCAGCACATGGTCGGAATGCAGATGCGTGATGAAGATCAGGTCCAGCGTCTTCAAGCTGGAGCCGGCGTCGGCCAGCCCACACGTCACGCCAAGCCCGCAATCGACGACGATGGTGCGGCCGCCGATCTCCAGCAGCGATGAACTCGGCCACGGCCCGCCCGGCCGGAGCGCCGGGCCGCCTTTCGAGCCCAGCAGCACCAGCCGCGTTGGATCAGCGCTCAAGACCAGTCGCCCTCGGGCGTGCCGTTGAAGCGCTTCTTCAGATCGGCCCAGCAGTCGATGTAGTTGTCCTGCCGGGTTTCAACCTCGGCGGCGTAGCGGGTCAGCATCTGCGGGAATCGCGTCTCGAACATGAAGGCCATGGTGTTGTCGAGCTTGACCGGTTTCAGCTCGGCGCGCGAGGCCTTTTCGAAGCCAGATGCGTCAGGCCCGTGGGCCAGCATCAGATTGTGCAGGCTGATGCCGCCGGGAACGAACCCCTCCTCCTTGGCGTCGTACTGGCCGTGGATCAGGCCCATGAACTCGCTCATGATGTTGCGGTGATACCAGGGCGGGCGGAACGTGTTTTCGGCCACCAACCAGCGCGGCGGGAAGATGACGAAGTCGATGTTGGCGGTGCCCTCCTCGCCACTCGGCGCGGTCAGCACCGTGAAGATCGACGGATCGGGATGGTCGAACAGGATCGCGCCGACCGGCGAAAACGTTGCAAGATCATATTTATAGGGCGAATAATTGCCGTGCCACGCCACCACATCCAGCGGCGAATGATCGAGTTCGGTGACATGAAACTGTCCGCACCATTTCACGATCAGCCGGCAGGGCGTTTCCTTCTCCTCGAACCAGGCGCAAGGCGTCTTGAAATCGCGCGGATTGGCCAGGCAATTGGCGCCGATCGGGCCACGATCCGGCAGCGTCAGCTTGGCGCCGTAATTCTCGCAGACATAGCCGCGCACTGTTTCATCGACCAGCTCGACCTTGAACACGAGGCCGCGCGGCAGCACCGCGATCTCGCCCGGTCGCAATTCTATGACGCCCATCTCGGTAACGAGGCGTAGGCTGCCGATCTGCGGCACGACCAGCAACTCACCATCGGCGTTGAAGAAATGATCGTCGACCATCGAACGGTTGGCGACATAGACATGGGCGGCCATGCCGGTCTGGCCGAGCACGTCGCCGGCGGTGGTGATGCTGCGCATGCCGGCGATGAAGTCGGTCGGCTCCTTCGGCATCGGCACCGGATTCCAGCGATATTGACCAAGCGCCAGCTCGTGATCGCCGAGATTGGGCGCGCTCTTCCACAGCGGATAACTCGCCGGCTTGAAGCGGCCGGTGTGCCTGACGCTCGGCCTGATGCGATAGAGCCAGGAGCGCTCGTTGGTGCCGCGCGGCGCGGTGAAGGGCGAGCCGGAAAGCTGCTCGGCGTAGAGGCCGTAGGCCGGTCGCTGCGGCGAATTCCGCCCTTGCGGCAGCGAACCTGGCAGGGTTTCGGTTTCGAAGTCGTTGCCGAACCCCGGCATGTAGGAAAAGGCCATGGTTTCCTCCCGAATCCACAGTGCCAGAGCGGCCTCTGCGCGTCCACGAGGACGCGCGGCCGCTCTGGATTGACCAAACTGGTTTCATTTGTAACCATTGAAAATGTAACCATCAACTGACTTAAGAGATGCGGCGACTGCGAAAATGACAACCAAGCGCGAGATCTCTAACGAACCGGAAATCCTCGAACTTGAAAGCTTCCTGCCCTACCGGCTCTATCGCCTTGCCGACGCCGTCAGCCGCGAATTCTCCAGGATTTACAAAGATCGCCACGGCTTGACGCGGCCCGAATGGCGCACGCTGGCCGGGCTCGGACAGCACGGGACCATGACCGCGACAGCGCTCGGTGAGCAGTCGGCCATGCACAAGACCAAGGTTTCGCGCGCCGTCGCCGAGCTTGAACGGCGGCGGTGGCTGACTCGCACACCTGATGAAAAAGACCGCCGGATCGAGCATCTGATGCTGACCAAGGCCGGCCATGCCGCCTATCGCGAAATGGTGCCGCTGGCGAAGGCATTCGAACGGGAATTGCTGGCAAAACTAGGCGCTGGCGAGCGCACCGCGATCACCAACGGACTGGTTGCGCTTAAGAAGGCTCTGGGCAAGGATTAGGTGCTCACCAGTCCATCACCACCTTGCCCGAATTGCCGCTGCGCATCGCATCGAACCCGGTCTGGAAGTCGTCGATGCCGATGCGGTGGGTGATCAACCCGCTGACGTCGAGCGGACCCTGCACCAGCGCAATCATCTTGTACCAGGTCTCGAACATCTCGCGGCCATAGATGCCCTTGAGATGCAGCATCTTGAAGATAACCTTGTTCCAGTCGATCTCGAAGCCGGTCGGCGCGATGCCGAGGATGGCGATTTTGCCGCCATTGTTCATGGTGTCGATCATGTCGCGGAAGGCGGGTGCGGCGCCCGACATTTCAAGGCCGACGTCAAAACCTTCGGTCATGCCGAGTGCCGGCATGATGTCGCGCAGCTTTTCCTTCGACGCGTCGACCACATGCTGGACGCCGAGCTTTTTCGCCAGCGCCAGCCGCACCGGGTTGATGTCGGTGATGACCACTTTTCGCGCGCCGACGCACTGCGCCACCAGCGCACCCATGATGCCGATCGGCCCGGCGCCGGTGACCAGCACGTCCTCGCCGACGAGATCGAAGGACAATGCCGTGTGCACGGCATTGCCCAGAGGATCGAAGATCGCGGCGATCTCATCGGGCACGTCGTCGGGGATCGGCACGACATTGTGCTGAGGGATTGCCAGATACTCGCCGAAGGCGCCCGGCCGGTTGACACCGACGCCGAGTGTGTTGCGGCACAGATGCCCCCTGCCCGCCCGGCAGTTGCGGCAATGGCCGCAGACGATGTGGCCTTCACCCGAAACGCGCTGGCCGACCTTGTACTCGGTCACCGCCGCGCCGAAGTCGGCGACCGTGCCGACGAATTCGTGACCGGTCACCATCGGCACCGGCACGGTCTTTTGCGCCCACTGGTCCCAATTGTAGATGTGGACGTCGGTGCCGCAGATCGCAGTCTTCTTGATTTTGATCAGAACGTCGTTCGGGCCGATTTCCGGCACCGGCACCTCTTCCATCCAGATGCCCGGCTCGGCCTTGGCCTTGACCAGCGCCTTCATCATGTTCGACATTCTTTTGTCCCTTGAATCTCTTGATCCGGAATCGCTTTTCAGTTCCGGCCGTTCAGGAAATCACACCGAGTTCGCGCCCGACCGCGCCGAACGCCTCGACCGCGCGGTCGATGTCGGCGCTGGAATGGGCGGCCGACATTTGCGTGCGGATGCGCGCCTGGCCCTTCGGCACCACCGGAAACGAGAAGCCGATGACATAGATGCCGCGCTTCAGCATGCGCGCCGCCATTTCTTGCGCCAGTGTCGCATCGCCCAGCATGACGGGGATGATTGGATGGTCGGCGCCGGCCAGCGTGAAGCCGAGATTACCCATTTCAGACCGGAAGCGTGCCGCATTGGCATAGAGGCGCTGACGCAGCGCGTCGCCATTGCCGATCAGTTCGAAAACCCGGATCGAGGCGCCTGCGATCGCCGGCATCAGCGTGTTGGAAAACAGATAGGGACGCGAGCGCTGGCGCAGCCAGTCGACCACTTGGCTCTTGCCCGATGTGTAGCCGCCAGATGCGCCGCCCAATGCCTTGCCGAGCGTGCCGGTGATGATGTCCACCCTGCCCTCGACGCCGCAATGCTCGGCCGAGCCGCGGCCGTTCTTGCCGACGAAACCGACTGCATGGCTGTCGTCGACCATCACCATCGCGTCGTATTTCTCGGCGAGATCGCAAACGCCCTTTAGATTGGCGATGATGCCGTCCATGGAAAATACACCGTCGGTGGCGATCAGCCGAAAACGGCAATCCATTGCCTCCTTCAGCCGCGATTCCAGATCGGCCATGTCGTTGTTGGCGTAGCGGAAGCGCTTCGCCTTTGACAGCCGCACGCCGTCGATGATCGAGGCGTGGTTCAGCGCGTCGGAGATGACCGCATCCTCCTCGCCGAGCAGCGTCTCGAACAAGCCGCCATTGGCATCGAAGCAGGAGCCGTAGAGGATCGTGTCTTCCATGCCGAGGAAGCCAGAAATCGTCGCCTCGAGCTGCTTGTGCTCTTCCTGCGTGCCGCAGATGAAACGCACCGACGCCATGCCATAACCATAGCGGTCGAGTGCCTGCTTGGCCGCATCGCGCAATTCGGCACTATCGGCGAGGCCGAGATAGTTGTTGGCGCAGAAATTCAGCACCTTCTCGCCGCCCACCTCGATCTCGGCCGACTGCGTCGAGGTGATCACCCGCTCGGATTTGTAGAGGCCGGCAGATTTCAGCCCTTGAAGCTCGCTATCGATATGGGAGAGGAATGCCGCGCTCATGACCAGGCCCTGTTGAGATTGAATGGACTGTCGCCCCACGCGGGCGAAAAATCCACCGCAAAAGCGACCGTTTCGGTGACGCGACGGCCAGTGGCCAGAATGCCGCCAACGGCGGATGCTCAAATGCGTGTGCGGCGCGAAAGAACGCGATAACCATTTCGCGAGCTTTCCACCGCTACCGCTATCGCCGCTCTGTCGACTTCCAAAGCTGTTAACATTTTCAAGCCAATGGTTCTCGCACCCAAAAATCTGTCGGCGAGAGGGACCGCCCCAGAAAATGTCGCAGCAACCGGCGCAAACCATTTCGGGCAGGCTCGTCCTGTTGATCAAGGCCGGCTATTGGCTGGCGCTGCTGATCATTGCCGCCATGGTGATGGCCTCCTTCATCCTTCTCCAGCAAATGATGGCTGCCCAACGGCACAACGACACGCTGCTCGACATTGTCGGCATGCAAAAGACGCTGTCGCAACGCATTGTCTTCCTTGCCAACGCGGCAGGTGCTGCTTCGCGTGACCAACAACCGGCTCTGGTCACCGCGTTCAAACAGGCAACGGCGGAGTTCGAGAGGAACTACGACCTTCTGCTCGAGCGGGTCGTCGCCGACCCGGCGTCACCGGCAAGGTTCGATCCAAAATCAGTCGAAAGCGTACTTTTCACCAAGCCGTTTCATCTCGATTACTTCTCGGTCGGGCTCATCGCCAACGGCGAACGACTGGTTTCGGCGTTTGAATCACAATTCGGCATGGCCGACAATGGCGGCTACAAAGGCGGCGGCGAACGCGTCAACCTCGACGCCTCCATCGCCAATGCGACCCTGTCGGGCTATGCGGCACTCGGCCAGCGCATCAGCGCCCATGCCGACGCACGATCGGAAACACTTCTCGATCTCCATCGAACGCTGTTCTACACCACCATCGGCGTCATCGTGCTGGTAGCACTTTTCATCTTCAGGCCGATGTCGAACACCATTCTGCGCAAGACGCACGAACTGATCGATGCCCGCAATTCGATGGCCTTCATCGCCGTGCATGACGGCCTTACCGGCCTGCACAACCGCACCTTCCTGACCGACCATTTCGAAGCGCTGATCAAGGGTGCGCAACGTCGGCGAGAACGGCTTGCGGCGGTCCAGCTCGACCTCGACCGATTCAAGCAGATCAACGATACTCTCGGCCACGCTGCCGGCGACTATGTGCTGGTGGTGACGGCGCAGCGGATGCGCGATTCCTGCCGGGCGTCGGATCTCTGCGTGCGTCTCGGCGGCGACGAGTTCGTGATGATCCTCAATGGTGCCGGCGGCACCGAGGATATCAACATGGTCGCCAGGCGCGTGCTGACGCAGATCAACGAGCCGATCGTTTTTCGGGGCACTACCATCCTTCCGGGCGCCAGCGCCGGCGTAGCCGTCTATCCGGTCGACGCCGACAATGCGCAGGATCTGCTCGTCCATGCCGACCTCGCGCTCCACGCCGCCAAGAAGCAAAGCGGCGGCAGTCTCTCATTCTTCTCCGAGGAGTTGCGGCATGAACTCGATTACCGCAAGCAGCTCGAGCGCGACATCAGGATCGCAATCTCGGAGGAGGCATTCCAGGTCTACTTCCAGCCGCAGGTTTCGTTGTCGAACGGCACGATCGGCGGCATCGAAGCGCTGGTTCGCTGGAAACATGCCGAGCGCGGTATGATCGCACCGGGCGAGTTCATTCCCGTCGCTGAGAAATGCGGCCTCATGTCCGCGGTCGGCCGCATCGTTATCGCCAAGGCAATCAGCGAGGCGGCCGAGTGGGACCGCGCCGGTGTTGCCTTCGGACGGCTCGCCGTCAACGTGTCCGGCTCCGAACTGCGTGAGCCCGATTTCGACGCGTTTCTCTTCGATACGCTTGAAAAGGCCGGTCTGCCGCCACAAAAACTGTCGCTGGAAATCGTCGAATCCGTCATCCTCGACGACGAGAAGACCGGCATCGCGGCAAAGCTTCGGCATATTCGCGCCGCGGGCGTCCATCTCGAGCTCGACGATTTCGGCACCGGCTACGCGTCGCTCAGCCACGTCAACCCGAACGAGATCGACCGACTGAAGATCGATCGCCGCTTCGTCCAGAACATCAATGAGAACGGCGACAACACCAAGATCGTGAGAGCCATCACCGAACTCGCCCGTGGCCTCGGCATCTCGATTGTCGCCGAGGGCGCCGAAACCGAAGCCGAGCTCGACTCGCTGATGGCGATCGGCTGCGACCAGGTGCAGGGCTATTCCATCGCCTTCCCGATGCCGCAGGACAAGGCACGCGAATGGCTGGTCGCGCGGGCACCGAAGAAAGCCAGGCTGACGGTGCTACGGGGAAGCCTGGCGTAAGGCGCCAACCTTGACAAGCCTCCTCAGAAATGGCCGCTTGTCGTGATCGGAAACGGATATTCCGGATGCTGGTGCCGCTTCGCTTTGCCGTGCTGATCGTGCTGTTTTTTGCTCTCCCGCAGGCGCCGCCGATCGCACCATCTATCTCACCTTCGATGATGGCCCGCTGACCGGCACCAACAACATTCTCGATGTGCTCGAGGCCGAGCAGGTTCCGGCGACGCTCTTTATGGTTGGCATGCATGCGCAGGCGAGCGCGCTCAACATGGCGCTGGTGCAGCGCGCCAAGAGGATGCCGCTAGTGACGATCGGCAACCACAGCTACAGCCACGCATACAACCACTACCGGCACTTCTATGGGGACACCGAAGGGGTCGTCGCCGACATGCTGCAGGCCAACGCGGCGCTGGGGCTGAAACCGTCGGTCCATGCACGGCTGCCGGGACGCGACGTGTTCAGGCTGCTCTCGATGTCGAAGAACGACACTTCACTCGGACTGGCCGAAGAGGGCCGTGAGGATCCCGACTATGAGTTCGTCGCCGCGTCTGGCTTCTATCTCTACGGCTGGGATCATGAATGGGTTCACGAAAACAGCGGCAAGCCGGTGCAGACCATCGACCATCTGGTCAGCGAGATCGATCATTTGTTCGGCTACGGCCGCTTCGTCAAGCCCGGCAAGCTGATCCTGCTGATGCATGACGAGATGTTCCAGAACGTGTTCGACGGCAAGGCGAACCTGACGGCCCTGATCAAAGCGCTGAAGCTGCGCCGCTACACCTTCGGCGCGATCTCCGATTATGACGGCTGAGCTTCGGTCGGAACAACCACCCGAGGATTTTCATAACATCACAATCCGTGATGTTTGTATAACTTCTTCGAATATGGATGATCGCTGCATTGATTGACTCCCAGACTTGAGGGCGCGCTAACTACGGCGGCTAATCAACGTGGTGGGGTCCAATGTCCATTTTCATCGCCGACAAACGTCGCATTCTTCGCGTGTCCTTGCTGTGTCTGGCAGCGGTACTCCCCCTTCAGACCGTTCACGCCGAAACCGTCCTGCGGCTGGCGCATGCCTCCAGTTCCAGCAGCCTCATCAACGAGGCGGTGACAAAATTCGCCGCCGAGGTGAAAGAGAAATCCAAGGGCGATCTGACCGTCCAGATCTTTCCAGACGGGCAATTGGGTGACGAGGGTCCAATTGCGGACGGTGTCGGCGCCGGCTCGATCGATATTGGGCTAGGCGGAGTCGTAGACCAGATCGACCCCAAGCTGAACGTCGTCACGCTGCCGTTCCTGTTTGCCGACGCGAAGGCCGCGCATACGTTTCTTGACGGCCCGGTCGGCAAGTCGGTGTTCGACACGGGCGGCGATCGCGGCTACCGGATGCTTGGCGCGCTGGATTCGGGCTTCCGCCAGTTTGCCAACAGCGCGCGTCCGATCAAGGCCCCCGAGGACATTTCCGGCCTGAAGCTGCGCACGCCGCCGAACCCGGTTATTCTGGCGACGATAAAACAGCTCGGTGCATTGCCGCAGTCGATCCCGTTCGGCGAGGTCTATACCTCGCTCCAGGCCAAGGTCGTTGATGGCGTCGAGCCGGAAATCCGCGATTTCTTCGACCAGAAATGGTACGAAAGCGCGAAATACCTCTCCGTCTCAAACTACATCTGGACACCCAATTACTGGTACATGAACAAGGACCGGTATGACGGGCTGACCGATGCTGAACGCGCGGTTGTCGATGCCGCGGTAGCCGAAACGACAGTCTGGTATCGCAGCAGGCTCGACGAAGTCTATGCCGACGTGCGCGGCAAGCTCACGCAGGCCGGTGTCGAGATCAACGAAGTGGACGGCGCGCCGTTCAGGGCGCTGGTCGATCCGGTCTACCAGCAATTCGGCGCCGAGTGGGGCGCGGACTTCGTCGCCAATGTCCGCAAGGCGGCTGCCGGGCAGTAGACACTTTTAACGGAGCGCCCGTCCTATGGTGCTCCGCAAGTTTCGTCGACGAGCCATTCGCACAGGACAAACATGATGGAACGCACCGGGCGTTTTCTGGCGCTGGCCTTGTCGGTGGTCGGCGTAGGCGTGATCAGCTTGCTGATCGTCGCGACGGGGCTTGGGGCGATCGGCCGCTATTTGCATCTCAACGGGGTTACCTGGTCGTTCGAACTCGTCGGCATGCTGTTTCTGTGGACGACGGCGATCGGCGCGGTACTCGCCGAGATCGCCGGCGAGAACGTCTCCATCGACGGCAACAGCATCACCAGCAGCCGGGGCGCGTTCTTCCGCGTTTACCACAATTTGATCCTGCTGATCGTCGCGGCCGCCATGGTCTGGAGCGGTTCCGCCATGCTCGGACGCACCGGTTTCGTGCCGACACCGGTGATGCGCGCTCCGTCCTGGACCGTTCATTCGACCATAGTGTTCATGGGACTGTGCCTCGGCGCCGTCGCCATTACCCGCATCGTGCGAATATTCCGGTGATCCGCGCATGACCTTGCTCGTCTTGTTCGGCATCTTCGCGGTCACGCTCTACACCGGCGTGCCGGTAGCCTGGGCCATCGCGATCTCGACGCTTGCGGTGATCTTCTTCGGCCTGGTTCCGCTGCCGCCGTCCTGGTTCGCGCAACAGGTCTACGGAGGAGCCGACTCGATTTCGCTGGCTGCGATCCCCCTGTTCCTTGTGGCCGGCGGCATCATGAACGAGGGCGGATTGACGCGGCGTATCATCGACCTCGCGGACGACCTGCTCGGTTGGGTCCGCGGCGGGCTTGGGGTCGTCAATGTCGCGACATGCATGGTCTATGGCGGGATCACCGGCTCGGCCACCGCCGATACCGGCGCCGTGGGTTCGATCATGATCCCGGCCATGGTGGAGCGCGGCTACCCGCCCGCATTCGCCGCGGCGGTCACGGCAGCGGCCGGCACGCTTGGGATCATCATTCCGCCGAGCGTCGTCATGATCATGTATGGCGTCCTGACCAACACCTCGATCGGCGGGCTATTTGCCGCCGGCATCATTCCCGGGCTGATGCTGGCCATCACTTTCATGCTGACTGCATGGTGGGTGGGCGTCAGGGAGGGGTTTCCGAAGTCGGATACGCGGCCAACCATAAGAAGCTTTTCGAAGCACCTGCTGCGGGCCCTGCCCGCGATGCTGATGCCTATCGTCGTGCTCGGCTCGATGCTGACCGGCTATGCAACGACGACGGAAGCGGCGTTTGTCGCCGTCGTCTGGGCGCTGCTGGTCGGCGGGCTTCTCTACCGCGAACTCACCTGGGCGGCCGCCTGGAAAGTCGGCATCGAAGCCGTGCGCATGACCGGCGCAATCATGATCATCATGGCGGTATCGACGCCGTTCTCATGGATCTTGACGGTCGAGCAGATCCCGCAATGGAGCGCTGACCTGCTCTCCGCGTCAGGCGCCGGCCCGACAGTGACCATCCTGCTGATCCTGCTGCTGCTGACCTTCGTTGGCACCTGGGCCGACCTTGGCCCGTCGCTGATCATTCTCGCGCCGATCGTGCATCCGATCGGCATCGATGCAGGTCTTGCACCCTATCAGCTCGGGCTGATCTTCACTGTCGCGTTGGGTATCGGCCTGTTCACGCCGCCGGTGGGAACGAACATCTTCGTGGTCTGCAACATCGCCAAGGTCGGTGTGAACGCGGTCACCTGGCGCCTGATCCCATTCTTCATCACCAGCAACATCTGCCTGTTGCTCATCGCATTCGTGCCCGGAACCACGGAGTGGCTACCGCGGCTCCTGGGCTTCTAAGCTATCGAAGCGAGTACTGACATGAACCATCTCGTTGGAGGCATATCCAGTGCCGGCCGCGCCTTGCCTGTCATCGACGGGACGAAATTTCTGACTTCGCGGTCCCGTGGCCCTCATGTCTGGGATCAGGCAGGACGCCGCTATATCGACACGGCCCTTGGCTTTGGCGCAACCGTCCTCGGCCACGCCCATCCGGTCGTCGTCAATGCCGTCACAAGGGCGCTTCTGGACGGCCCGATGCCGGCATTCGCCCATGCAGGCGAGGAAGAGGCGGCGGCAGTTCTGACGGCCGCCACCGGTTCGCTTTCGCGCGCGATCTTCACAAACACCGGAAGCGAAGCCGTCCATCTTGCCTGCCGGCTCGCCCGGGCTGCGACGGGACGCAGCCGGATCGCCAAGATGGCGGCCGGATTCGACGGCTGGTATGACGATGTCGCCTTCGGCAATGCTGGTTCGCCCGAGGCCGAAATGCGTGCAAACGAACGCCCTTGGCAAAGAGACACCACGCTGCTGCGCTTCAACGATTTCGACGACGTCGAAAGCCTGTTCGCGGAGTCCGGCGATATCGCCGCCATCCTGATGGAACCGATGCTCGCCAATGCCGGCTGCATCCTGCCGGAGCCGGGATATCTTAGGCATGTCGAGACGATCGCCCACCGCAACGGCGCGATGGTCATTCTCGACGAGGTGCTGATGGGTTTTCGGACCCACTTCGGGCTTGCCGGACAGGCCATGTCGATCGAAGCCGACATCGCCACGGTCGGCAAGGCGATCGGCAGCGGCATTGCAGTGGCCGCCGTGGTCGGAAAGCCTGAAATCATGGCGCTCAGCGAGAATGGTCAGGTTGCACGCGCGGGTACCTACAGCGGAAATCCAGTCGCAACCGCGGCCGTGACCGCGACGCTTGGCTTGCTTGCCAAGCAGGACTATCCCGCATTCGTCGCGCGAGGCGACAGTCTTCGGTTTGGTATCGACCAGGCCTTTGCCGATGCCGGAACGGCGGTCGCCACCAGCGGATATGGCAGCGTCTTCACGGTGTGGTTCAGCGACGCGGCACCGAAAAGCTACCGGGATGCCGCGGTGAAAGCCGACGAACAACGCTCCTTCGATCTGCATGCGGCGCTTCGCCGTGCAGGATTGCTCACAATGCCGTCACCCTTCGGGCGGATGTACCTGTCGACCGCACATGATCAGGAAACTATCGAGGAGATGGTCGGCATGTTTCGCGTGGCTGCCGCGGCGCTTTGACAAAGACCAAGGCGGTCCACTCAGGACGCCTGAAACTCCGTGCGGATGAAGGTTGCCATGCGCCGCACTGCGGCGCGGGCGCCGTTCGGCAAAAGCAGCGCCAGTTCCACCGGCTTCAGCTCCGGCAGGCCGTCTTCGGGCCCAAGCCGCCTATGCATGGGCGAAATCACCGATGCGGGAAGCGCCGTCACCGCCTTACCAAGGCCGATCGCCGTCTGGATGGACGGAAGATGAGACGAGGTCCAGGCCACGCGCCATGGACGCCCTGCCCGGTCAAGGGCATCGATGATGTGCGGGCGGGCACGACAGGACTTTTCGGGGAAAAGCGCCAGAGGTAATGGATCCAGCAGTTCCGGCGTCTCGTCCGGCGAGGCGCACCAGACCAGCGGTTCATGGCGCAGGAATTCTCCGGCAAGACTGTTCACATCGCGCGTGATGATCGCGATATCGATGTCGCCGCGGTCCACCGAGCCCTCGAGCTCGCTGGAAAAGTTGCACTGGATCTCGACCTGGATGCGCGGGTTCTGGGCGGCGAAGCGCTCGATCAGCGGCGTTCCAAAGACGCCGAGATAGTCGTCCGGCATTCCAACGAGAACCCGCCCGGCAAGCGCTTCGGGTTGCAGCGCGGCCAACGCCTCGTCCTGGATCGCCACGATCCGACGCGCGTAGCCGATCAGCAATTCGCCATGATCGGTGAGATGCGGCCCGCGACGCGACCGGTCGATGAGTTTCTTGCCAAGCTTGTTCTCGAGCCGCGCGATGGTGTTGCTGACACCCGGCTGGGTTCGACCCAGCCTGTGCGCGGCAGCTCCGAAACCGCCCGCGTCGACAATCGCGATCAATGTGGCGAGGGCGTCGGTGTCGATATTGTTCATGGACGCATGTCGGCCGCGCGTGAGGGTAAAGACCACACGTGGTGCGGCCTTTCGATGAAATCTGACCTCATCTAGACTTCCACATTCGCTCGTAGCGCCGCAAGTACTTCCGCAAACTCCGCCAGCCTGTCGTCGGACAGCCCATTCCGCAGCCGCTTGTCGAAGGCGAACGCGGCGGTGCGCAATTTCAGGAACAGCACCTCGCCGGCTTCGGTCAGCTCGACCTGGTGAACACGGCGGTTCTCAGGATCGCGGCGCCGGGTCAGCAAGCCTTGCGTCTCCATCGCGTTCAGATGATGGGTCAGCGTCGCGCCCTGGATTCCGATCATGCCGGCGAGCTCGCGCTGGTTGGCCAGTTCGCGCGACTTGACCGACAACAGCGTGACCCAGACCGGCAGCGTGCCGCCCGCCTCGACCAAGGCGGCGTCGAAGGCCTGTGCGACAAGCTTTGCGGTGCGCGCGAGATTCATGCCGACTGGCGGGCGGTCGAAGGGTGTCATGATTCGACACTAGAGCAACAATCGGATTGGTGGAACTTGACTCAATACATTGACATCGAATCATTCGATATCTAACTGTATAGGCGGCGGGCACAGGAGGAAAAGCGATCATGCAATATGTCTACATCGTCGTCCTCGGCCTTCACGTCATGGCGGGCGTGTTCTGGGCCGGCACCACCATCGCGGTTGGCCGCGACCCAGACATCCGGGTGGAACGGTTCTTCCGGCCGCAAATGGGCGCGGCCGGCCTGGTGTTCCTCACCGGCATACTGCTCTGGTATTTTTTCCATGAAGGCGTTTTCGGCTCGATGGAGAAAGTTCTGGCACTGGGCATCGTGACAGCCCTGATTGCCGCCGGCGTTCAGGGCGCGCTCGTCGGCTCCGCCAGCAGACAACTGGCCGGCGCCGACGCCGCGACGCAACCCCAGCTGCGCGCGAAAATGACAAGAGGCGAACGCATCGCCGGCGGGCTGCTGGTCATCACCGTGTTCTGCATGGCCACCGCCAGGATGTTTTGAGCGCCTGCCGCAATCGACAAGATCGTACGACGTCCGGCCGCAAGCCGGCGGCGTGCGCGGCGCACCGGATCAGCGCGGCAGGTGGCTCTCCTTGCGAAGGTCCGGTGCGCGTGGCGCCGTTAGCCCGATGGCAGACATCGGCCTGCGCATCAAAGCACCTCGACGGAGCCTCCGCGCAGATTGGCCCGGCGCAATTTCAGGTATGCACGCAAATTCGGCGCGATGCGAAAGCCCTCCAGTTTCGTTTCCTGGAGCGGGGCAGCCCATGCCATGTTCTCATACCTGTCGCGATACGCTTCGATGGTCGCGGCGAGACCCTCGCGGCCCAGACCCCTGGCCAGGGTGGCGCAGGCGGCAATCCGCAATCGTATCGACTGGCCATATTTGGGAGCAAACGCCAACCCTCCGTCCGCAAGGTCATCTAGCTCGTGGGCAAGCAACAGAAACAGGAGGTCCTCGTCACCGGCCGGTACGCCCTCGGATGCAAGGCGCTCAGGATCTCCCGTCTCGAATTTTATCTCGTTCAGGCACGCGACAAGACCCTCGACGTTGGGGCCGATTCTTTGTTCCAGCCACCTGCGGTGCGCATCGCTGCGCCTGCTGGATTTTCCATCCGGATACTGGCCGCTGTCATAGGCGGCGTGAAACATCGCCGCGAGGACAAGATCGACGCTTTTGTCGAAATGCGCGACCGCTGACGCGGCACCTACCGCATGGCAGATGAAAGGCCGCCCCGTCTTGCGGTAGCGGCCGTTGAACATTGCGCAACAGACCCGGTAGGCCTTCCTGACGCGGACGATATCGTCAACCGGATGCCCAGCCTCGTACAGCTGCATGTAAAGCGCCGTGTTGGTCTGGCGCGGAACGAACAGTTCTCCGATCAAACAAGTCCCCCGACTTTTTTTGACTTACCGCAAGCTTCTCGCAGGAGATGCGATCAGCTTCAAGGTCCTTGCGCGCCTCTTCAGTGGAGTTTGTGCCCCCGCAAATCAGCGGCTGAGATTGCAAATATGACCAGCCAAGTCCAGTCTAGCCAATGCCGATGCTCAGATCCGCAGGCCGAACCGGATGCCGTCATAAATGGCGGCGTGGATGTTGCGCGAGGCGACCGCGTCGCCGATGCGGAAAAGCACGAAACCGCCTTGCGGATTGCGTGCCGGAAAAATGTCGCCACCACTGACCAGCCGCTCGTAGTCGACCGCGCCGCCGTTTTTCGACAGCGGTTTCAGTGCGAGATAGAGATCGTCGAGCGGCAGCGTGCCATGCTCGACCACCACCTGATCGACCCGCCGCTCGCCGCGCCAGCCGTCTGCGAAGTCGGAGGCAAGCTCGGCGACCAGTTGATTGCCCTCGCGCCGCACCGAGCGCAGCCGCGTGTTGATGGTGATGGTCACGCCCTTTTCCTGGAAGGCGCGCATATACGGCACGTGGTTCATGCCGCCCATTTCCGGGGCGAAGAAGCGCTCGGGCGAAACAAGCTCCAGCTTCGAACCCGCGGTCGCGATCAGCTCTGCCGCGCCCATGCCCTGATGGCCGCCATTGTCGTCGTAGAGCAGCACGTTTTCGGCCGGCTTGATGCTGCCGGCCATGATGTCCCAACTGGAAGTGACGAGGCTATCGCCTGCCACCAGCGGTGGGTTCTGCGGCAGGCCGCCGGTGGCGACCACCACCACGTCGGGGGACAGCGCCAGCACGTCGTCCTTCTCCGCCCAGGTGTCGTAGCGGATCTCAACGCCGAGCCGGTCGAGCTCGGCCAGCCGCCAGTCGATGATGCCGATCAGCTCCTTGCGGCGCGGGTTCTGTGTCGCCAGCCGCACCTGGCCGCCGGCCTGGCTCGACGCTTCCAGCACCGTGACCTCATGCCCGCGCTCGGCCGCGACGCGCGCCGCCTCCAGGCCGCCTGCACCGGCGCCGACGACGACCACCTTCCGCTTTGGTCCCTCGGTTCTCGGGATGATGTGCGGAATATCAGCCTCGCGGCCGGTTGCCGCATTGTGGATGCACAGCGCCTCGCCACCCTCATAGATGCGGTCGAGGCAGTAGGTGGCGCCGACGCAAGGCCGGATCTCGTGCTCGCGGCCCTCCATCACCTTTCTGACGATATGCGGATCGGCGATGTGGGCGCGCGTCATGCCGACCATGTCGAGCTTGCCGGTGGCGATGGCATGGCGGGCGGTGGCGACATCGGAAATGCGCGCCGCATGGAAGGTCGGGAATTTTGTCGCCGCCCTCACCTCGCCGGCGAAGTCGAGATGCGGCGAGGCGCGCATGCCGGTCACCGGGATGACCCTAGTCAGCGCGGCATCGGTTTCGATCGAGCCGCGGATGATGTTGAGAAAATCAACCTTGCCGGAGCCGGCCAGCCGCCTGGCGATCTCGACGCCTTCCTGTTTCGACAAGCCTTTTTCGAAATCCTCGTCGGCGACCATGCGAATGCCGACGACGAACTTTTCGCCGACCGCCGACCGCACGGCGTCGAGCACCATGCCGGTGAAGCGCAAGCGGTTGTCGAGCGAGCCGCCGAAATCGTCATCGCGCTGGTTGGTGGCCGGCGACCAGAAGCCATCCATCAAATGGCCATAGGCCTCGAACTCGATGCCATCGAGGCCGGCGACCTGGCAGCGTTGGGCGGCCGCGGCATAGTCGGCAATGATGCGCTCCATGTCCCAGTCCTCGATGGTCTTGGGGAAGGCGCGATGCGCCGGCTCGCGCACCGGGGAAGCTGAAAGCACCGGCAGCCAGTCGGCCTTGTTCCAGCCGGTACGGCGGCCGAGATGGGTGATCTGGATCATCACCTTGCAGTCATGCTCGTGGCAGGCATCGGCGAGTTCAGTGAGCCACGGCACGATGCGGTCGTCATAGACGTGCAGATTGCCGAACGCGGCCGGACTGTCGCGTGAGACGATCGCCGAACCGGCGGTCATGGTCAGCGCCATGCCGCCTTTGGCCTTTTCGGCATGGTAGAGTCGGTAACGCTCTTTCGGCATGCCGTCCTCGGAATAGGCCGGCTCGTGACTGGTCGACATGACCCGGTTCTTCAGCGTCAGATGTTTGAGCTGATAAGGCTGGAGAAGCGGATCGTTAGTGGTCATCGTCTTCCTGTTTCAAATTGTGCTAATGAGCGGAAAATTTTACGCCTGTCGTTGTCCCAAAACCGCTGCGCAGTTTTGGGCGACATGCAGTAAGGAACCCGCCCATGACCGATACGAAAAACCTTACCCAGCTCGGCACCAACGTCGAGGCGCCACAGAGCCCTGAAGCGGCGGTACTGGAAACCGTGCCGTTTTCGCGCGGCGACGGGCCGCCGGCCGTCGTTCGCTTCACCTGTCCGGAGTTCACCTCGCTCTGTCCGGTCACCGGCCAGCCCGATTTCGCACATATCGTCATCGACTATGCACCCGACACGCTGCTGGTGGAATCGAAGTCGCTC
This sequence comes from Mesorhizobium sp. M6A.T.Cr.TU.014.01.1.1, assembly GCF_004022765.1. NCBI lineage: Bacteria > Pseudomonadati > Pseudomonadota > Alphaproteobacteria > Hyphomicrobiales > Phyllobacteriaceae > Mesorhizobium > Mesorhizobium sp. M6A.T.Cr.TU.014.01.1.1. The sequence goes on from NZ_RZPG01000026.1 coordinate 71,923, forward strand.
AAGCTGTTCATGACCTCGTTTCGCAACCATGGCGCCTTCCATGAAGAGTGCACCGTCATGATCGGCCGCCGTATCATCGCCGCGACAAAGCCGTTGTGGTTGCGCATTGGCGGCTATTGGTATCCGCGCGGCGGCATTCCGATCGACGTGTTCTGGCAGACCGGCGCGCCGCCGGAAGGCGCGTGGCTGCCCGACACCGGTGTTGCGCCCTATCGCGGGCGCGGGTGAGTCTGAGTGGCTGCGAAAGACGGGCCTCATCAGTTGAGCGGCAGCCGCCGGTAGCGGCCAAGGTTGTTCGGGTCGTTGAAGTGGCCCATCGGCCCATGCTCGGCGAAGTGCCCCGCCCAGCGCTTCATCGCGGTGGGGTCAAGCTCAACGCCCAGTCCGTTGCCCTCCGGCACACGCACCGTGTTGCCGGTCTGCCGGAACGGACCATCCTTGATGACGTCACCGATCTGCCAGCGAAACAACGATTGCGACGCTTCGGTAATCCACGGCGTCGCCGCCACGACATGCAGATAGGCTGACGTCATGATGCCGAGATCGTTGGAGTAGCACCAGAACCCCTTGCCCATAGCTTCGCAGGCGGCGATGAATTTCAGGGTCTTCGACAATCCGCCGAGGGCTGCGAAATTGCAGACGAAGTAATCCGGCGCGCCAAGCGCGACCGCCCGTCTGAGATCCGGGATATGCGTGGAGAACGGAATGCGCGAATGCTGGCGCAGCGCCGCCATCTCCTCGAAGCTGGCGACCGGATCCTCGTAATTGCGGATGTTAAACGGCTCGATCTCGCGCAGCACCCAGCGCGCCGTGGTCAGCGACCACTGCATGTTGGAATCGAGCTTGATCTGTGCCTTCTCGCCGAGCGCCTCGCGCAGCATCCGCACCGTCCGGATCTCAAGTTCGGGATCGCCCATGATCAGCTTGCCTTCGAAGATCGTCGAGCCATGCTGCTCGCGCATCTTCAGGCAATAGTCGACGATCGCTTCGGGCGTCATCTCGCCGCCCGCCCCGTCCTGTGCGGGACGAAAGGCGAAATACTCCGAAAACGGAATGTCCTTGCGCACCGCGCCACCAAGCAGCTTGTAGAGCGGCATGCCGAAGACCTTGCCTCTGATGTCCCACAGCGCCAGCTCGACGGCTCCGAACGCCACGGATGCGGCATTCTCGCCAGTGTTGGCGGTGATCTGCCAGGGCGGCACGCAGCGCGCCTCGCAGTCGGCGATGTCGAGCGGATCGGCGCCGATCAGTGCCGGCGCGATCTCGGCTTTGATCACTTCGCCGAAATGCCACCAAGGCGCCTCGCCCAGTCCGACCACGCCTTCGTCGGTCTCGACCTCGATGATCGACTTCGAGGCGCCGCCATAAAGCCCGGCCGTCCACCAGAACGGCGCGTCTAGCGGAACGTTGACATGGGTGACGCGAACGTTGGTGATCTTCATCGCTTACCTCTCACTCGCACTGGTATTGGCTGAGCGCCCATTCGCCGGTCACCGACAGAAGGTCCGATATCTTCCAGTCGCCGTCGATCTTCTTGAGTTTCCATTCCAGCCGGTGGGGATTGCCCTCGACGACGAAGGCGACGACGACCTTGGCCTCGTCGCCATTGACAGCTTCGATGGTCTTCAGGCTCCTGTCGATCTCGGCTTTGTCGTACGCCGCATTATCCAGCGCCATATTGGGATCGAGGCATTCGCCCTGCCCCGACTTCCGCAGCGTATCGCTCTTGTCGAGCACCGATTTCGCCGGATCGGCGAAGTGGCTGCGCTGGGCCGGATCGAGCTCGAGCCCGACATGCTCGTAAAACGGCTTCACCACCGCCGTTGGCGAACCCGGCTGCACCGGCGCGGCCGCGGCGCTGTCAGTCGGCTGAGACGCGGCCGGCGGAGTTGCAGGTGCCGCATTGTCGGCCGGCGCGTTCGCGGGCGGCGCGCCGAACAGGCCCTGAGCAGCGGCGCTGCTCAACCCCGCCGCCAGCAGGCACACAGTCGCCAGAGCCAGGGCGCGGGCCATGGCATCACTCCGGAGTCTGGCCAGCCAGGCATTCGAGCGCACTCAGCGTCCAGCCGTTGGTCTTCGAGGTGATGTCGGCGATCTTCCACTGGCCGTCGATCTTCTTGAGCGACCAGACCATTTCGCGTTTGGATTCATCACCTTCCGGGAAAAGGTTGAACGTCGCCGTCACCTCGGCGCTATCGCCATCCACTGCTTCAGACAGCTTCAACGTCTTGGCGACCGTCTTCTCGTCGAAATCCTGGGCGTCGAGACCGGGGGCGAAGTCGATGCAAGGCACCTCGTCCGGCTTGTTCTTCTTTGCCTGGTCGTTGAGGTCGAACAGCTTGGTCACCGGCTCGGTGAAGCGGTCGCGGTATTGCGCGTCGGCCTCGAATTTGACCTCGGGCATGTAGAAGAACTTCACCGCGTTGGATGCCGGTCCGGCCAGAGCGGCCGCAGGCGCTGCGATCGAGAGGGCGGCGGCAAGCGCAGTCAGTCTCATCCGATAATCTCCAGGCTTTCGTGGCGGGAACCGTTCAATACCACGAATCCTGCATCCCGGCTTTTTGCGGCCCATGAAATTCCCTTGGGCGTTAACTCAGGCGTCCAGCCAGACGTTCTGGAGATCCATCTCGAAAGTCTGGTGGACAGCGTAATTCTTCACCTTCTTGTTCATGTGGCTGTACAGCTTCTGCCAGAACGGCTGAATGATGACGCCCGAATCCTGCAGGATCTGCTCGACATCCTTCATGACCTCGCGGCGCTTCTCCACGTCGATGAGCGAGAGGGCCTGTTTGAGCTTGGCGTCGAAATCAGGATTCGAATACGCCGTTTCGTTCCAGGCCTCGCCGGTGCGATAGCCGAGCGCCAGCACCTGAACGCCGAGCGGGCGCATGTACCAGATGGTCATGGAATAGGGGTATTTCGTCCAGTCGTTCCAGAAGGTCGACCCCGGCAGCACCGTGCGCTTCACCTTGATCCCGGCTTCGCGCAGCTGACCGGCAATCGCGTCGCCGGTATTCTTTTGCCAATCGTCCTCGACGGTGATCAGCTCATGCTCGAAGTCGGCCTGTCCGGCCTCGGCCATCAGCTTCTTGGCGCCCGCCGCGTCGCGCGTTTTTTTGGGCAGCGGGTAGTATTCGGGATGGATCGGGCTGACGTGGTGGTTTTCACCAGGGGTGCCTCGCCCGGCGTAGCCAAGTTGAAGCACGGCATTGTTGTCGACGGCCATTTGCAGGGCATTGCGCACTCGCTGGTCATCGTAGGGCTTGTGCGTGATGTTGGTTCGGGCAACGAGCGTCGTCGCTGTCGCGACCTCCGATTTCTCCAGCCCCATCTTGTCGAGGATGTCGATGAAGTCGGCGGGTGTCTCGAAATTGACGTCGATCTCGCCGGAGTCGAATGCATTCACCGAGGCGTTGAAGTCGGTGCCGTAGTCGATGAATTCGACACTGTCGAGCGGCGCTTCGCCGCCCCACCATTTGCCATTCTCACGACGCTTGACGATTGCGTTCTGGCCGACCGAATAAGACACGAGTTCGAAAGGCCCGGTGCCGATCGGCTTGGCGATCGGATCGGCGCCGTCGGCATCGAATTTGCGATGGACCATGAGCGCCGGATAGTCGGTGAAGTTCGGGATCAGCGAGATATCAGGTTCGTTCAGCTTCAGCTTGACCGTGTTGTCATCGACCTTGGTGATTGCCCCTTCCCTGGCCTTGCCGGTTTTTGCATCGATCAGCGCACCGACGCGTGCGGCCATTGAATTACCGGCGGCTTCCTTCTCGCACCAGCGCGTCAGATTGTAGACAACGTCATCGGCGTTGAAAGCATCGCCGTTGTTCCAGGTGATGCCCTTGCGCACATGCAGCACATATTCGGTGGCGTCGTCGTTGACGTCCCAGCTCTCGAGCAAGACCGGCTCGAAAGTGAATTCGCGCGTGTAGCGGACAAGCGGCTCCAGCCAGCAGCGCGAAATGTTCGCAAGCTCCACCCAGTCGTAAGTGCGCGGGTCCTTCTGTGCCTTCACCGACATCGAAACGCGCAGCGTCCCGCCCTTCTTCGGCTCTTCGGCCAAGGCCCGCTCAGGCACGGCAAGGCCGATCATGCCATAGGCAAGGGCCGTCGATGCCCCAAAGGCGCTTGCCAGCGCCAGAAATTCGCGCCGGTCCATCCGGCCTGCGCGAACATCCTCACCCATCGCCTCGATCGCATTCGGCACGCGATCACCGTTGCTTCTGAAGAGTGCCATTTTTTCTCCCTGTGGTTCCCGTTGGGTCTTCGCCCGTTGCATCAACTAATGCTGTCCGGCAGCCGCTCCTCGCGCTGCGCGATGAAATCTCTCAAGCCGTCGGCGATGCCCTCATCGAGCTTCGGCTCCTCATAATCGGCGAGCATGTTGCGCGCTTTCTCGCGCCCCCGGGTATCGTGGTCCTTTGCCCCTTCGGCCTTCCACTGTTCGAACGAATTGAAGTCCATGATGCTCGGTATGAAGAAGGCAGACTCGAAATGGTCGAGCGTGTGCTGGGTGCCGAGGAAATGGCCCTGCGGCCCGACCTCGCGAATCGCCGCCATGGCCTCCTTGAAATCGTCGAACGGGAGACCGCCAGCATATTTGTACCAGCCGACAAGCTGTTCGCAGTCCGTGGCAAATTTCGAATAGCCGCAGGTCAGGCCGGCCTCGAGCCAGCCGGCGGAGTGCCAGATGTAGTTGGCGCCGGCAAGGATGGCGGCATGCATCAGCATGTTAGCCTCGTAGCCCGCCTGGGCGTCGTTCAGCTTCGACCCGACATGGAATCCGGACGTGCGCCAGGGCAGCCGGTACTTCCGCGCCAGGGCCCCCATCAGATACATCATCTGGGCGGCCTCCGGCGTGCCGCCCATGGGGGCACCAGTCTTCATGTCGACAGTGACCATGAACTGTCCGTAGATCTGCGGCGAACCCGGACGCAGGAGCTGGGTGAAGGCGACGCCTGCCAGCGCTTCCGCATTGACCTGCGCGACCGCTCCCACGGCCGATGCCGAAGTCGAGGCGCCGCAAAGCGCGAAGGGCGCCAGGATCAGCGGCTGGTTGTGGCGCGCATAGACCTTCATCGCGTCCAGCATGGTGGCGTCCCAGACCAACGGCGAGTTGCAGTTGGTGATCGACACCAGCACCGGATTGTCTTGGACATAGTCCTCGCCGAACACGATGCCCGCCATCGCCATCGTGTCTTCGGCTCGTTCCCTGGAGGTCACGATGCCCATGAACGGCTTGTCGGAGTGCTTCAGCGCTGAATGGATGATGTGGAGGTGACGCTTCGGCACGGCAATTTCCATCGGCTCGCAGATGACCGAGCTCGACGAGTGCAGCGCCGGCGCCATGTAGGCGAGCTTGTGGAAATTGTTGAGGTCGGCGAGTGTGCCGTAGCGCCTGTTGTTGTCGAGGTCACGCACGTAAGGCGCCCCATACATCGGCACAAATATGGAGTTGTTTCCGCCGACGCGCACCGAACGCTCGGGGTTGCGCGCATTGAGCGTGAATTCCGGCGGGACCTTCGAGACGAGTTCCATTAGAAGAGCGCGGTCGATGCGGACACGTGTCTCGGAGACATCGGCGCCCGCCGCCTTCCACAACGCGATCGCCTCGTCGTCACGGAACTCGCATCCCACTTCTTCGAGGATGGAGAGCGACTCCTGGTGGATCAGCTCCACCGCCTCATCCGGGACCATTTGATATACCGGAATCTTACGGATCAAGGTTGGAAATGACGCCATGGGAGTTCCCCGCAGCGCCTTGCGCCCCAGGCGGCCGCCGCTGCGGCGGTTCGTGTGTTCGCTCACTTCAACGGCCGGTGCGTTCATGACCACTCCATCCTCCCCAGGCACTCAACTTAGCGAGACGAAATATGACTGTGACGCTGGAAAATCCTGATCTCTTGTATAAGCTCTGCTTATGCGAAGCCTGCGCCACCTATTGCCATCGGCCGGCAGCCTGATCGTCTTCGAGGCCGCCGGGCGGCTGTCGAGCTTCACCGCCGCGGGGCGCGAGCTCGGCATGACGCAGGCCGCCGTCTCCTATGCGGTGCGCGGGCTGGAGGAAAAGCTCGGCGCCAAACTCTTCCAGCGGCGCCACCGGCAGGTCAGCCTGACCGAGGCCGGCGAGCGTTTCCACGCCGACGTCTCGCTCGGCCTCTCGCATATCCGCAAGTCGGCCGAGGACCTGCGCCAGCAGGCGACCGGCGGCCATGTGACGCTTGCCGCGTCAACCGCCTTCGGCTCGTTCTGGATGATGCCGCGCCTGCAGCAGTTCCGCGACGAATTGCCGGGCATTGACCTGCGTATCCAGACCGCTGACCGCGACCTCGACATTATCGCCGAGGGCATTCCGCTCGCTGTGCGCGGTGGCGAGCCCCGGGAGTGGCCGGACTATCATTGCCTGCCGCTGGCCGACGAGGAAATCTTTCCCGTTGCCGGCGCCAGCTATGTGGCGAAGTTCGGCCTGCCGCAAACCGTCGAGGAATTGGCGTCACACCGCCTCATCCATCTCGAGGAGCCGTTTCGCGAGGCGGCGAGCTGGGAGGAGTGGTTCCACTCCGCCGGGGCCAGCCTGAAGGAGGCCGACGCCGGGCGAGGCTTGCGCATCAACGACTATGCGCTGGTGATTCAGGCGGTCATGGAGGGGCAAGGCATCGCGCTCGGCTGGCGGCATCTGGCCGAGCGACTGCTGGCATCGGGCCTGCTGGTGAGCGCCACCAGCCATGTGATGAGAACCGGCACGCGCTTCTACATCATCTGGCCGAAGAACCGCGAACTCAGCGACAATGCCCGCAAGGTTCGGGACTGGCTGGCCGCGCAGGCATGAGGCCATCCCGATAGTGCCCGGTCAAACCGTCACGACAATCTTGCCGAATTGTTCGTTCGATTCGAGAAAGCGATGCGCCTCGACGATCTGGTCGAACGGAAAGGTCCTGGAGATTACCGGCTTTAGCGCTCCCGACATCAATCCGTCGAGGATGAACGCCTTGGCAGCCTCCAACTTCGCTGGATCGCCAGTGAGTTCGTGGACGAGATAGCCGCGCAGCGTCAGCGTCTTGGCCAGCACGGCGAACAGCGGGAACGGCGTCGGCTCGGGGCTCAAGCCGCCATATTCGATGAGAATGCCGCCGCGTGCCATCGCCACCGTCAGCGGCTCGAATATCGGGCCGCCGACCGCGTCGAGCACCACTTGGATGTTGTCCGGGCCGGCGATCTCCTTCAGCCGGGCTTCCAGATCTTCGTCCGCTGAAGCGATGACGTGGGCCGCGCCGAACTTGAGCAATGCCTCCTTCTTGGCAGATGTCCGTGTGACCGCGATCGGGGTCGCACCAACGATGTTGGCAATCTGGATCGCTGCAAGTCCGACACTGCTCGATGCTCCGGTGATGACGACAAAATCCTCCCTGCTGAGCTTGGCAATGTCAATCAGTGCGCCATAGGCGGTGAGATATTGCATCCAGACGGCTGCCGCCTCTTCCCAGCTGAGCGACGGCGGATGCTTGACCACGAGCTCGGCGGGATATGTGGCAATCTCGCCATAGGCGGGCCAGCAGGCCATCGACAATGGCGGCACGACGCTGACGGCGTCACCTGGCGCAAAACCGTCTACGCCTTCGCCGACCGCTTCGACGACACCCGCTGCCTCAAGGCCAAGACCGGAAGGCAATGGCGGCGTCTGGATATAAGTGCCCGAACGCAGCAGCGCCTCGGCCCGGTTGAGGCCCAACGCCTTGACCCGGATCTGGATCTCGCCCCGAGCTGGCGCGGGAATGTCGAGATTCTCGATGCGCAGAACCTCGGGACCACCATGCCCATGAAAACGAACAACGCGTGCCATCCGGCCACCACTCCAAAAATATTTGAACCGAATAGGCTATGCCAGCGGCCGCCTGGCAGATAAATTGCTGCCTAGGCAGAACAGTAGAAACTGAGAGTTTTGAATATGGATCGCCTTACGAGCATGGCCGTGTTCGTCAAAACCGTCGATCTGGGCTCGTTCGCGGCGACCGCTGCCGCTCTGGATCTGTCCGGACCGATGGTCGGCAAGCATGTTCGGTTTCTCGAGGAGCGTCTGGGCGTGCGCCTCATCAACCGGACCACTCGCCGCCAGAGCCTGACAGACTTCGGGCGCGCCTATTATGAGCGTTGCCGAATGGTAATCGCTGAAGCCGAGGCCGCGGATGCGCTCGCGGCCGATCAACTTTCCGAACCACGCGGAAAGCTGCGCGTTATCATGCCGGTGCATTTCGGCCGGCGCTGCGTTGCTCCGATCCTGCTGGAACTGGCGCAGCAATATCCCTCGCTCGAACTCGACCTGTCGTTCAGCGACCCCCTCGCCGATCTTGCAGAGGATGGCTGCGATCTTGCCATCCGGACCGGCGATCTGGAAGACCAGGCCGGCGTGATGGCGCGTCGCATCGCGCGACAGCGCATGGTCGTCTGCGCGTCGCCATCCTATCTGGAGATGCACGGGTGGCCACAGCAGATAGGGGATCTCGGCAGCCACCAGGCCATCATCTACCGCCGTTCGGGCCGTGTCGTTCAACCATGGCTGTTTCCGCGCAATGGCCAGCCTGCGCTGGAGGTCATGCCGGTCAGCCGCTTGCGGCTCGACGACCTCGATGCGATCGCCGATGTCGCGGCCGCCGGCATGGGGCTTGCCTGGCTGCCATACTGGCTGGTTCGTGAGCGCATTCAGGCCGGCGCACTTGTCCCGCTGCTGCCGGAACAGCCGGGATTTCTTTACGACGCCTATGCGCTATGGCTGCAGACGCCTCACTTGCCGCTGAAGGTCCGTCTTGCCGTCGACGCGCTGGCGGCTGGATTGCCCAGGCTCATGACGTGAAGAGCGCGGTCCGTTCGCGGTAAGCCGCGGATTCCTTAATTCTACCTCTCCCGTATGGGCCGCGAATCCGCCTATAGTGCCCTCATGCCCATTCGCCAGCTCTCCGAAACGATGATCAACCAGATCGCCGCCGGCGAAGTCATCGAGCGTCCGGCAAGCGTGGTCAAGGAACTGGTCGAGAACGCGCTAGACGCGGGCGCTGCCAGAGTCGAGATCGTCACCGCCGGCGGCGGGCTCAACCTGATCCGCGTCACCGACGACGGCTCGGGCATCCCGGAAAAGGAACTGGCGCTGGCGATCGCGCGCCATTGCACATCGAAACTCGCCGACAACATCCACGACATCCGCTCGCTCGGTTTTCGCGGCGAGGCGCTGCCGTCGATCGGCTCGGTGGCGCGGCTGTCGATCCGCTCGCGCACGGCCAACGGCGACACCGCCGCCGAGATCGGCATCGAGGGTGGCCGCGTGTCCGCCGTCAAGCCGGCGGCCGCCAATCGCGGCACCACGGTCGAGGTGCGCGACCTGTTCTTCGCCACGCCGGCGCGGCTCAAATTCATGAAGGGCGAGCGCGCCGAAAGCTCGGCGACCAGCGACGTGATCAAGCGCATCGCCATCGCCTTCCCCGCTGTACGCTTCACGCTGGCCGGTTCCGACCGCTCGACACTGGAGCTGCCGGCGACCGACGACAGCCCGGAAGGCCGGCTGCGCCGCGTCGCGCAAGTGATGGGCGCCGACTTTCCGGAGAATGCCATCGCCATCGACGCCGTGCGCGATGGCGTGCATCTGGCCGGTCACGTCTCGATCCCGTCCTTCAGCCGTGCCAACGCGCTGCAGCAATATGCCTATGTCAATGGCCGGCCGGTGCGCGATAAATTGATTGCCGGCGCCATCCGTGGCGCCTTCGCCGACGTGCTGCCGCGCGATCGCCATGCGGTGACTGTGCTGTTCCTGACGCTCGATCCGGCCATCGTCGACGTCAATGTCCATCCGGCCAAGGCCGACGTACGCTTCCGCGATCCGGGATTGGTGCGCGGGCTGATCGTCGGCGCCATCCGCGAAGCATTGGCCAATGCCGGCATCCGTGCCGCCACTTCAGGGGCAGCCGGCATGATGGCGGCATTCCGGCCGGGCGCGGCGTCCTACGCCCATTCAGGACCGGCCAACGGCCACCGCAGCTACGAGGCGGCCTACCGTGCCTCCGGCTCCGCCGGTTTCGACCCGGCCCGCTCGCCGCAACGGCCGCTGGACATGGGGTTTGAAAATACCGAACCAGGAAATGGCGGCTTCGGCGAAAACGATCAAGCGGCGTTCGACGCCGGCCCGCTTCACAGCGCCGACGCGCGTGCCGGACAGACTGAGACGGCGGAGACGCTGCTTGGCACGGTGCTGGGTGCCGCACGCGCCCAGGTGCACGAGAACTACATCGTCGCGCAGACCAGGGATTCGCTTGTCATCGTCGACCAGCATGCAGCGCATGAGCGGCTGGTCTACGAGGCGCTGAAGAACGCGCTGCATGCGCGCGCCGTGCCGTCGCAGATGCTGTTGCTGCCGGAGATCGTCGACCTGCCGGAAGAGGATGCCGAGCGGCTCGCCATGCATTCCGAAACGCTGGCCCGCTTCGGCCTCGCCGTCGAGCGCTTCGGCCCGGGTGCGGTCGCCGTGCGCGAGACGCCGTCGATGCTCGGCGAAACCAACGTCCAGCAGCTGGTGCGCGACCTTGCCGACGAGATCGCCGACAACGACACGGTCGATACGCTGAAGGAACGGCTGGACAGGATCGCCGCGACCATGGCCTGCCACGGCTCGGTGCGTTCCGGCCGCCTGCTCAAGCCCGAGGAGATGAACGCGCTGCTGCGCCAGATGGAGGCGACGCCGGGCTCCGGCACCTGCAACCACGGCCGCCCGACCTATATCGAGCTCAAGCTTGCTGATATCGAGCGGCTGTTCGGGAGGCGCTAGCTCAGCGGATGCGACAAGAGCCGCTCTTCAGCGGCTCTTTTGAATCAGGTGAATCTTCCAAACTTTTGAATCAGCGCTTCAAATTCACCACGATGACGCCGCCGAGCGCCAGCGCACCGCCGAGAATGCCAAGCAGCGTCGGTACCTCGCCCAGCCAGAAGAAGCCGATCAGCGTCGCCACCGGCGAAACCAGATAGAGGAAGTTCGAGGCACGCGCCGCCGGCAGCCGGGAAAGTGCTGTTGCCCAGGCGGCGTAGGCGATGAGGCTCGGCACGATGCCGAGAAAGATGACGGCGCTAAGCCCGGCGGTATCGGCAACTGCCGCCTGCGCGAGGCCGCTTGGCAGGAACGGCGCCAGGCAGAGCGCGCCGAGCACCATGTTGGAGGCGGCGATGGTCAGCGGGTGGTGGCGGGCAAACAGTGGCTTCTGGACGATGGTGTTGACGGCCGAGCACAGCGCTGAACCCAGCACGAGCAGCGCGCCGGTGTTGAAATGCAGGCCCTGCCCCTCGCCCATGGCAATGATGCCGATGCCGGCGAAGGAGATGGCTGTGCCTGCCCAGGCCATGCCCGAAAAGCGCTCGCCGAGCAGCGCCATCGCCATGATCGCGGTGAAGATCGGGCTGACATTGATGATGAAACCGGCCGCGCCGGCCGAAACCGTCAGCTCACCGAAATTGAGCATTGCCGTGTAGAGCGCGACGAAGACGGCGCCGCCGAAGACAAAGCGCCATAACTCGTCGAGCTTTGGCAGCGCAGGCCGCTTGACGGCGAGGAAGATCGCCGCCGGCACCGCCGCGATGGCAAAGCGCAGCGCGCCGAGTTCCAGCGGCCCGAAGGCGGCGAGGCCGGCGCGGATCGCCGGGAAGGCGGAGGCCCAACCGACCACCGTCAACGCCACCGCAATGGCTGCAGTGGTGTCCATCCGCTGTGTCGAATTCAACGTTCCGGTACAGGCGCTCATTTCATTTCTCTCGCGTTTCATATGCTCAAACACACAAAACGCCTTTCCTGACCGGTTGACAAACGACCAAATCGAGGGTCAGCTGTGACTATGGATCACAGCTCAGACGCGATGCTGCCGCTTGAAACCCTGCGCGCCTTCGACGCCGCGGCGCGGACGGGCAGCTTTTCGGCCGCTGCCGAAAAACTCAACCTCACCCATGGCGCCGTCAGCCGGCAGATCGCCAAGCTCGAGGACTGGCTCGGGCTGAAAGTGTTCGATCGCGGCGCGCGCGGTGTCTCGCTGACGATCGAAGGCAACCGGCTGCATCTGCGCACCACTGAGGCCTTCGCGCTGATATCCAGCAATTCGGACCGCTGGATCGAGCCGCGCGGCACCGCCGTGGTGCGGCTGACCTCGATCCCCTCGGTCAGCGGGCTGTGGCTGATGCCGCGCATGGCGGCGCTGGAAAACAATCCGTCCAAGCTGCGCATCGTGCTCGACGTCGATATCCGCCAGGCGGACCTTGCCGACGAGGGCATCGATCTGTCGATCCGCTGCGGCCGCGGCCGTATCCCCGGCCGCGTCTCGGTGCAGCTTTTCGAGGAACACGTTTTCCCCGTCGCCTCGCCGGACCTCGCCAAGGAGATCGGTCGTGGCGACCCTGCCCGGCTGCTCAAATTCCCGCTGATCAACGATTCGGACGCCTCGGCCTGGCGCGCCTGGCTTGCCGCGCAGGACATCGACTATCGCCCGCGCCCACAGGACCGGCGCTTCGAGGATTACAATCTGGTGCTCGATGCTGCCACCCACGGCCTCGGCATCGCGCTGGCACGGCCACCGATGACCGAGCATCAACTGAAGTCAGGCCGCATCGTCGCCGTCGACGACCGCATGGTTCTCAGTCCGATATCCTACTGGCTCGACCGGCCTATGGGGCGACCGCGCGCCGCCGCTGCCGAGCTTGCCCGGCGCATCGCGCTCCAGGCCGGGCTGGCGGCGGAAAAGATCGAGGATTTCATCGTAGCTGAGCAGTAGGATGCCAGGCATCCACTTTGCCGGCTTGCTCGGCTGATTGTCGTCCGAAACGGAGCCGACTAAACCCAATCTTGTCTCGCTCCAAGCTTGACCTTGCCGGCAATTTGTGGCGATGACATCGTCATGAACCTTGGCTCCATGTCATGATGAACCGTTTCGAAGGCCCCGGCGGCAAGGAAGCCCGTATCCGCTACCTAGACGGCGACTTCCAGGTGACCAGCCCCGGCGCCTTCGTGCGTTGCGCGGTCACCGGCGAAAGCATCCCGCTCGATGAACTCAAATACTGGAGCGTCGCCAGGCAGGAGCCCTATGTCAGTGCTGCGGCCTCGCTGCGCCGCGAGATCGAGGCACATCCGGAATTGCGCAGCCGGCGTTAAACCAGCTTCCGGATCGGCTCCAAAGTCACCCCTTCAGCTTGCGCTGCCGCCAGGCATCCAGCGTCTCGTCGATGATGCGTTCGGGCACGTGGTCGGGATCGAACACGGTGTCGATTTCCAGCACATCGAGCTGCCCGAGGAACTCGGCAGGCGCAGCATCGTGGCGCAGCCGGGCGGCGTCCTTGGCGGTGGTGATGAGGGCAAGTCCGGCACCTCGCGCTGTCGTTGCCAGTTCGGCAAGCTCGTCCTCACCATAGAAATGATGGTCTGGAAACGACCGGGTCAGCACGACTTGGCCGCCGGCCTCACGGACCGTGTCGAAGAATTTGTCGGGATGACCGATGCCGGCAAAGGCCAGAAATCGCTTGCCGACCAGCCCCGCCGTCCTGCTTGGCCGTGTACGCGCCTCGAAGATCGGCCGGCCGGCGCGCGCCGCCTGGCGGACGACCGCATCGGCAGCAAGGCCCTCGCCCATCTTCAGCAGCGCGCTGGTGAAAACCAGCTGGTCGACGATACCAGCCCTGAGCGGACCGCCAGGAATGACGCGGCCGTTGCCGACGCCGTAGCGCGCGTCGACGACGACCAGCGCGTAATCGATATGGATGCGCGCGCTCTGGAAGCCGTCATCCATGATCAGGAAATCACAGCCATGCTTTTCCAGCAGAAGACGCGCGCCGGCGGCCCGGTTCGGCGTGACCGCGACCGGCGCGTGCTCGGCCAAAAGCAGCGGCTCGTCGCCGACATGCTTGGCGGCGTCGTGATGCGGATCGACGACATGCGGCTGCGCGAAGGAGCCGCCATGGCCGCGCGACAGGAAGCCGGGATTGAGATGCATGCGCCTGGCCTGTCCGGCGAGCGCGATCGCCACCGGCGTCTTGCCGGTGCCGCCGACGGTAAAGTTGCCGACACACAGCACCGGCGCCTCGACCTTTTCGCGCGCCGCCGAGCGCATGCGGCGGCCGGCAATGAGGGCATAGATCGCGGACAGCGGCGTCAGCGCCAGCGCGCGCCAGTCCGGTTCTTCCCACCAGAAGGGTGGCGCTTCGCTGGCCACCTTAGCGGCCGCTGGCGCCCTTGAGGCGCGACTTGACGACCAACGGCTGAATATAGGGCTCAAGCGACTTCAACGTGAGCGCCAGCGCGCCGCGCATCTCGTCGACGGTCGCCGCACCGGCTGCCATCATTTCGTGGCGAGCCACCTCGTTGCTCAAAAGGAAATTGACGGCGCCGGCCAGCATGTCGCGGTCGCGCACCAACTTGGCACCGCCGCTGTCGAGCAGGCGCTGATAGGTCTCGCGAAAATTCTGGACATTGCGGCCGGCCAGCACCGCGGTGTCGAGCATGGCCGGCTCCAGCGGATTCTGGCCGCCCTCGGAGGTGAGCGAACGGCCGACGAAGGCAATCTCCGTCAGCCTGAGATAAAGCCCCATCTCGCCGATCGTGTCGCCAAGCAGAATGTCCGTATCGGCGGTGATTCTTTCGCCCTTGCTGCGCCGAGCGACTTTCAGGCCCATCCCGGAAATCTGCGCGGCAAGCGCTTCGGCGCGATCGGGGTGGCGCGGCACGACGATCGTCAAAAGACCGTGGTGACGCTTGTGCAGCATCGCGTGAACCTCGGCGGCGACCACTTCCTCGCCGTCATGGGTCGAGATTGCCGCCCAGGTCGGACGGACGCCGATCTGGCGTTTCAGCGTGTACAGCGCCCTTTCATCGGCCGGCGGCGGCGTCGTGTCGACCTTGAGATTGCCGGATACGGTAACCGGCCGGGCGCCAAGCGAGAGGAAGCGCTCGCCGTCGATTTCCGACTGGGCGACGACATGGGCGAGATTCTCGAACAGCGCCTCGGCGATGTTGGCGCGCTTCTTCCAGGATTTGAACGAACGGTCCGACAGCCTGCCATTGACCAGCACTTGCGGCACACGGCGCGCGCCGAGCTCCAGGATGGTCATCGGCCAAATCTCAGATTCGGCGATGATCGCCAGATCCGGCCGCCAATGGTCGAGGAAGCGGCTGACCGCCGGCTTGAGGTCGAGCGGCACATATTGGTGGATGATGCGGTCGCCGAGCCGTTCGTCGGCAACCTGAGCGGAGGTGACAGTGCCCGTCGTCAGCACGATGTTGACGCCGTAGTCGAGGATGCTCTCGACCAGCGGCACGACGGCGATGGTCTCGCCGACGCTCGCCGCATGGATCCAGATCACCGGCCCTTCGGGACGCTCGCGCCCGGCGATTCCATAGCGCTCGCGCCGGCGAATTCGGTCCTCCTTGCCCCTGGAGGTGCGCCAGGCAACATAAGGACCAATCAGCGGATAGGCGGCTGCGCCCGCGAAACGATACGCCGTCAGGAAGGTGCGCGCCCAGCGCCCGCTCATTTCGAGCCATCCACGAGGCGATAGGCCTCGGCGGTTGCGGCGTTGAGCGCGGCCGTGACCTCCTGGCGCTTGCGTTCCATTTCGGCCTCATCCGCATTGGCCGGAACGAACACCGGCGTTCCCACGACGATCGAGGAGCGGCCGAACGGCAGATTGATCGTGGTCTTGTCCCAGCTGCGCTCCAGCACCTTGCGGCGGCTGGTGGCGATTGCCGCGGGCAGGATCGGCCGGCCCGAGAGCCGCGCCAGGAGAACGATGCCAAGCCCCGCGTCGCGCGGCGTGCCATGAGGAATATCAGCGATCATGGCGACGTTCTTGCCGGTGGCGAGCGACTTTTTCAGGGCAATCAGCGCCTTGGCGCCGCCCTTGTCGAGATGCTTCGCGCCTTCGCGTCCGCCCGAGCCGCGCACCGCCTCGATACCGAATTTCTCGATCATCAGCGCGTTGAGCTCAGCATCGGCACTGCGCGAGACCATGGCGACCAGCGGCCGTCCCTTGGGGTAGTAGGCAGGGGTCAGAAGATGCTGGCCGTGCCACAGCGCAATGATGCCCGGCTCGAATTGCGAGTAAGCGCCACCCGATATCTGCGCCGATCCGTCGACAACGCGGTTGGTCAGGCGGATCAGACGAACGAACTGCGCAAATAGGCTGGCGATGGCGTTCTTGACAAATCGCGATTGCGCCAGCGGTTCGCGAATCTTGCGCCAGAATGTCCGCGGGGTGCCGCCAGGATGCCTTCTGACTCCAGACCTCGTGGCCGATCCTTTCACCGCTTCATGATCCATCGATTTCAATCGGCAGCCTTGGTGTCGGGGTCGAGCAACCGGTGCAGGTGAACGACGAAATACCGCATATGAGCATTGTCCACGCTGGCCTGGGCCTTGGCCTTCCATGCCGTCTGCGCGGATTGATAGTCCGGATAGATGCCGACGATGTCGAGCGCGTCGAGATCACGGAATTCGGTCCCGCCCAGCGTCTTCAGTTCGCCGCCGAACACCAGGTGCAAAAGCTGCTTCTTTCCGTCTTCCGCGGTCATGTCGGTCCTTCACATATCGTGAGTTTGTGACAGGTCTAGACCAAAGCCGCCGACTTTGGAACCATTGATGATATGTTCAACTGTCCTGCCCGGCGATGATGCCGGAGAGGACGGCGAGCAGTTCGCCGCTGCCGGCAACCAGGGCGCCGTGGCTGATCACTTCGCCGGCATAGCGCGGTGCGCGGCCCTTCTGGTCGAGCAATGCGCCGCCGGCCTCGCGCAAGATGAGGTCCGCCGCGGCGATATCCCAGTCATGTGCGTTGGGTTTGACGAAGGTTGCGTCGAGCATGCCATTGGCGACCATCGCCAGCCGGTACGCGAGCGAGGGAATATAGGGCACGCGGTTCAGCCGGCCCTGCCATTCCGCCGGCAACAGGCCGACCAATGGCTTCGGCCCGCCGATTTCGACCATCGCTGCCGGGCGGCGCACGGTGATGCGACGGCCATTCAGGAACGCCCCCTCACCGGGCAGCGCCCAATAGGTCTCGTTCGTGGCCGGACATTCGAGCACGCCGGCGAGCGTGCGGCCGTCCTCGACCACCGCGACGCTGACGCACCAGGTGCGAAGGCCTTCGAGGAAGCCGCGCGTGCCGTCGATCGGATCGACGACGAAGGTGCGGCGGGCGGCAAGCCTTGCCGGATCGTCGGCCGTCTCCTCCGAGAGCCAGCCATAGTCAGGACGTGCCGCAAGCAAGGTCTCGCGCAGATAGGCGTCGGCGGCGTGATCGGCCTCGCTCACCGGCGAGGTGCCGCCCTTCATCCACACTTGCGGATTGTTGCCGAAATAGCGCATGGCGATGACGCCCGCCTCGCGGGCAGCGTCGCGCAGCAGGGCCAAGTCCTCGCGGGCATCGGCGGAGGTGACTTGGTCAAGCTCCGGCAAGGGTCATGCCTTCGATCAGCAGCGTTGGTGCGGCGGTGCCGAAATTGCGATCGAGATCGCTCGCCGGAACCATGTTGAGGAACATGGTCTTCAAATTCGAGGCGATGGTCACTTCCGCAACCGGATAGGCGAGCTCGCCATTCTCGATCCAGAAGCCGGAAGCGCCGCGGCTGTACTCGCCAGTCACCATATCGACGCCCTGGCCGAACACTTCGGTGACGTAAAAACCTGATTTGAGCGACTTGATGAGGTCTTCGGGCGCCCGCTCGCCCGGCTCGATGGCGAGGTTGGTCGACGATGGCGAGACGGAGGAGCCGTTGCGTGAGCCGCGCCCGTTGGTGGTCAGCCCCAATTCCCGCGCGACCGAGGTCGACAGGAACCAGTGGTTCAAAATGCCTTTCTCCACCATGAGCAGTCTTTCGCCCTCGATGCCTTCGCCGTCAAACGGACGCGACGCCTGGCCACGGCGCCGCAGCGGCTCATCGGTGACGGTGATCGCGGCCGCCGCCACCTGCTTGCCCATCATGTCGCGCAGAAAACTGGTCTTGCGCGCGACGGACGCGCCGTTGATGGCGCCGGCGAGATGACCGGCGATGCCGCGAGCGACACGCGGGTCGAACACCACATTGACCGGGCCGGTCGCCGCCTTGCGCGCGCCGATGCGCCGCGCGGCGCGTTCGCCGGCCTTGCGGCCGATGTCCTCAGGCGCGTCGAGATCGGAATAATGCTGGCGCGAGGAGAATTCATAATCGCGCTCCATGCCGGTGCCCTCGCCGGCGATGACGCTGGTCGAGCGCGAAAAGCGCGACGCGACATAGTGGCCGACAAAGCCGTGCGAGGTGGCGAGCACCAACCCGCCAAGCCCGGCACTGGCGCCGCTGCCGGCCGAATTAGTAACGCCCTTGACGGCAAGGGCGGCCGCTTCCGCGGCCAGCGCTGCTTCCTTCAACTGGTCGGCCGAAATTTCCGTCGCGTCGAACAAATCGAGGTCGCGCGGCTTATCGACCAGCAGGGCCGGATCGGCGAGGCCCTGATAGGGATCCTCAGGGGACACTTTGGCCATCGCCACGGCGCGCTCGGCCAGCGCTTTCGGGTCTGAGGCAGCGGTCGCCGAGACGCTCGCCACCCGCTTGCCGACGAAGACGCGCAGCGAGACATCCTCGCTCTCGGACGCGTCGGTCCCCTCGACCTTGCCAAGCCGCACCGACACGCCAGTCGAGCGGCCGCGCACCGCAACCGCGTCTGCGGCGTCGGCTCCGGCCCGTTTGGCCGCTTCGACCAGGGCCGCGACGCGGTCGGTCAATTTCGCTGAGTCCAGCGTATCGGTCATGCGCATAGTCCTGTTTTTCCGCCTGACATAAGTGGCGGCCGCTCCGCACCATCTATTGTTCCGATGTGGCTTGTGCAATGGCAGAAGTGGCAAGCAGAATAGATCGGCCAGCGGACATCGGCTTCAGGCGGCATGACCGAAGAGGTTCCTCAAAGACTGCTTCGCGCCAGGTTCGGACCGGCCGACAGCTCCTTTGACGTCGTGTCTCGATCACATGCGGACGTGTCGATCGCGGTAACGCCGCCTATCTCCTTTCCCACGCATGATCGGCATCTACCCGAACCATTAAATTAGCATTTTCTTGTGTACCTTGGGAACTTTGTAGCTTGCGTTCCATTTTCAACCGCATGCGAGACTCTGTGATCCAAAGCATCAGGACTGCGGTGAACGTGTCGCCGCCACGGTACTCGTTGGTCCTTCCCATATACAATGAAGAGCAGGTCCTGCCTCGACTGATCGAGCGGATCAGCTCCCTGATCTGCCGGTTGGACGGAGAGGCTGAGGCGATCTTCGTCGATGATGGAAGCCTTGATGGGAGCGTCGAATACCTTCGGAACGTGGTCGCCGTCGAGCCGCGCTTCCGGCTGATCGAGCTTTCCCGCAATTTCGGCCACCAGGTCGCGATCACGGCCGGCATGGACGCGGCTGCGGGTGATGCAGTCATCGTCATGGATGCCGACCTGCAAGACCCGCCGGAGGTGGTTCTCGATCTGGTGGCGAAGTGGAAGGAAGGTTTCGAGATCGTCTATGCCCGCCGCGTCAAGCGTGAGGGCGAATCCTGGTTCAAGCGCATTACGGCGAGTCTCTTCTACCGCCTGCTGGAGAAAATGACGTCGGTCGACATCCCGCGCGACGTCGGCGATTTCCGCCTGGTCGGCCGCAAGGCGCTGGAAACCTTCAAGCAAATGCCCGAACACGACCGTTTCGTCAGGGGCATGTTCGCCTGGATGGGGTTCAAGCAGACGGCGGTGCCTTTCGAACGCCCGGCGCGGACCCTGGGCCAGACCAAATACCCATTCTGGAAGATGATGCACCTTGCCGTTCACGGCATCGTCAGCTTCTCCGAGAAGCCGCTGCGCATGGCTCTGTGGGGCGGATTGGCCATTTCCGCGCTTGCGGCAGTGTTCGGCGCTTACGCCATCTTCGCCTGGATTTTTGAAACCGGCATCATTGCCGGCTGGACATCCACCGTGGTGATCGTGTCGCTCCTTTGCGGCATCAATCTTTTCATGACCGGCGTGGTCGGACTTTACGTCGGCGGTATCCACGCCGAGGTGAAACGCCGTCCGCTTTACGTGATCGATCGGGTCACCGGATTCGATAAGGCGATGCGTGCCGCTCCTCTTGGTGAGAGCCGAAGATCGCTTCGAAAACCCAGGAATGGAGCCTCGGCTGATGGCCGAACTCTTCGACAGCTATAAATCAAATTATGGCGAGGCGGTCGCAGGATCCATCCGGTTTTCCGGCCTCAGGCACGACTTCTTTCTGATCGCCAAGGCCGACCTGCTGCGGCGTCTCGTTGCCGAACGAGGGCTTCGGCAGGGCGGGGCTAATGTGCGGGCGCTGGATATCGGCTGCGGCGTCGGTTCGCTCCATCCTTATCTCGAAGGCGCGTTCGAAAGCCTGGATGGCTGCGACGTCTCGGAGGAATCGATCCTGCGCGCCAGCCGGGACAATCCAGGTGTGATCTATCACGCGTGCATCACGCTGCGCCTGCCTTATGAGGACGGCGCGTTCGATCTGGCTTTCGCCAGTTGCGTCGTCCATCACGTTCCGCCTGTCTCCTGGCTCGATTTCTTCCGGGAAATGCGGCGCGTCGTGCGGCCGGGCGGCGTCGCCTGCATCATCGAGCACAATCCCTATAATCTGCTGACGCGTCTTGCGGTGTTGCGGTGTCCATTCGACCAGGACGCGGTCCTGCTCAACGCGGCCAAAGCAAGGTCCCTCTTTCAGGAGACGGGTTTTCGGGATATCCGATCCGAGCATTTCCTGCTGCTGCCCTCGGCCAGGCCCTTCGCCAGAAGACTCGAGCGCCTGCTTGCTCCTCTACCGCTCGGGGCCCAGTATGCGTGCAGCGCGCATGTCTAAGGGCCGTTCGACCGCCGGTGCCGGGCTGAAGCTGCTGGCGCGCTTCGGGCTGGTCGGCATCGCTGCGACGATCCTTTATGCTGTCCTGGCTACCGTCTTGATCAAATCGGAATGGATCGGCGTCACGCCCATCCAGGCGTCGCTTGCGGCTTACGCCGCGGCAGCCGTGTTTTCGTATCTCGCGCACAAATCGGTAACCTTCATGTCGAGCGGATCGCATCGATCGGAAGCTGCGCGTTTTCTCCTGCTGACGGCGACAGGCTTCGGCATGGCTTATGCGGTGCCGGCACTTTTGACGATGAAACTCGGCCTGCCGCCCATCATCGCCGTTCTGGTTACATGTTTGCTTATTCCAGCGGTCAATCTTCTCATGCTCGACCGATGGGTTTTCGCGCAGCGAGGACCCGGCCGGCAAAGCGACCGCTCCACCTAATCCGTGTCAATGGCATCGAGCCGGAACGACACCATCTTGATGGAGCGCTTGTAGATGTTGCTGGCGGCCGGAGTTTGCGGAATGCCGTCGAGATAGTCGAAGGCGATGTCGAGTGTATCGGTCTTGCCGAGAGCCGCCGGTGGAATGATGAACGTAACCATCCGTGGTTCTTTGCCAGACAGCGTCACCGCCTGCGCCCGAACCCCGTTCACCGAGATCACCACCCTCTGCGTGATCTGTGGTGGCCGAATGACGGCGGCCATTTGCAGCGTGGCAGCCAAGCCGTGACCGAGCGGCGGTATCTCCAGGCGAAGCCGCGAGGTCTCGCCCAGCGAATGGGTGCCGTCGCCTGCCGACCCCGACCAGCCGCAGACCTTCATGCTGGCTGCCCGTTTCGCGCCGTCGCTGCGGAACGATACCGTCTCGCCAAGTGTGTAGCTGCCGACGGCATCGCGGTTGAGGCACGTGGTCGTTTTATCGATGTAATAGGCGCGATAGTCGGCGTTGACGTTCGGATCGAGAGCAAGCGCAAGGATGACGATCTCGGACCCGGCCAGAATCGCCGCGAACGCGTAGCCGCTGAGCCAGGCGGCGCGTCTGTAAGGCACTAGAGTGTCAGACCAGGGCAAGGTAGCCCCCGATCCACGCCGCAGTCATGAAGTAACAGGCGCCCAGGAAAATAACCAAAGCCGCTAGGTAGGTCAGCCTCGACACCGATAGCAGGACGGCCAACAACATTGTCAGAGGCGCAAGCCCAATGACGTACCTGACCATCGAGGCCAGGTTGGTGATCAATGGCAGGATGATGCAGAGCGCACAGAACAGCGCAGCGCCATATTGCCTGCGAGCCGCCAGAACGGCCGACAGCGCCAGTCCGGCGATCGCGGCGAGCGCGCTCCATTGCGGCGCGGTGGGCAGCCAACCCGTCTTCGGAACGGCGGAGAGCCCGTCCCATAGAAAAACGAGTGGATTGCCCGCTACCCGTCCAAATGCGCGCTGGACATGCAAGAACGCAAAGCCGTCCCCGATCGTAAGATAAAGAAACAGGATGTAAACGAACAAACCGGCAGGTGAGATGAGGATAGCGACGAGCAGATCCGGCCGGCCAAGCACCCAGCGCGGGAAGGACAGCGTCGATCCGCCCTGCTCGCGGTGCTCCCTGAGCATTTGAATGACGGTCGCAAATACGACGAGAACTCCGACCAGCCTCGTCGCCGACAGGAGCGCGGATAAAACGCCCGCGGCCAGATAGCTGGAGCGCTTGAGCGCCAGAAAAACGCACGAGGTCAGGAGCACGAAAAGAGGTTCGGTCAGGAACGTCGTGAAGTGAAAAGAGAACGGGCCGCTGAGCAGAAAGGCGCAATACAGCACATAGGCCCGCATGTTCTTCTCCAGCAGCGGCCATGCCACCAGACAGGCGGCGTAGCTGCAAACAATGGAGGTGATGGTGGCGACCAGTATCGTCTGGAAAGGGAAAACAATCCGGATCGCCGCCACCAGCATCGGATAGAATGGAAAGAAGCCCCAGCGGCCGACATTGCTGTGGTTTGGAATGGGAAAGCGTTCGTAACCTTGTTCGCTGATGTCAATGTACCAGGCGCAATCCCACCGGCAGAGCGCACGGGCATAAGCCGCGAAACCCGATTCCTCCGATACCGAAGCAAATGCCGCATAGCGAATGGCTAGCCCGCTGACGACGAAAAGGAGCGGCACCGCCGCGACGGCTACGGCTATAGAGCGACCGCCAGCGCTCGGACGCGCGACATCTTCGAGCGCCAACTCTGCCTCCACCCATTCGAGTGGCTGGCGCCACTCTCCCCCTCTAAATTAGCGCAGTGGCGGCAAATTCAAGACAATGCCTTTCGTCGGCTCAAGATCCGCATTCGCGGATCAGGAGTTCCTCAGCCAAACCAGCATCTCGCCGGGATCGCGGTTGTCCCAGGCGAAATAGGGAACGGCTTTGACTTTCGTCTCCTCCACTGCCGGCGGTTCGGTGCGATAGAGCCCGTCTTCCCAGTTTTCAGAGGCCTCTTTCTCGGCAACTGCCGAGAGTGTCACGACGCCGCCCAGAAGGTTGGGCTCCTCACGCGCCTCGATCTTTGCCGTCCGCGGCAGAGCTATGCGATGCAGCTGGCCGGCATTGTCGGTCTCCTCGACGCAATAGATCAGCGGACCGCGGGCTAGCGCGACGCGGCCGATATCCTGGCGCACCTGCGGATTGGCGTAGAGGCGGTCGACGGCCATTTCGAGATCGAGTTCCACCTGATCGCCCTTGCGCCACTCGCGGCGGATCGCGGCATAGCCGTCGCTGGTTACATCATCCAGATCGACTGCCTCCCCGTTCACCTTGAGCGCCGCCTTGCGGCACCAGGCCGGCAGGCGCAGGTGCAAGGTGAACTCGGTCGGCGCCTCGGGCTCGATCGCGATCGAGACTGCCCCGTCCCAAGGATAGTTGCTGGTCTGGATCAAGGTCACCGGCCCGCCAGCTATATCGAAACGAGCCGTGCTATTTCCATAGAGGTGGACAGCCAGCGCGTCGTCCGACAGGCTGTAGAAATAGCTGCCGATAGAAGCCACCATGCGCCCGATATTGGGCGGGCAGCAGGGGCATCGATGCCATTTCCAGCGGTGGTGCTTGCCCCGGCTTTCCAGCGGGTTCTCGTAGAAAAAAAGCGAGCCGTCGAGCGAAAGGCCTGAAATCGAGCCGTTATAGAGCGCCATCTCCATCATGTCGGCATAGCGCGCATTGGGGCCCATTCCGAGCATGCGGCTCGCCCAGAACACCAGCCCGACCGAAGCGCAGGTCTCGGCATAGGCGGTTTCGTTGGGCAGATCGTAGTCTGATGTAAAGCCCTCATTGTGCGACGATGGGCCGAGGCCGCCGGTGACGTAGAGGTTCTTGGTCATGAGATCGTCCCACAGCCGGTCGAGCGCCACCCGCAGCGTGTCGTCGCCATATTCGGTCGCGATATCGGCCATGCCGGAATAGAGATACATCGCCCTGACCGCATGGCCCACAACCTTGTCCTGTTCGCGCACCGGCTCGTGCGACTGGCTGTATTCGTAGGTCTTGAAATGATAGGCTTTTGGGTCCGCGCCGCGGGCCAGCGCCTCCTCGTCGAAATAATGCGGCTCAAGGCCGCGCTGATCGATGAAGTACTTTGCGAGGTCCATATACTTCTGCTCGCCGGTGACCCGCGCGAGCTTGACCAGCGCCAGCTCGATCTCCTCGTGGCCGCAATAGCCCTTCTTCTTGCCGGCCTCGGGACCGAACGTCTCGGCGATATGGTCGACATAGCGGCACATGACGTCGAGCAGCTTGCGTTTTCCCGTGGCCTGGTAGTAGGCGACCGCGCCTTCGATCAGATGGCCGGCGCAATAGAGCTCGTGGCAATCGCGCAGATTGGTCCAGCGCAGGCCGGGCTGGATGCGCTGGTACCAGCTGGAGAGATAACCGTCGGGCTGCTGCAGCTTGCCGTACATATCGATGACGGCGTCGATCTTCTTCTCCAGATCGTCATTGCGGCGGCGGTAGAGTGAATAGGCGGCGGTCTCGATCGTCTTGCCCCAATCGCTGTCCCAGAACATCTGCGTCGTCACCGTCGAGCCGGTGAACTCGTTGCCGGCGGCGGCTGCCTCGTCCGGCGATGGGGAGTGGAACGGAATGACGACGCCGGGCGATGGCCGGTCCGGGTCGATCTGCTCGAGCATGCGCGCCTCGACGCAGCGGTCATAGAGGATATCGGCGGTCCTGGTGGCGACTGCATCGACGCGGTCGCCCCAAAAGCCCCTGATATCGACCTGTGGCACCGGCAGCGGACGGAAGGCGAGCTTCGGCTTAGCGGATTGCGATGCGGTCATCAATTTACTCCGTTCGAATAGGGATCACTTCACGGCCCCTGCCATGAGGCCGCGGATGTAGAAGCGCTGCAGCAACAGGAAGAGCACCAGGCATGGCACCATCATCACGGTGACGCCGGCCTGCACCGCGCCCCAATCGATGGCGCCGAAGCGGCCTGACTGAAGCGCCGTCATCATGATCGGCAGCGTGAATTTGGACTGGTCGGTCATCAGCACCAGCGCTGCCAAGAACTCGTTCCAGGCGCCGAGGAATGCGAACAGCGCGATAGTGACGATGCCGGGCCAGACCAGCGGCAGCATCACTTTCAAGAGCATGGTGACATTGTTGGCGCCGTCCATGCGGGCGGCCTCCTCGATCTCGCGCGGCACCGCGTCGAAGGCGTTGCGCATCATGAAGATCGAGAACGGCAGCTGCAGCGTGACATAGACGCAGACCAGCCCGGTCAGCGTGTTGTGCAGGCCGATCTTGGTCAGCACCAGGAAGATCGGCGTCAGGATCGACTGGAACGGGATCATGATCGTCGACAGGATGACGACGAAGAGCAGGTTCTTCAGCGGAAAGCGGAAGCGGGAGAAGCCGTAGCCGGCCAGCACGCTGACGATCACCGACAGCACGACCGTCATGACAGAGACATAGATGCTGTTTTCCGCCGGCAGCCAGAGGCCGTCGCCGAACGTATTGAGCGTGGCGTAGTTCTCGACCGAAAAACCCGTCGTCGGCCAGGGCGGCAGCGGCGGCTGACGCGATTCCTGCGCCGGCTTGAACGCCGAAAGCACGGTCCAGACGATCGGCGCCAGAAACAGCACCGAGGCGATGATGCCCGTCGCGTGCTCGGCGATCTGCATGCCGATACGGCGTTTGCGGCTCTTTGCCTGCGCCATCAGTCGACGCCCTCCGGTTGGCGCAGCAGCCGCAGCTGGATGAGGCTGAGCGCGACCAGGATGACCAGCAGGATCATCGACAGGGCGGCGCCGTAGCCGAGTTTGAACGACACGAAGGACTGGTTGAAAATCCAGTAGACGGCGGTCAGCGTCTGGTTGCGCGGCCCGCCGCGCAGGATGATGTAGAACTGGTCGAAGGCGAGCACCGAGCCGGCAACCGACAGAATCAGCGCCAGCGCCAGGGTCCGGCGCATCAGCGGCAGGGTGATGGCGCGAAACCGCGCCAGCGGCCCTGCCCCATCGATCATCGCCGCCTCCTGCAGATCCGGCGGTATGGATTGCAGGCCGGTCATCAGGATGATCATGGTGAAGCCCGCCACCTTCCAGACGACCATGGCGATGATCGACCAGAACGCCGGCTGGAACGTCGCCAGCAGATTGACCTTCCTTTCGGTCAGGCCGAGCTCGAAGGCGGCCGGGCTGAACAAGCCGGAATCGACATTGAGCAGCCACGACCAGAGCAGGCTGGCCGAGGCGAACCCGATGACGGCCGGCATGAAGAAGGACGTCCGGTAGAAGCCGGTCAGCGGCCGCGGCCGTTCGATGAAGAGCGCCAGCGGAAAGGCGACGACGAAGATCGCGATCGTGACGATCACCGTGTAGTAGCCGGTGAATTTGAGCGCGTTCCAGAACCTGGTATCGCGCAGGATCGCCCAGTAATTGTCGAGGCCAATGAAGGAGTGCGCGCCCATCAGCGGCCAGTTGTGCAGCGACATCCACGCGGTCATGCCGAGCGGGACGATGAAGAAGACGACGACGAGGGCGACGGCCGGCGCGACATAGAGCAGGCCGATCCACTGCCGGCGGCCGGCGCCGACCAGTTTGCGGCGGCGTGCGGGTGTGGTGATTGCTGCGATGGAGGTCATGGCTCTACGTCCCCCTCCCCCTCGAGGGGAGGGTCCGGCCAAAGGCCGGGGGTGGGATCCTGCGTGCAGCGCGCCGACGAAAAAGAACGTCGAGCACTTCGCAGACGACCCCACCCGGACCTGCGGTCCGACCTCCCCTCAAGGGGGAGGTGGGGCTGGCGCTCATCCGCCGGGG